>JAITRP010000187.1 GCA_031288305.1 Zoogloeaceae bacterium
ACATGACCGGAAATCTTGCCGCCTTCCGGGACGCGCACGTCGTGGGTCTTGACTTGCGTATTGGAAACGTCCAGTTTTACCAGGGTACAACCGATGATCTCCAGCTTGCCGATGCGTCCATCCTTGATGTCCAGATAGTCGAACTGGCAGTTTTCGATACGCAGGTGTTCGGTCTGCGCCCAGTCTACTTTCAGGTGCGGAATCTTGCAGTTGCGGATGATGAGGGATTTGTTTTGTGTTTTTGGTAGGCGATCTTCTTCCGTCATTTCATTGGGAGCACCCGAAATATTGGCAGGACTGGAACCGCAGGTGATGTTTTCAACCAGCGTGTAGGCTGCAACAATCCCCGGACATTGAAAACTGTACCCGTTATACGACTTGTAGAAAGAACAATTGCGTACCGTCAGTTTCCCCTGAAAATTACTGGCGGAAAGATCGAGATGCCCTTCCTTGACGCCTTCTACCAGCACATCGCCCCGCGCGACGCTGCCCTCGGTTTTAAACACCCCCACCTTACAATTTTTCAGGGTAAAACTGTTGAGTTTGGGGTTCATCATACTTACCCCGCGCGTAAAATCACAGTCTTCCAGCAGGAAATCCGAATAGGGCATCTTGCTTTTGTCGCTGTATTCTCCAGGGGAAGCTGTTTCCAAAGTTGCGCTATAAGTCACACATTCTTTTAGCACCATTTTTTTATAGCCTGACAGACCAAACCAACGAGATTTGCAATTAATGAATTCAACTTCACCATGACAAATGACACCCCCTTGATGATTCGGATCACCCGAATCTCCTATGAATTCACATTCTTCAAACATGAGGTTATTTGTCCGGCTACTAAAACTTAGGATAGGCATTTCTCCTTTTACCGTACAGCGCAAAAAACGTGTATTTCTGGTATTTCCAAACTTGAAAATACCATGAAATTGGCAATTAGTGAATGTACAGTCTGCCAACTGGATGAGCATGATGTTATAACTGCTTTTGAAATCGCAGTCGATAAAATCGAAGTACCCCCAACTGACATCCTTGAAATCTTCACCAGAAAAATCAGCGTTCTTGATGACAATACGCTGCCTGTTAACTTCCTTAAGGCGCAGTTCAGCGTCCTTAAGGTAGTCATATGTCTTGCCAAAGTCGCGGATGCTTTTTTTGCCGAACGCGCAGGCTGGCGGCGTGGAAGAAAGAAACGGCAGCGTCGCGAGGCTGACCAGGAGGCGGCGGCGGGTGGCGCGGGTTGGCGTTGGGAAGGGCATGGCGTCTTTCCTTTCCGGGGACATGGCCTTGCTTTGGCGGCGACTCGCTGTTGCCGCCGGGTGTAGGGAGTAATGGGCGAGGCGTCTGGAATCTTGCCGTCTTCCGGGGTGCGCCTGATCGCGGAGCATCATACCATGAAAGCCGCCGCGCGGTATTCTCCTCCCCCTTGCGGGAGTGCAATTGAAAGTGGAGGGAAATCTGTGCGTGCGCGCCAAGCCCGTCAAAAGCAAGGAGCGTAGCGACGCGGCAATCCAGACGGTCTTTCAATTTGCCCTGGCGTTTCGGGTAACGGAACCGCCGTCTGGATTGCCGCGGGCCTGCTGCCCTCGCTTTTGACGAAGCGGGAAAGATGGAACAGAGGCCGCAAGGAACCAGGGACGATGAACAGGTTCTCAGGGGAGGAAGAGGCCGTGCTTCGCTTGGCGCGGGTTATCTACACGGCATTTACTTCTTCCGGTTTGCGGGAATGAAGTACCGGTGCTATTGTGCGGGGCGCGAGGCATGGCGCCTCGGAAGACGAAGGCGGAGGAATGGCGATGCGAGAAAACGGCTTGGGCGCCGAAGGTGGAGCGCCCGCATGCGGCGGCATGGAGTCTGTTGCGGGGACGCGCCTTGTCTCCCCGCATCGACAGGTCTTTTATCATCTGCTGGCGGGCATCGCAATCTGGTGCATGGCGGCGGGTTACGCGCTGGGCGCGCCGCAATGCGCGAGCTACCAGGATGGCGAGGAAGAAATCATGATCGCCATTGTGAGTCCTTCCCGGCTGGAAATCCGCACCCGCAACCAGCCGCCCCGCTTTTACCACTATCGCCAGAACGGAGATAGCCTGGAAGCCGTCAATCTTTCCAATCCCTACGACCGGGAAACCCTGCGGCGTTCGACGGACGGCGAGATACTGGCCGGGCTGTATGGCGGTGATTCCCAGCGTTTCCCGCGGGTTGCGTCCCTTGTTTGCCAGGCGGACGAGGCGTTCTCCTCCGATCCCGAAGCGCGCGCCTGTTGGGAAAACCTGCCGGACTGCCAGGATACGCTGCGCGAGAAGAGCGTTGCGCAACTCGAAACCCTGTGCGATGCGCGTCTGCCGTTCGCCTGTCTGGATCTGTTGAAGCGCAGCCAGGAGGCGTCTGCCGAAAAGAGCGGCGCGGAGGAAAAAAAAGAGGAACCGCCGCCCGTTTGCCGCGAAGGAGAGGCCACGTACGATGAGGCCGCCTGCGGAGAACGCATCCAGGAACTCATCGGGAAAGCTCTCGCAAAAGGGCTGGCGGACGCCTTCCAGTCCCTCTACGCAGATCCGGTCATCTTGCCGAAGGCGATGCTGGAACGTCTGTCCGCCTTGTGCCAGGCCAATGTCTCCGCCGAACTTTGCGCCAAGGCCGCCGAACATCTGTGGGATGCGGGAGAATACCCGCGCGCGCTGGAAGTTTTTGCGCGCGCCTGCCAGATGCCGATTGGCGATCCGGAAGCCTGCCGGCGCGCCGGGGCGCTCGAATCCCTGTCCGGCGCGAATCTTACTCCCGCGGCGCTGGAGACGCTGCCCTGCGGCCATTACGCCGCGCTTAACGAGCGCGGGCTGATGCCGGAATTCGATTTTGGCGACCGGGGCAAGACGCGCATGGGGGAATTGTTCCTTGCCCGCGCCCGCCTGGAAAACGGCCTGGTGCGCATCCGGCACGACAAGGGCGGGGATTTCGTCCTGCGCGCGCTTTCCGATGGAACGCTCGTCGGGCAGGATAGCTGGAACCGCTATGCCATCTATCAGCGCACGGGCGGCGAGACGCGCTGCGCCGCTCCCGTCGCCTACCGCGAAACGCAACTGGAAATGGATTGCCGCGCCGGGGAAGACATGGAAAGCTGCTGCGCGCGCGGCGGCATGCAAGGCTGCAACGGCATGGGACACCAGTCGGCGCTGCAAGGCGACTGGCAAGCGGCGCTGCCCTTCTACGCCAAAATGTGCCAGGCCGGCATACGCTCCGGCTGCGAAAACATGGTGACCGCCTTCGCGGAAGGCGGCGTCGAAAAAGCGCGGGAAACGCTGGAAACAATCTGCGCCGAAGATGCCCAACACGTTGCCTGCGACATCGTGGAGACAACCGGATGGGAACTGTTCGATGCCCTCCAGGAACTCCGGAAAATCTCCCAGACTTTGAACGAAATGCTGGAGCTGGAGGAGGGCGACGGGGAAGACGTGAAAACGGATTTGCCGGACGAAGAAGAAGAGAAGTGAATCCGCTGTGGTTTGGGTTTGAAGGCAAAGCAGGTCTTCGCCTTCAAACCCTATGATTCCCTTTCCAAATCTCCGTGACTCTGTCGGCTTCGCCTGCCCATCGCGAACCACGCCACATTGCGTTCCTTCTTGCTGAATTCCACGCCAATTAACTGAACGGGCTGCTGGGGCGAACGATATTTGCCGGCATCGCCGCCGCGGGCGCCATCGAGGTCATTGCCTGTCTCTATACCCTGTTGCGCGGCATGATTCCGCCCAACATCGGACTGGAAAAAGTCGGCGAGGGATGCGAATTGAACCACGCCGGGAAAAAAGCCGAACCTTGCGCCGCGCAGTGCGTGCTTACCAATTCGTTTGGCTTCGGCGGCCAGAATGCCAGTTTGATCCTGAAGCGGGGCGAGACGGGGGAATGATGTCATGCGCACGAATTACGACACCTTGATGGAACTCTTGCGAACGCGTCATTCCTGCCGCGATTTCGCGCCGCGTCCACTGGAAGCGGATACCTTAAAAGCTCTTGCGGCGGCCTTCCATCAGACGCCGCAGGCGGGCGGCGAACGTCATCTGGCCTGCGCCTTCCTTACCGATCCGCTCATGCTGTGATCATTGGCCGATGCCGGAGCGCGCGCGTTTGCCGGGTTGTGCGCTGAAATCCCTTCCGCTTTTTGCCGTGAGGAAATGCGGCGTTACGGGGAAAATTTCTTCTGGTTTGGCGATGTTCCGGCGCTTGCCGTCATCACCTGCCGCAAGCCGCCCGCTTTCTTGCAGATGGCGATGGGCGACAAGGCGGCGCTCCTCTGGGGCGGCGAACTCTCCGCCGCGATGGCCGCCTTTGCCCTCCTGCTGGCGGCGCAGACGCTGGATTTGGGCGCATGCTGCCTGACCGGCCCGCTCTCCGTCTGGCGGGAAATGGAAACCCGGCTCGACATCCCGAAACACGATACGTTGGTACTTTTGGCCGCATTGGGACATAAAAAGGACGCCTGAAACGGCGAAATACCGCTATCAAAATGGGGAAACGAACAATTGGCGCTGGCGAAGAATGATGCTATAATCCTGCAATGGTTCGTGAGAGGTATTCGTAAATGAAAAATTTTTCATTCTTTCTGCTGATTATGGCACTGCTGTGGAGTGCGCACGCGCATGGAGAAGAGGTTGAAGAGCGCCATCCGCCAAAAATAAAAGAACTCATAGACATTCATATTCCCGATGGATTTTTCATGGAAGAAAGAAATCCGGATGCGAATGATATCATGGATTTCAGGGTATTTTTTGTGAAAAAATCAAAGAAGGCATATGTCGGCATATATCTCGGCGGTCATCCGCAATTCCCCGATCAGGAAAAGCCTTCCATGCCTGGCGAAAGGAAGAGATTGGCAACCCATGAAAATGGACGTATTGTACACGAAGAAATTTTGATAAAAACTCCGCGGTATGTATCATGGCCTGTGTTCATTCATGCATGGATAATCGATGATCTGTCTGACGATGAGAGGTTGATTGGAAGCCAAATATTGGAAACAATTTCTGGTAAACTACAATCCAGAATAAATCTTGCAAGATATAATCGGGAAGATCTGGCGCTCTCCGGGATAAGGCGGGGAAAGCATAGTTGGCAAGCATGTTTTGGAACGCCTGACGGATTTCATGTCACCACATATAAAGGACAACACATGGGAGAAGATTTTGGTCTTATAGTAAATATAGAAGATTCTTCCGTAACTGTAAAAGAATTCTTTGAAGAACAAGAACAAGGAGATTGGTCTGAACGAATCATCAAAATGGATTTACCCAGGAATTCCATTTGTGACTGGAAAAATTCCGTCCCCAACTATGGGGAACACCAAATGGAATAACATATTGACATTCAATTCATGAATGCGCCAGCTATTGAAAGGAAAATGACGATGGATGTTCTTGTGGGTATTCTCTCGTATTTGGCCGCCCTATTCTTTTTCCTTGTTCTTGGTTTTCTTATTGGCGTTCCGATTGGGATATTTCATTTTTTACCGGAAACCAATGCGACCTTTCTATTTTTTGTTGCTGTTTCTCTGGCCTTGATTATATTTGGGTCGCTAAGTGCCGAGACATGGGCAACACTTTCCCCGTTGCGAATGAGCGGGGGAAAGAGATGCCGTGGAAGGAAATCACCGTGGTGAAGAAGAGAACGGAATTCGTGTTGCTGGCGAGCAAGGAAGGAAGCAGCATGAGCGCGTTGCGCCAGCGTTTTGGGATCAGTCGCAAGATGGAATGCCAATGGCTCGATCGGCATGATGGTTTTTGTCGCCTTGCGCCCGGAAAAAAACTTTTTGACAGCGAACACGGTTGCTCCCCCGCAAGGAAGGAGGGCATGCAATGCGCTCCTGCGCCAAAAAAATCGGAAGCGCCATCGTCGACTGAATTGTGACGACATCGTCTAGCGTGGCGTTTCGTTTTTGCTGGATATTCCAAGTGACGATGATGCTTGTGGCGCGCGCAGCGCGCCCCGTGACCGCGCAGGCGGGCGGCGGTTTTTCGTTGTCTTTCCATCAAAAAAGGGACTGGCTTTGCTTTCCCTTTTTTGCTAACTGAACCAGCACAAGACCGAAGGCCGCAGGACAGCCAAAGGCTGTTTTTGCGCGGCAAAATGCAGCTTTGCCGCGCAAAAAGCGGTTCTTTACTTTTTGCTGCACACGTTATGGTAGCCGCCCGGAAAACAGTCCTCCGGCTTCTTCTTCGTTCCACGGCTTGCCGTTGAGGGTTAGCGTCTTGTCCTGGAAGTGCAGCGTTGCGATCAAAAGGCCATCCTTCTCGACGAAGATGCCTTTGTTCATCAGTTCGTTGATTTGCTGGTCGACGAATTGCGTGGCGAACGCCTTGAGCGCTTCTTCCGTTTGCGCGTCGCCGATCGCCATTTGCTTGCTTGCCTCAAGGCCGATCAGATAGGCGAGGAGCGTGCGCGAGACGCTGCACTCCACATCGATCGCCAGATCACGTTCCGGGTCGAATCGATCCAGGTCCAGGTTTTCCCCGATATAGCTCACGCGCGCGCTCGCCCGGAATTCGCCCTGCGCCAACCGGAGGCTGGCCTCCTTGAGCGCGATGACGGGCTTGTGGCGCAAAAGCGCGGACGCCAGGGTCGATTCCTGTCCCTTCAGGGCATCGGCGAGCGTCTTGCCGTCTTCCTGCCAGGAGGTTTCGATGATCCGCGTGAGCGTATCCAGCGCGTCGGCGTCGAGGTTCTCGACGGCGAACGTCCATTTCGCCTCGTCTACCGCAACTTCTTCCGTTAGCGACTTGCCGATGGAGAAGGTGAGCGCGGAGTCGATGGTTTCGCCATTTTCGCGGATGTCGGAAGACAGTTTCAGGTTTTCCATTTCAAGAGGATCGGGAAAATCGCGCCGCAGCTTGCCTTCCTCCATGTGCGCGACGAACTTGTCGAGTCCCAGTTCCATCTGCCCGACGCGGAAATAACGCGTTCCCGGCCGGACGGTGTCTCCCGTGGTATACAGGCGGCCGATTTCCACCTTGTTTTTGCCGTCCGTCATGGACAGGCCGGGCGCTTCGATCCGCCATGCAATATTCTTGTGGCCGGAGTCCATCGTGATTTCTCCGTCGATCCCCCCCCAGTCGATGCCCATCACGCCCCTCGCCTTGCCCGCGAAGCGGGGCGATTCGATGCGGAGTCGCTTGCCGCCTGTCCAGCCTATGGCGCTGTCGACCGTGAACGGCGCCTTGCCTTCGAAAAGCTCGCCCCCGAACAGGGCGCGCGCCACCTCGGAAAGCCCCTGCGGCAGTTCGACTTCGGAATGTATCGTCCCGAAAGACGCAAGCCCCGTGCCCAGGCCGTGACGGATATCGTGTTTCACGGTGAGCATTGTCTCGGACTCCAGCGTGACGCGGGTGCGCGCCGTCGCGCTGAAGAGTCCCGAATCATAGCTTTCCACCTGGACGCCGATATTGCGGATGGAACGCGTCTGCAACCAGCGATTTGCTCTCTCCACCCGCTCCTGGAAGTCTTTCTTGAAAAAAACACCAACTGCATAGCTGCCGCCGACGGCCAGCAACCCTGCCAGGACAACCGTCACGCCAACCATCTTCAACGATCTGCTCATGCGAATCTCCTCGACTTCTATTAAATTTTCTCGCGCCAGTCGCGAAAAACCAGACATGCTGCATTGTCCGACGCGTAAAAAGAAACCCGGCAGATAACCGGGTTTCCCTTCCTTCGGAATCCAGCGATTCCGGCGTTATGCGTCATCAAGCGCGTATCTTACCGCGCTTTCAGCAGATCCGCCACGGCAATGCGCTCGTCTTCCAGTTCCTTCAGGGTCGCGGCGATCTTGCCTTTGGAATAGCCGTCGATTTCCAGGTCCCGGATGAGCGAGAAAGTGCCGTTTTCGCACTTGCAGGGCAGGCCGAAGACGAGACCCTCGGGAATGCCGTAGCCGTTGTCGGCAGGCGCGGGGATGCCCAGGGTGACCCAGTCGCCGGAACCCAGCGCCCAGTCGCGGATGTGATCGATCGCGGCATTGGCGGCGGAAGCGGCGGAAGAAAGGCCGCGCGCCCCGATGATCGCCGCGCCGCGCTTGCCCACGGTGGGCAGGAAGACGTCGTTATTCCATTTTTCATCGTTGATGAGCGCCTTCACGCTTTCGCCGTTGGATGTGACGAAACGATAGTCGGCGTACATCGTCGGCGAGTGATTGCCCCAAACCACGAGTTTCTTGAGCGAGGAGACCGGGCGACCGGATTTTTGCGCCAACTGCGTGAGCGCGCGGTTGTGATCGAGGCGCAGCATGGCGTGATAGTTGGCCGGATTGGTGCGCCCAACCTGGATGGCGGCGGCGCGGGCGATGTAGGCGTTGGTGTTGCAGGGGTTGCCGACCACCAGCACCTTTACGTCTTCCTTGGCGTTCTCGGCGATGGCCTTGCCCTGCACGGTGAAGATCGCGCCGTTGTCTTTGAGGAGATCGGCGCGCTCCATGCCGGGGCCGCGCGGCTTGGCGCCGACCAGAAGACAGATGTCGGCATCCTGGAACGCCACGCGGGGATCGCCGGTTGCGATGACGCCAGCAAGCAGCGGAAAGGCGCAGTCATCAAGTTCCATGGTGACGCCCTGGAGCGCCTTTTGCGCCTTCTCGGCAGGCAGATCAAGCAGTTGCAGGATGACGGGCTGGTCTTTCCCCAGCATTTCGCCGGAAGCGATGCGAAACAACAAACCGTAGCCAATTTGGCCGGCGGCGCCGGTGACGGCGACGCGCAAGGGGGGGGGTGTGAATGCCATGAAAATCTCCTCTTAGGGGTGAAAGAATCTTTTGTATGCTGGATGCGCGCCAACGAGCGCATGCGTGCCTTTGCCGGATGAAAACAGCGAAAAAGCGGTCTATGGTAGAAGCTTGCCTTGTCCGGTGTCAAATCAGTGATGTGTCTTATATAAGATAGACAGTTGGTGTTTTTTATGCTGTAATGTCTCGCCATGTCCGATGCGCTTTCTTCTTCCGTTCCGCACATCATTCGCCAGGCGGCGGCTTCGCCGACTTTCAGCCCGTTGTATCGTCAAATCAAGACACTGTTGATGAACGCGCTGGGCGCGGGCGAGTGGGAGCCGGGGGCGTTGATTCCCAGCGAAGCGGAACTGGCGGCGCGTTTTGGCGTGAGTCAGGGCACGGTGCGCAAGGCCATCGACGAGATGTCCAGCGAAAACCTGCTGGTTCGGCGTCAGGGCAAGGGCACGTTCGTGGCTTCGCACGGCGATCCGCCCGCCCGTTATCGTTTCCTGCGGCTACGTTCCGACGACGGTCTGGCGCAGCAAAAGCGCAGCCTGCCGCTTTCCTGTGGCGCGCAGACGGCGGACGCGGCGATAGCGGCGGCGCTGGTCATCCAGCCCGGCGACGCGGTAATGGCGGTCGAGCGTTTGCTGTGCTTTGGCGCGCGTCCTGTCGTCTTCGACCAGATGTTCCTGCGGATGGAAATTTTTGGCGAACTGACGCTGGCGATGCTGGAGCAGGAAAACCGTGCCGTATCGCTCTACCGTTTTTTCGAGCAACGCTTCGGCGTACACATGACTCGCGCCGAAGAACGGGTGCGGGCGGTGGCGGCACAGGCGCGCGCGGCCAACCTGCTGGAAGTCGCGCCCAACGCGCCGCTGCTCCTCGTGGAACGGCGCGCCTACGCCTACGCGGAACATCCCGTGGAATGGCGGCGTGGATTCTATGCGACAGACCGGCACCATTATTACAACGAACTTGGCTGAAGATGGTTTTTTTGCGGTGTTTGCGTAACCTTGGGCGAGCGCGCTGTTTTTCAAAGGTATAATCACTGGCCTTTTGGCTGTGTGCTGGTTGTCGGCGGCTTGCCGCCGGTTTTTCCGAACCTTCGAGGATGATGTTCATGAGTGAGATGCGTATCCGGAAACGTCCGAAGTATCTGGACTTCTATTCCATCATGTTTTCCATCAAGCTGCCCTTGCCGGGCAAGCTCTCCATTTTGCACCGCGTCAGCGGCGTGGGGATTTTCCTGCTGTTGGCGCCGCTGCTCTGGCTGTTCCAGGCCAGCGTGACCTCGCCGGAGAGCTTTGCGTGGTTTGCCCGCATTGCCGCGCATCCGTGCATGAAGCTGCTGTTCGCGGGAATCATCTGGGCGTTCCTGCATCACTTTTGCGCGGGAATCCGCTTTCTGTTTCTCGACCTTGGCGTGGGCGTAGACCTGGCGGCGGCGCGGCGTTCCGCCGTGATCGTCTTTGTCGTCAGCCTGGCGCTGACCGCGTTGATTTGCTGGAGGGTGCTGCTGTGAACAACCGTATCGTCGTCGGGGCGCACTATGGCCTCAAGGACTGGCTCGCCCAACGCGCCACAGCGGCCGTCATGTCCTTTTACAGCGTCTTCATCGTGGCGATTCTCCTGGTGCTCAAACCGGCGGACTTTGAAATCTGGCGCAGCATTTTCGCCAATGGGCCGGTCAAGTTCTTTACCTTCCTGTTCGCGCTTTCGCTGTTTTATCACGCCTGGATTGGCATCCGCGACCTGTGGATGGATTACGTCAAGCCGGTGAGCGTGCGTCTCACCTTGCATGTGCTGACGATTTTGCTGTTGGCGGGTTATTCCGGCTGGATTGCCGCGATTCTCTGGAGGCTGTAAATGAGTGTTCCCATTCTCAAATTCGACGCCGTCGTCGTTGGCGCGGGCGGCGCGGGGCTGCGTTCCGCCATTCAACTTTCCGAAGCGGGTCTGAAGACCGCCGTGCTCTCCAAGGTCTTTCCCACCCGCTCGCATACCGTGGCCGCCCAGGGCGGCGTTGCCGCATCGCTGGGCAATTCCGAGGAAGACCACTGGCGCTGGCACATGTACGACACGGTGAAAGGCTCCGACTGGCTGGGCGATCAGGATTCCATCGAATACATGTGCCGCAAGGCTGTGGAAGCGGTGGTCGACCTTGAACACTACGGCATGCCGTTCGATCGCGTAGACAGCGGCAAGATTTACCAGCGTCCCTTCGGCGGACACATGTCCAACTTTGGCGAAAAGCCGGTGCGCCGCGCCTGCGCCGCCGCCGACCGCACCGGGCACGCCATGTTGCACGCCATGTACCAGAGGAACGTCAAGGCCAACACCCAGTTCTTCGTCGAGTGGATGGCGCTCGATCTGATCCGCGACGCGGAAGGCGCGGTGGTGGGCGTGACCGCGATGGAGATGGAAACCGGCCAGATCGCGGTCTTCCATGCCCGCGCGGTGATCTTCGCCACCGGCGGCGCGGGACGCATCTTCGCTTCTTCCACGAACGCCTTCATCAACACTGGCGATGGGCTGGGCATGGCGGCGCGCGCCGGGATTCCGCTCGAGGACATGGAATTCTGGCAATTCCACCCGACGGGCGTGGCGGGCGCGGGCGTGCTGATTACCGAAGGGGTGCGCGGCGAAGGCGGAATTTTGAGAAACGCGGACAATGAGCGTTTCATGGAACGCTATGCGCCCAACGCCAAGGACCTGGCTTCGCGCGACGTGGTTTCCCGCGCCATGACCACCGAGATCAAGGAAGGGCGCGGTTGCGGCCCCAACAAGGATTATGTGCTCCTGGACATCACCCATCTCGATCCGGAAACGATCCTGAAGCGGCTGCCCGGCATTCGGGAAATTTCCATCCAGTTCGCCGGCGTCGATCCGATCAAGGCGCCCATTCCCGTGGTGCCGACCGCGCACTACCAGATGGGCGGCATCCCCACGAGCTACGACGGGCGCGTGGCGTTTCTGGACGCGGACGGCGGGAATGCCGTGGTGCCCGGCTTCTACGCGGCGGGCGAGTGCGCTTGCGCTTCCGTGCATGGCGCGAACCGCCTGGGCACCAATTCGCTCCTCGATCTCCTGGTCTTCGGCAAGTCGGCGGGAGATTCCGCCGTGGAAGACTTGAAGACTGGCAAGGCGCACCGGGATCTGCCCGCCGATGCCGCCGATCACGCCCGCGCCCGGATCGAGGCCATCGACCAGCGCCAGGGCGGAGTGAGCGTCTATGAGGCGCGGCAGGCGATTGCCCGCACCATGCAGGATCACGCCGGCGTGTTCCGCTTTGCCAATATGCTGCAAAAAGGGGTTGCGCACATCCTGGAAGTCGAAAAAATGGTGCGCAACCTGGAAATACGGGACAAGTCGCAGGTCTGGAACACGGCAAGGGTGGAAGCGCTGGAAACTGAAAACCTGATCGAGGTTGCCAAGGCGACGATGATTTCCGCCGAGGCGAGAAAGGAATCGCGCGGCGCGCATGTGCGCGACGACGCGCCGGATACGCCGGAATTTCCCAATGGACGAAACGACAAGGAATGGCTGAAGCATACCCTGTGGCATCGGGAAGGCAATCGCATCGCATACAAACCCGTGCGTCTTCTACCGCTCACGGTGGAGACCATCGCCCTGAAAACCCGGTCGTACTGAGAACAAGGAACGAGGAGAGAAGAGATGACGACACGCGCAGTGCAATTCAGGATCTACCGCTACGATCCGGACAAGGACGAACGTCCCTACATGCAGGACATTTCCGCGGAAGTGGATTCCAATGACCGCAAGCTGCTGGATGCGCTCACCCGGCTGAAGGCCAGGGACGAGACGATTTCCTATCGCCGTTCCTGCCGCGAGGGCGTGTGCGGATCGGACGCCATGAACATCAACGGCAAGAATGGTCTCGCCTGCCTGACCGAACTGGATTCCCTGAAAGAACCCATCGTCCTGAAACCCTTGCCGGGACTGCCGGTCATCCGCGACCTGGTGGTGGACATGACGCAGTTTTTCAGGCAGTACCATTCCATCAAACCCTATCTCGTCAACAACGATCCGCCTCCGGAGCGCGAGCGCCTGCAAACGCCGGAGGAACGCGAGGAATTGAACGGCCTCTACGAATGCATTCTGTGCGCCTGCTGTTCGACTTCGTGCCCTTCGTTCTGGTGGAATCCGGACAAATTCGTGGGGCCGGCGGGATTGCTGGCCGCCTACCGTTTCCTGGCCGACACCCGCGACCAGGCGACCAACGAGCGGTTGGACAATCTGGAAGACCCGTACCGGTTGTTCCGTTGCCACACCATCATGAACTGTGTCGATGTCTGTCCCAAGGGTTTGAATCCCACGCGCGCCATCGGCAATATCCGGGACATGCTGGCGGCGCGGGCGGTCTGATGGAACGCGCCGCTTTCGAGCGTCTGCGCTGGCGCTGCACCCGCCGCGGAATGCTGGAAGTGGATATGGTTTTGGGGCGTTTTCTGGAAAATACCTTCGGAAAGCTCCCCGAATCCGAACAGCAGGCTTTCATCGAGCTTGCTGATTACGATGACATGGCGTTGTGGCGCCTGATCAGCGCCCGGAACGAGTGCGAAGACACTCGCCTGGCGCCGATTGTCGCCATGTTGCGTGAATGCACATAAAAAAGGAGGGCAGGGCGGATGCCGTTTTTGGACATTGCATTCGCCCGCGGCCTCACGCCTTGAGTCTGTTTTTCGGGGCGTTTTTGCTTCAACATGACCACAACAGGAGAATACATCATGACATCCGAACGCATCGCGGTATTGAACATAGAAGGCAAGACCATCGAACTGCCGGTACTTGCGCCCACACATGGCAATGACTGTGTCGACATTCGCGCGTTGGGCGGCAAGGCCGGGGTATTCACCTACGATTCCGGCTTCCTGTCTACCGCCAGTTGCAAATCCAGCATCACCTACATCGATGGCGACAAGGGCGAACTGCTGTATCGCGGGTATCCGATCGAGCAACTGGCGGAACAGTGCAATTTTCTGGAAGTCGCCTACCTGCTGAAAAACGGCGAACTGCCCACCGCCACGCAGAAGACAGACTTTGAAAACACCATCCGGCGGCATACGCTGGTGCATGACCAGCTCACCCGCTTCTACAACGGTTTTCGCCGTGACGCGCATCCCATGGCGGTCATGACCGGCGTGGTTGGGGCGCTTTCCGCCTTTTATCACGACGCCATGAACTTTTCCGCCGTCGGGCATCGCGACATGAGTTTCAACCGCATCATCGCCAAGCTGCCGACCATTGTGGCGATGGCCTACAAGTACAACAGCGGTCTGCCCTTCATGTATCCGAGAAACGATCTTGGCTATGTCGAAAACTTCATGTACATGATGTTCGGCATACCCTGCGAGGAATACCGGCCAAATCCGGTGCTGGCGCGCGCGCTGGACGTGATTTTCATCCTGCACGCCGATCACGAGCAGAACGCTTCCACCTCTACCGTGCGCCTTGCGGGTTCTTCCGGCGCGAATCCGTTCGCCTGCATTGCGGCGGGCATTGCCTGCCTGTGGGGGCCGGCGCACGGCGGCGCGAACGAAGCCTGTTTGAAAATGCTGGAAGAAATTGGCGACGCGTCGCGCGTCGGCGAATTCATCAAACGCGCCAAGGATAAAAACGATCCCTTCAAGCTCATGGGCTTCGGGCACCGCGTCTACAAGAACTTCGACCCGCGCGCCAAGCTGATGCGCAAGGTTTGCCGCGAAGTGCTGACCGAATTGGGGCTGGAAAATGATCGCCTGTTCAAGCTGGCGCTGGCGCTGGAAAAAATCGCCCTGGAAGACGAGTATTTCATCGAGAAAAAGCTCTATCCAAATGTGGATTTCTATTCCGGCATCGTGCAAAAGGCAATCGGCATTCCCACCTCGATGTTTACCTGTATTTTCGCCCTGGCGCGCACGGCGGGCTGGATGGCGCAGTGGGAAGAGATGCTGACCGACCCCGAATACAAAATCGGGCGTCCGCGCCAGCTCTACATCGGCGCGGCCCGGCGGGATGTCATGCCCCTGGAAAAACGCTGAACTCCTTGAAAAGATCATGGCCGTGCAAGGCGTTGCGGAATTCCATGCGCTCTTCCCAGGAAAGAGCGCCGCGCGTTGTCGGCCATCTTCTTTTCACAACAGCGTTTTTATCCGCGCAATTCCCGCCTCAATCTCATAATCTTTCGCGGAAAAACAATGCAAAGAAAACTCGCAACCACGCTCTTTTACGGCAGCAACGCGCCTTTTGTCGAGAGCCTGTACGAAACCTGGCTCGATCATCCGGAAAATGTTCCGGAAGACTGGCGCGTTTATTTTGACGATTTGGCGCGTCAGCCTGGCTATGTGGAAAAAGACCTGCCGCACGCGCCGGTCATCGCGGCCTTTGCCGATCAGGCAAAGAAAGGCGGCTTCATTCGCCGGATGGCCGCCGCGCCGGTCAATGACGGCAAGCAGGTGGTCGTCCTGCAGATGATCAACGCCTACCGTTTTCTCGGCAACCGCCGCGCCGACCTCGACCCCCTGAAACACAAGGAGCGCCCGTTTGTTCCCGAACTGGAACTTTCCCATTACAAGCTTTCCGATGCCGATCTGAACCGCACCTTTCACACCGGTTCGTTTCGCATGGGCAGCGAATACGCGCCGCTTGCCAGGATTCTCGAAGCCGCCAAGGCGACCTACTGCGGCTCCATTGGCGTCGAATACATGTATCTGACGGAAATCCGCGAAAAACGCTGGATACAGGAACGCCTGGAACCCATACGCGCGCGCGGCGCCTATAGCGCGGAAGACAAAAAGCGCCTCCTGGAGCGTGTCACCGCCGCCGAGACGCTGGAGCGTTACCTGCATACCAAATATGTCGGGCAGAAACGCTTTTCGCTCGAAGGCGGCGAATCGCTGATTGCTTCCATGGATGAACTGATACGCGTCGCCGGCGTGCAGGGGGTGCAGGAAATCGTCATCGGCATGGCGCACCGCGGACGCCTGAATGTGCTGGTCAATACCCTGGGCAAGCCGCCTTCCATGCTCTTTGCCGAATTTGAAGGGAAGAAGGCTTCCGAGCTTTCGGCGGGCGACGTGAAATACCACCTCGGCTATTCTTCCGATGTCGGCACGCCCGGCGGGCCAGTGCATCTGGTGCTGTCCTTCAATCCCTCGCATCTGGAAATCATCAATCCGGTGGTGGAGGGATCGGTCCATGCGCGGCAACTGCGTTATGGCGAAGGCGGCAAGAAAAAAATCATGCCGGTGTTGATCCACGGCGACGCGGCGGTGGCGGGGCAGGGCGTGAACCAGGAAATGCTCAATTTCGCGCAGACGCGCGGCTACGGCACGGGCGGCACGATCCACGTCATCGTCAACAACCAGATCGGTTTTACCACGTCAGACCCGCGCGATTACCGTTCCGGCTACTATTGCACGGAAATCTTCAAGATGGCGGAAGCGCCGATCTTCCACGTAAACGGCGACGACGTGGAGGCGGTGGCCCTGGTGACCAAGCTGGCGGTCGATTACCGTCAGGAATTCGGCAAGGATGTGGTCATCGACATTTACTGTTACCGCAAGCTCGGCCACAACGAGCAGGACGAGCCGATGGTGACGCAGCCCATGATGTATCGGAAGGTGCATGCGCACCCCGGCACGCGCCGGATTTACGCCGACAAGCTGGTGGCGGAAGGCAGTCTCGCCGCCGACGCGCCGGAGGCCATGATCCAGGAATATCGCGCTCATCTGGACAAGGGCGACCTGCTCTACAATCCCGTCCTTTCCGGCTACAAGCGCGTCCAGACGCAGAACTGGAAAAACTTCATCGCCAAGAAGTACATCGAAACCTTCGACGCCCGCGTCCCGGCGCAGGAAATCGCCCGTCTTTCCGAGCGTCTCACGACCTTTCCGGAAGGCTTCATCCTGCATCCCAGGGTGCAGAAAATCGTCGAGGATCGCCGCGCCATGGGACGGGGCGAACTGCCTTTCGATTGGGGCATGGCGGAAAATCTTGCCTACGCCACCCTGCTTTCCGAAGGCTATGGCGTACGTCTTTCCGGAGAAGACGTGGGGCGCGGCACTTTCTTTCACCGCCATGCCGCCTTCCATGACCAGAAGCGTCAGGAATGGCATTCCGGCACCTGGCGCCCGCTCATGCATTTGCAGGAAAAGCAGGGGCGTTTCCAGTGCTACGATTCCGTGCTTTCCGAAGAAGGCGTACTGGCTTTTGAATATGGCTACGCTACCGCCGAATCCAATGGCCTGGTCGTCTGGGAAGCGCAGTTCGGCGATTTCGCCAATGGCGCGCAGGTGGTGATCGACCAGTTCATCTCCTCCGGCGAGGCCAAATGGGGACGCGGTTGCGGTCTGGTCATGCTCTTGCCGCACGGCTATGAAGGACAGGGACCGGAACATTCCTCGGCAAGGCTGGAACGCTACATGCAGCTTTGCGCCGAAATGAACATGGAAGTCTGCGTGCCCACCACGCCGGCGCAAATCTTTCACCTGCTCAGGCGTCAGGCGCTCCGAAAGCAGAGAAAGCCGCTGATTGTGATGACGCCCAAATCACTCCTGCGCCACAGGAACGCCGTTTCCGGCATGGAGTCGCTGACCGACGACGGTTTTCACCGCATCATCGGCGAAATCGACGCCCTGGACGCGGACAAGGTACGGCGAGTGGTGCTCTGTTCGGGCAAGATTTACTACGACCTGCTTGCCGCGCGCCGCGAACGCGATTTGCGCCATATCGCCCTGGTGCGCATCGAGCAGCTTTATCCTTTCCCGGAAGAGTCTTTCGCGCTGGAACTCAAGAAGTATCCGAAAGCGGAGGAAATCATCTGGTGCCAGGAAGAGCCGCGCAACCAGGGAGCATGGTACTGGTTCGTTTCCCGGCAACATCTGACGTGTTCCATGGGGAAGAAGCAGGATCTGCTGCTGGTTTCCCGTCCCGCCGCCGCTTCTCCAGCGGTCGGTTATCTGGCCAAGCACAACGCGCAACACAAAACCCTGATCGAGTCCGCGCTGGGCAAGATCGATTACAAATATTCCCGAAGGAATCCCCATGATTATTGAAGTCAAGGCGCCCCAATTTTCCGAATCCGTCAGCGAAGGCACGCTGGTCGCCTGGAAAAAGCGGATTGGCGAAGCCGTCTCCCGCGATGAAGTCCTGGTGGACATCGAAACCGACAAGGTCGTGCTGGAAGTTCCCGCGCCGGACGCGGGGGTTCTGGTGGAAATCGTGAAGGGCGATGGCGAGACGGTAAAAGCCAATGAGCGCATCGCCCGCATCGACACCACCGCCGTGGCGGCAAGCGGCGCGCCGGCTCCGGCGGCGGTCGCTCCTCCGCTTGCCGTTTCCGCAACGTCCGCCGTCTCCCTGGCCGCCGTCAGTCCCGCCGCGCGCAAGATACTGGAAGAAAAGGGAATTCCCGCCGCCGCGGTATCCGGCACGGGACGCGGCGGGCGCGTCACCAAGGAAGACGCGGTGAAGGCGACGCCCGCCGCCGCGACGCCGCCCGCCGCGGCTGCCGCCACCGCGCTTTCCCTGTCCCTGGGCAACCGCAGCGAGCAGCGCGTGCCCATGAGCCGCCTGCGCGCCCGCGTCGCCGAGCGACTCATTCAATCGAAGAACGAAAACGCCATTCTCACCACCTTCAATGAGGTGAACATGGCGTCGGTCATCGCCTTGAGAAAGCAACATGGCGAAAAGTTCGAGAAGACGCACGGCGTGCGCCTGGGCTTCATGGGCTTTTTCGTGAAGGCGGTCTGCGCCGCGCTGGAACGCTTCCCCATCCTGAACGCCGCCATTGACGGCAATGACATCGTTTATCACGGTTATATCGACATCGGCATCGCCGTCGGCTCGCCGCGCGGTCTGGTGGTGCCGATCCTGCGCAACGCTTCCGAATGCGCCCTGGCCGACATCGAGCGGCAGATCGCCGAATTCGGCGTCAAGGCCAGGGATGGCAAGCTTACGATTGAGGAACTTTCCGGCGGCACCTTTTCCATTTCCAACGGCGGCATTTTCGGATCCATGCTGTCTACCCCCATCATCAACCCGCCGCAATCGGCGATTCTCGGCATCCACGCCACCAAGGAGCGCGCCGTGGTGGAAAACGGCCAGATTGTCATTCGTCCGATGAACTATCTGGCGCTCTCCTACGACCACCGCCTGATTGACGGTCGTGAAGCGGTGCTGAGCCTCGTCCGCATCAAGGAAACCTTGGAAGACCCGGCAAGATTGCTCCTGAAAATATGACATCGAGTCAGCAAAAAAGGGCAGGCAAAGCCTGCTTTTTTTGGAGTAAAGACAACGAAAACTCAAGATCGGGCTTGCGTTGCTTTTCCGGTGGATGTACGGGCGCACTGTGTGCGCCCGTACTTATGAGACAGAAAGACCTATTTCCAAAAATATAATCCCATTTTCCTCGGTTGCCCCCGGATAAACTGGCGCAAAGCGAGTAGCAGAGCGGGTCATAGCCGATAAAGGAGGGACGCCCGATGGGTGAAAAGGGAATGAAAAGCAAGGCATTGGCAAAAAGGCCTGGACAAGCGGCGGGATGTTGTGACCGAGAAGAGGAGCGTCAAATCGAGACGCCGGGAGGGCGGGCGCATGTGCGATGGGACGAGAAAGGAAGCGCGACGGCGTTGGGGCAGTCGGGATTC
>JAITRP010000014.1 GCA_031288305.1 Zoogloeaceae bacterium
TTCCAGCAAGAAATGGGTAATGTGCCGCACCAGCGCATTTTCGATTTCGCGCTCGTGCGCGTCATCGCCCAGACCGAGAAAGTCGAACAGGTAGGGATCTTTCAGGGTTTCCTGCGCCAGCGCCGAATGCGGCGCGGGCAGCCGCGCGTCGAAATTGGTGACGGCTTGCCCCTGGCGCGTGTGCAGGCGGTTGCGGATGTTGCGTTCCAGCGTCGCGCGCGACCAGCCATGCGCAACTGCCTGAGTCAAATACCAACTCCGTCCCTCACGGGTTTTGAGTTTGTCAAGCAGGGTACAAAAATGAAACCACGGCAATTGTGCAGCAGCTTGCTGCACAAATTGCATCTCCGGCCACGCTTCGGCAAAAGCCCGCATGTATTTGAGATTGCGCGGGAGAATCCCTTCTTGTCCGGGAATGCTTCGCGCAAATCACGCGCCAGGCGTTCGATGACCTTGCTGCCCCAGCCTTGCGCGGACTGGCGTTGCGGGATGTCGCGGCCAATCCGCCAGTACAGCAGGATCAACTCCGCATTGACCGCCAGCGCCGCGCGTTGGCGGGCATCGGCGACGCAGCGCTTGATGTCCGCCAGCCACGAGGCGTAATCGGCGGGAACTCTGCCTTGGATGGCAGGTTTTGGATTCATGACGTGTCCTCCCTTGCTGGCGCTCATTTCAAATTCAATCGTTCCCTGGCTTCTTCATGCCCTTGCAGCGCGGCTTTCAGCAGCCAGGCGGTCGAGGCCAGGCGGTTGTTGTCGTCCCGGTAGATTTCCTCGCCCAGCAGGTACTGGGCGTCGACTTGCCCGGCAAACGCCGCTTTCAGCAGCCAGCGCACGCCCTCGTCAAAAGAATCGCGTCTCTTGCGAAAGTCCTCCGCGGCGCGCGTATTGCCGCTGTCCTCGCCGGGCACATGGCCTGATCGGGATCGGCGCTCAGGTTCCAGCCCAATTCGTATTGGGCGTTCCGGTCGCCCGCCTTTGCCCTGTCGTACAGAACGACCGCTTTCTCGAACTTTTCGCGCATCTTCTTTACGTATTGCGCGTCACTATTCGACGCCTCTCCATTTTCGACATCCTGCCGGACGCGCTTTTCCTGGTCACCAGCCAATTCCGCCGCCTTGCGCGGATTGGGCGCGAGATGCGCCGGGACGAGATGGGTTTGCAGCCGGAACCAGTTCATTTCGACCATCCGGTTGTAACAATCGTTCCAATGCCTGGGAGAACCTTCCTTCCGGCAAAGTTCTCCCGCCGCGAATTTGCGCAACGCCGCGTCGATTATCCGCCGCCACATGATCTCCTGGAACGCCTCCCTGCCGCCAGCGGCAAGCGCGAAATCGACATCCCCCGTCTCGACGATCAGCCGCGCGACACGCCGGGCGTTCTGCTGTCCGGCGCGCGCGGCTTCCAGCAACCGGCGCAGACCTTCCTGACGCTCCTTGCCGCGGCAACCGCCATGCTCGATGATTACAAAAGACGAAAACCAGGCGGCATCTTTCCTCTCCCCCGCCGTGACATACAGGACAATGCCCAGCATGAACGGGCATCGGCATCATTCTGGGCGTCCCGCTCCAGGGCCAAAGAGGAATCCAGCGCGTCCAATCCCTCGCCCAGCTCACCTGCCAGCCGTCGTCCCTGGCATGTTCATCCCGCGCGCACTCCTCGATGTTCAATCGTTCCGACGCATCCCGGCGCGCGCGTTTTTGCCGCCTTGCGGCCTCGATTCCGTTTTCCCCGAACGTGAGCGGCGCATACGGGCAGGCCGAGTTCGCGGCGGACACATCCGCTTCCGGCTTGCCATGCAGCGTCGCCATTGTCCGCAGCGCCTGGGGATCTCCCTTTTCCGCCGCCGCCTGCAAGTTGCGCACGGCTTCGATCTCGCGCGCGCAGTTCTGGAGAGGCAAGGGCAGGCGCGCAAGTTCCGAGGCGCTGAATGCGGGCAGGATGCCGGGCGGCGGCTCGGCCACGCGCCGCCAGGCGGCGATGTTCCATTCGGCATCGTCTGTCGCATCGGCCAAGGCGGGGCAAGCGGCGGCAAGCGCGCATATCGCTATGGCTACGACACGCATTGCGCCACGCCGGTAGCCGAAGCCGCCAACTTTCATGTTTTCCCCCGCGTGAATTTTTGGAAAGTTTTCCAATACCGATCCTTGTAAACATCGTATTCGATGGGCAGGATATCCGAGTATTCGTCCTGAATCTGGTAGAGGAGCTTGGAGATCCCGCGGAAATCCGCGCAGGCGAAGAACAGTTGCTTTTCGCCGTTGCCGGTTGCCCGGCCAATATACAGGCAGGTTTTGTCCTCCCGCACGCGGCCTTGCAAATCGTCCTCGATCTGGAACATGCGATCACTGGCTTCCTTGTCCGGCATTCCGTTGTCGGCGGTGGATGCCGGATAGTCGATGTACAGGACGGCAATCCACGGATAGGAGGCGCGGTTCTTTATCCCCAGCAAGGTGGTATTGACGGCGGCCAGGACGGGATTTCCGTTTTGCGGCGCCCATTCCAGCAGGGAGACGGATTGCTGGTCTTCCTCCGGGATGACCTCTTCCGGCGCCTGTTCGCGCGCGCCTTCCTCTTGCCGCCTCGCCAGGAACGCGCCCAGTTCGCCGATGGGAGACGCGCGCTGGCTTCGCCGGGGCTTGCCGGCGACCTCGAAATGGTCAATGCCGGCGGCAAACGCCAATTCTCCCAGGCAGCACGCCAGAAAAATACCGGCCCCCTTGGTGATTGCCGGAGCATTCTTCTTGTTCAGGCCGTCATGGAGGACGACGATGTTGGTTTCCGCCGGATATTTTTCATCGCGATCCGCATAAAAAGACAGATTGTCCTTGTTGAAGACGTGGCCTTGCATTTCGATATGGAATTCTTCCATGTCCATGGCCGGCTTCAGGGCAATGAATTTCCAGCCTTCCAGCGCGGGCGCGCAGGCGACCAGTTCCTCGATGAAAACGAAATTCACGATATTGCCTTCCGCGGAGAAGATGAGTTCGGCCGTATGCTCATCCGACATTCCCGCCAGGAAGTAATAGCAATCCGTCTTGATCTCATCGAGTCTTGCGGACATCTTGTCAAAGAAATCCTCATGGACATCCGCGCTGTCTTTCTGGCGGAGGATGGCAAAGAACGCTTCTTCGTGCCGCGAAAACCAGTCCCAGAACCGGTGGTAGGCGCGAACGAAGCGATCCGGATGGCGTGTCGCAAGGCGCATGTCTCTTCTCCCTTTTGTCTTCCACGCCCGCTTTAAACGCTGCCTTTTTGCGGATCGAGCTTGTCCTCGCTGGAATGGAGCTTGTTCAGGGCATTCAGGTAGGCTTTGATGGAAGCGATGACGATGTCCGTGTCCGCGCCCTGGCCGTTCACGATGCGTCCGTTCCGGGAGAGGCGCACGGTGACTTCGCCTTGCGCGTCGGTGCCGGTGGTGATGGCGTTGACCGAATACAGCAAGAGTTGCGCCGCGCTGTGGACGATTTCCTCGATAGCCCGGAACGCCGCGTCTACCGGGCCGGAGCCGCCGGCTTCCGCCTTCTGCTCTTCCTTGCCCACGCGCAAGGTTATCCGCGCGCGCGGCGTCTCGCCCGTTTCGGAGGAAACGCGCGAATAGTTGAGACGGTAATGCTCGGCGGCGGGCGTGAGCGCCTCGTCGGAAATCAGCGCCTGCAGATCCTCGTCGAAAATCTCGTGTTTCTTGTCGGCCAGCGCCTTGAAGCGGGCAAAGGCGGCATTCAACGCTTCCTCGCTTTCCAGCACGATGCCCAGTTCGGCAAGGCGGCTCTTGAAGGCGTTGCGCCCCGAATGCTTGCCCAATACCAGCTTGTTCTGGCTCCAGCCCACATCCTCGGCGCGCATGATTTCGTAGGTTTCCCGGTGTTTCAGCACGCCGTCCTGGTGGATGCCCGCCTCGTGCGCGAAGGCGTTGGCGCCGACGATGGCCTTGTTGGGCTGCACCGGATAGCCGGTAATCTGCGACACCAGCTTGGAGGCGGGCACGATCTGCGTGGCGTCGATACGGGTTCTTACCGGGAAGATGTCGGCGCGGGTACGGACGGCCATCACCACTTCTTCCAGCGAAGCGTTGCCCGCCCGCTCGCCCAGGCCATTGATCGTGCATTCCACCTGACGCGCGCCCGCCAGCACGGCGGAAAGCGAATTGGCGACCGCCAGTCCCAGGTCGTTGTGGCAATGCACCGACCAGATTACCTTGTCGGCATTGGGCACGCGCTCAATCAGGCGGCGCATCATGTCCGCGAAGGGTTGCGGCAGGGTGTAGCCCACGGTGTCCGGCACGTTGAGCGTAGTCGCGCCCGCCTGAATAACCGCCTCGAAAACGCGGCAGAGAAAATCCAGATCGGAGCGTCCCGCGTCCTCGGCGGAAAATTCCACGTCGCCGGTATGGCGCCGCGCCCAGCCGATTGCCTTGACTGCCTGCGCCAGCACCTGATCGGGCGTCATGCAGAGCTTCTTTTCCATGTGGATGGCGCTGGTGGCGATGAAGGTGTGGATGCGTTTTCTCTTTGCCGGACGAATGGCTTCGCCGGCGCGTTCGATATCCTGTTCATTGGCGCGGGCAAGCGAGCAGACGGTGGATTCCTGTATCGTTCCGGCAATCGAGCGGATAGCTTCAAAATCGCCGGGGGAAGCGGCGGCGAATCCGGCCTCGATGACATCCACGCGCATCTTTTCCAGTTGGCGGGCGACGCGGATCTTTTCTTCCCGCGTCATGGAAGCGCCGGGGCTTTGCTCGCCATCGCGCAAGGTGGTATCGAAAATAATCAGGGGCTGCATGGGACACTCCAGAAGGACAAGGGCGCGTTTTAGCGCGAATCGAACAAAAACTCGGCAATCGTCTGGCGGCGCTGGTCGGTGATGCTGAATTCGGCGCGCCAGCGCATGGGGCCAGTGACGCAGATGGGCAAAACGGCCTGTCCGATGAACTGACCAGGCGCGATCTCCCGCAACGGCGCGGGATCGAAGGGCATGTCCATGTTGATGCCGGAAAGGGTCAGCAGCGCGCTTTGCGCGGGAACGTCCCGCAAGATGAGCCGCGCCGTCAGGGGTTGCAGGGGCGTCAGCGGACGCGGCGCGAGTTCGGCGGTAAGATCGCCGCCGCCGGGCAATTCGACGCGACAGGGCGTCTGGCTCAGATCGCAGGCGGCAGGCGGCAGGCGCGTAATCTCCAGCGTCTCCGCGCGCGCATCCGGCGCATTGCCCGTCCATTGTCCTCCACGCCAGAACCAGCGCCCCGCAAGGAAGATCGACAACAGCGACAGCAAGGCAACCAGGATGGGCAGGAAAATCTTCCGGCGCGTCATTGTCGTCCCGTGCTGCCAAAGCCGCCCGCGCCGCGCGCCGAAGGCGCGAATTCGTCGACAATATTGAGACTGACCTGCAACACCGGCACGACGACCAGTTGCGCGATGCGCTCCAGCGGTTCGATGACAAATGTTTGGTTGCCGCGATTCCAGGCGGAAACCATGATTTCGCCCTGATAGTCGGAATCGATAAGCCCGACCAGGTTGCCCAGCACGATGCCATGCTTGTGTCCCAGGCCGGAGCGCGGCAGCACCAGCGCGGCCAGCGCGGGATCGTCCAGATGGATGGCCATGCCGGTCGGAATGAGCAGGGTCTGGCCGGGAAGAAGTTGCGAAGGCGCGTCAATGCAGGCGCGCAAATCCAGTCCGGCCGCGCCCGCCGAGGCGTAACGCGGCGGATCGTCCTTGAGGCGCGCATCCAGTATCTTGATGTCCATGCGTTTCTTTTCGGCAACCATCATTTTTTCTCCATCAATGCCAGGATATGCGCCACCAACTGGCGGGCAATTTGCGTCTTTGGGGCAATGGGCAAGGAGTGACCGCCCGCGTCGTCAAACAGGGTGACGCGGTTCGTTTCGCCGCCAAAGCCTTCCTGGATGAGATTGCCGACGATGAGCGGGATGTTCTTGCGCGCGCGTTTTTGCTGGGCGTAGTCCTCCAGATGCTCACTTTCGGCGGCAAAGCCCACGCAAAACGGAGGATGCGGCAAGGCGGCGACTTCGGCAAGGATGTCGGGATTTTGCACCAGGCGAATCTCCGGCGGGACGCCCGCGCTCTTTTTCAGCTTTTGCGGCGCGATTCGCTCGGCGCGATAATCGGCGACCGCGGCGACGGCGATGAAAATATCCGCCGCCGCCGCTCGTTGCAGGACGGCGGCGCGCATCTCCAGCGCGCTTTGCACGGAAATGCGCGTAACATTTAACGGCGCAATCCGCGCGACCGGGCCGGAAACCAGCGTGACGTCCGCTCCCGCCCGCGCGGCGGCGCGCGCCACGGCATAGCCCATGCAGCCGGAAGACAGGTTGGTAAGACCGCGCACCGGATCGATGGCCTCGAAGGTAGGTCCCGCCGTGAGCAGGACTTTTTTTCCCGCCAGCGACTTGGGCGTAAAGAAGGCGCACAGGGCTTCCAGCAGGGCTTCCGGCTCCAGCATCCTGCCCTCGCCTTCTTCGCCGCAAGCCTGTACGCCAACAGCGGGACCAAGGCAGGTAACGCCATCTTGTTGCAAGATTTCCAGATTGCGCCTTGTTGCCGGATTGTCCCACATCCGCCGGTTCATGGCGGGCGCGACCAGCAAGGGACAGGCGCGCGCCAGGGACAGCGCGGCAAGCAGGTCATTGGCGCGGCCCTGCGCCAGCCGGGCAATAAAGTCCGCCGTAGCGGGCGCGACCAGGACGGCGTCCGCCGCGCGCGTGAGATCGATGTGCGCCATGGCGTTGCCCGCCGCCCACATGTCGGTCAATACGGGCTTGCCGGAAAGGGCGGCAAAGGTGGCCGGTCCGACGAAACGGGTCGCGGCGCCGGTCATCGCCACCTGCGCCTCCGCGCCCGCGCCCGTGAGCAGACGCAACAAAACCGCCGCCTTGTACGCCGCCACGCTGCCCGTCACGCCCAACACAATCCGCTTGCCTTCCAGTTCCATTATTTATTTGCCGCGCCCAAAAAATCAAAGGTTGTCATTCTAGCCGTTTGCGGGCGGCAATTGCGCCTTCGCCTTCGATGCGCGGACAAAACGAAATACCGCCCCCAACAAAATGCAAGATGGGCTTGCAGAAAAGGAGGAATGAAGGATAGAATGCTCGACTTTTCCGACTTGGACTTTTATCTGGAGCAACAATCATGGCGCGAGTCTGCCAAGTGACGGGCAAGGCCCCAATGGTGGGGAACAAGGTTTCCCACGCCAACAACAAAACCAAGCGTCGTTTTCTGCCAAACTTGCAGTACCGCCGTTTCTGGGTTGAAACCGAAAACCGTTTCGTGCGTCTGCGCGTTTCCAGCGCCGGCCTGCGCCTCATCGACAAGAAAGGCATCGATGACGTGCTCTCCGGCCTGCGCAGCCGCGGCGAACTCTAACGCAAAGGAGAACGAACATGGCCAAAGGCGGACGCGAAAAAATCAAGCTGGAATCCTCGGCGGGAACCGGGCACTTTTATACGACTTCCAAGAACAAGCGCACCACGCCCGAAAAACTGGAATTCCTGAAGTACGACCCGAAAGCAAGAAAGCACGTGCTGTACAAGGAAATCAAGCTGAAATAAGAAAAGAGGCGTCAAAAAGCAACCCCCCACTTTTTGACGGTTCGAACAGCAAAAAAAGGGCAGGCAAAGCCTGCCCTTTTTTTTGAGGAAAATGCAAGGCAAATCCCAAGGTTGGGCGTATCAATACGCCGTTGTTTCGCGGCGCGGCAGCAGGACAAACCAGGTCAGAAAGAGGCCATAGCCAAAAAAGGCAATGGCAGACAAGTTGGCGAGCGACAGGCCGAACAGCGTCCATTCCTTGCTGCCGCATAAGCCGATGGCAAGGAAAAGCTCCGGCAGCACCGGGCCGTTATCCAACCAGTACATGCCCAACGCTTCCACCAGCCGCTCGATCAGCCCCGGATCCTCGAAGCTGCATTCCGCAACCAGATCGGGCATGGACTGCATCAAGGTTTGATAGATCGCAACACCCAGCCCCAGCAGGCAAAGCATCACCAGCAACGCTCCCATGACGCGATAATTGCGCCGCCCTTCCCAGGTTTCCACGGAAAATGGCGGCAGGGCGAACGCCAGCGACAGCGTTCCCAGCAGGATGAACAGCAGCCGCTGGAAAATACACAGCGCGCAGGGACTCAAGTGTTCCCATTCCTGGAGCAGCCAGGAGACGCACACCAGCGACCACGCCGCCACGCCAACCAGCAGGAACGCCTGACGCGGCGTCAGGATGCTGCGCGAGATCAAGAGGCGGCGTGAAACTTTGCGTAAAGGATCGAGCATCGCAAAAGACCTGGAAAAAAAGATACGCCGCGTATGGTAGCAGGGGCGCAGTCAGAAGTGGAGCCATGTAGTAGAATCCATCGCCTCTGTCCTGTCTTTCATGCGCACAAATTCCATGTCCGATTTCATCCTTGCGCCCAGCATCCTTTCCGCCGATTTTTCCCGCTTGGGCGAAGAAGTGGAAAACGTCATCGCTGCCGGGGCCGACTGGGTGCATTTTGACGTGATGGACAACCATTACGTCCCCAACCTGACCATAGGCCCGCTGATCTGCGCCGCCCTTCGTCCGCGCACGGATGCGCCGATAGACGCGCATCTGATGATCGAACCCGTGGATCGCCTGATCCCGGAATTCGCCAGGGCGGGCGCGAATCTCATGACCTTCCATCCAGAGGCTTCCCGGCATATCGACCGCACCTTGAGCCTGATCCGCGATCAGGGCTGCCAGGCGGGACTGGCGTTCAATCCTGCCACGCCATTGGCCTATATGGATCACGTCATGGACAGGCTCGATCTGGTGCTGTTGATGAGCGTCAATCCCGGTTTCGGCGGACAGTCCTTCATTTCCACGACGCTAAAAAAACTGCAGGCGGCGCGAAGGAAACTAGACGCCTACGCGCAGGAAAGCGACCGCCGCATCCGCCTGCAAGTCGATGGCGGCGTCAAGCCGGAAAATATCGCGCAAATCGCCCATGCCGGCGCGGACGCCTTCGTGGTCGGCTCCGCCGTATTCGGCGCAGGCCGGGAGGGCGACCCGCATCGATATGATTCCATCATCAAAACCCTGCGCGCCGGACTGGCGTGAAATCAGGGGACGGAAGACCAAAAGACTGAAGACTGGGCGGGTGCTACGCGCCTTGTGGGCGGCAGGTTGCCGCCCCTACGGAACCTGCGGAGCACATTACGCCAAACACGCGATTACCGACTACTGAACACAGAGTTTACAAAGCGAGCGGAGCGAGCGCTCTGTCCTCTGAGTCAGAGCAAAACCAGGTTGTCCCGATGAATCAGGCTTGCTTCATTCACATAGCCCAAAAGCGCCTCGATTTCCTGTGAGGAATGGCGGAGGATGCGGCGGGTTTCGGAGCTGCTGTAGTTGATGAGGCCGCGCGCGATTTCCTGGCCGTCGGGAGCGATACAGCCGACAGCCGCGCCGCGCTCGAATTCGCCGATCTGCGAAATGACGCCCACCGGCAACAGGCTTTTGCCGTTTGCCAGCGCCTTGACCGCGCCCGCGTCGATATACAGGTGTCCAGCGGTTTGCAAGTGGTCGGCGAGCCATTGTTTCTTGGCGGCGAGCGGTTCCGTCCCGGAAATCAACAGGCTGCCGACGGCTTCTCCCGCCGCCAGGCGCAGGATGACATCCGCTTCGCGACCGCTGGCGATTGCCGTTGCCGCGCCGCTTTTCGCCGCCCGTTTCGCGGCCAGCACCTTGGTGAGCATGCCGCCGGTGCCGACGAGGCTGCCCGCGCCGCCCGCCATTCGCTCCAGTTCCGGGTCGCCCGCCGTTGCCTCAAGGATCAGGGTCGCGTCCTGGCTCTTGCGCGGGTCGGTGGTGTAGAGGCCGTTCTGGTCGGTGAGGATGACGAGCGCGTCGGCTTCCACGGCGTTGGCGACCAGCGCGCCCAGGGTGTCGTTGTCGCCGAACTTGATTTCGTCGGTCACCACCGTGTCGTTTTCGTTGATGATGGGCGTAACGCCCAGTTCCAGCAGGGTGTTGAGGGTGGAACGGGCATTCAGGTAACGCTTCCGATCCGAAAGATCGTCGTGGGTAAGCAGGACTTGCGCCGTGCGCAAAGCGTGACGGATAAAGGCTTCCTGGTAAATCTGGGCGAGGACGACCTGTCCCACGGCGGCGCAGGCCTGCAATTCCTGGATCTTGCGCGGTCGCTTTTCCCAGCCCAGACGCCGCATCCCGCAGGCAATCGCCCCGGAAGAGACGATGAGCGCCTGCCTGCCCTGCCGCCGGAGTTCGGCAATCTGCCGCGCCCAATCGCCGATGGCCTCTTCGGCCACGCCGGCCCCATTATTGGTAATCAGGGCGGAGCCGATCTTGATGACCAGGCGGCGGGCGGTTTGCAGAAGCGTCGACATGCGCGAAGTCTACAACATCAGCGCCGACCGGGCAGCAGCCAGTCTTCCAGGAAGCGCCGCTGATCGTCCGTAAGCGCGGTCAGGCAGCCGTAATAGGCTTTGACCGCATAAACGCCTTGCGCCGCTTCGCCTCCCGGCACATGCGCGGCCAGTTTGCATGCCCGGTCGCGAAAGCGCAGCCAATCGCGCGGCATGGCCTGCGCGCCGGTCTTTTTTGCTTTCGCGTCCTGGGAAAGCGTCTGGAGGTACTGCCGATACGCGCAAGAGAACGCCTTGTCGGCGGCCTCGAAGCGCAATTGCGCACAGGATTCCTGGTCGTCGAAGGTTTCCGCCCGCGCGCATTCCTCCTTGTGCGCCCTGAAATTTTCTTCCGTATCCGGACAGGCGCCCGCCAGGACGAACGGCGCGAAAGCCATGAGCGCAAGCACAAGGCATATCCTGCGGCACATCTCATTTCTCCGGGATGACGGCATCTTCTGCCGTCGACAGGTTTTCCAGCATTTCCATGAGCTTGCAGGTAATTTCCCGGCAGCCTTCCCCGGAAATGGCGGCGATGGGAAAACAGGGGCCGTCGAAGCCGGAGGCGGCACGGTAAGCGGACAGGAAGGCGTCGATGCGCCCGGCGCGTTCGTCTTCCGGGATCAGGTCGAGCTTGTTGAGCAGGAGCCAGCGCGGCCTGGCGGCCAGCATGGGATCATATTTTTCCAGTTCGCGGACGATGGCGAGCGCGTCTTTCACCGGATCGGCTTCCAGGTCGAACGGGGCGAGGTCGACCAGGTGCAGGAGCGCGCGGGTGCGTTGCAGGTGTTTCAAGAAGCGGATGCCCAGCCCCGCGCCGTCGGCCGCGCCCGCGATGAGACCCGGCACGTCGGCGATCACGAACGAGCGGTTTTCATCCACCCGCACCACGCCCAGATTGGGATGCAGGGTGGTGAAGGGATAATCGGCCACCTTGGGTTTTGCCGCCGAAACCGCGCGAATGAAGGTGCTTTTGCCCGCGTTGGGCAGGCCCAACAGACCCACGTCGGCCAATACCTTCAATTCCAGGCGCAGGTCGAATTCCTCGCCCGCCTCGCCCGGCGTGCATTTGCGCGGCGCGCGGTTGGTGCTGGACTTGAAATGCAGATTGCCCAGCCCGCCCTTGCCGCCCCTGGCCAGCAACACCCGCATGCCGTCGCGCGGCAGGTCGGCAAGCTGGACGCCGGAGCTGGCGTCATAGACCACGGCGCCGACCGGAACCCGGAGGGTGATGTCGCCGCCCGCCGCGCCGTAGCAATCCGCGCCGCGCCCGTTCTCGCCGCGCGGGGCGAGGAATTTGCGGGTGTAGCGGTAATCCACGAGGGTGTTGATGTTGCGGTCGGCCAGCATGTAGATGCTGCCGCCGCGCCCGCCGTCGCCGCCGTCCGGGCCGCCCAGGGGGATGTATTTTTCCCGGCGGAACGAGGCAACGCCGTTGCCGCCGTCGCCCGCCTTCACGTAGATCTTTGCTTCGTCGATGAATTTCATGAAACCAAACCGCCGGATTCATGCTGCTCCGGCCCGGATGACGCCTGGAATCTCGCCTTGTACGCGGGAGAAAGAGAAATGGCGAGAACTGCGCCCCAGATGAGAACGCTGAGGGTGTAGAACAGGCTCGTGACCCCGGATTGCGCGAAGCAGCCATGAAACGGATACACGAGAAACGACAGGGCGCTCGCCCAGAACGCCAGACGCGGCGCCCAGGCGCGCAAGCGGAAAAGACCGTAGTAGGAGAAAATGATCGCCACTATAAGAAAAATCGAAAGTACGCCGAGCAATACCAATTTCCATGGGGAGGAGGAGATTATTTGTTTGTCCTGGTTTTCCATCGCCAGAAGAAAATCCGCGGGAAGCGGAAACACAATGTCATAGACCATGCCAGCGACCATCGTCATGATCGACGCGATCAACAAAAAACGAAAGTGGTTTGCGGTCATCTTAAGCTCCTGCGCGTAATTTGAAAGCGAAGATTATAGAGAAATCCCGCCGCGCGGACAGGACGTCTTGTCTTCCCGGGCGCGGTTAAAAGTGGAGGAAATCCGTCAGCGCGAAGAACGGAACGCCGCGTTGATTTTTTCCGCATCGTCATTGCGAGGCGCGTAGCGCCGTGGCAATCCAGTGCACCCGCAAGGGCGCTAAAGCGCCCTCTGGATTGCCAACGGGCCTACGGCCCTCGCAATGACGAAATGAGGGAGATTAAACAACGTTTTGTTCTTCGCGCCAATGAAAATCCTCCACTTTCAATCACGCCCTGTCTTCCCCGGCGCCAGCGAATTTCCGCTTGAACAATGGCGCGGGAAACGTGATCCGGATGAAAAAAAGCCCTGTCCAACGGATAGGGCTTTTTTCGCCGCGAAAGACGTCCGCCTGTCGCGCGTCCATCTATTGCGGCGCGGCGGCAAGGATGCTGACGAAGCGGCGATTCTTCGCGCCCTTGACGGCGAACTGGACCGTGCCGTCGGTAAGGGCGAAGAGGGTGTGATCCTTGCCGATGCCCACGCCGTCGCCCGCATGGAATTGGGTGCCGCGCTGCCGCACGAGGATGTTGCCCGCCCTGACCGCTTGACCGCCATAACGCTTGACGCCCAGGCGCTTGGATTCGGAATCGCGACCGTTACGGGAACTGCCGCCTGCTTTCTTGTGTGCCATTCATTTACTCCTTTAGCCTTCAAGCCACGATTGCGTCGATGCGCAATTCAGTGTAGTTCTGCCGATGCCCCTGGTGTTTCTGGTAATGCTTCCTGCGGCGCATCTTGAAAATCTTGATCTTGTCATGACGCCCGTGGGAAACCACGGTGCATTTGACGCTTGCGCCAGCAACCAGGGGAGCGCCGACCTTCACATCCTCTCCTTCGCCCAGCATGAGAACCTGATCAAGGGTGATTTCCGCGCCATCTTCCGCTGGTATCTGTTCTACTTTGATTTTTTGGCCGACACAAACCCGATACTGTTTGCCGCCGGTTTTTACGACCGCGTACATGTTGGACTCCAAAACCGCATGAAAAAGAGGCGGGATTATAGCGGCTCTTTGACGGATGTCAAAATTCGCATCGAAGCCGGGGCGACGGAAAGTGGGGAAAGCTTCGTCTTTGCGAGGGCTGCGGGCGCGAGGCAAGCATGTCTTGCGGCGGGCGCGCGTCTCCTTCGCGGGATACTGTTCCGCCGCGCCAGCAGGAAACGCCGCGAACGCCGTCAGGCTCGCGATCAGCGCGCCCAGGAAACGAAAAATGCCGTGCCGCGCGCGTCTTTCCTCATGGATGGATTCGCGCAAACCCAACGAAAAACCAGTCCGGCCTTGGGTTTTCGTTGCCTTTCAGTCCTCCGTCCCCTGCCTGCGCATCTGCGGGAAGAGGATCACGTCACGGATGGCGGGACTGTCGGTCAGGAGCATCACCAGGCGATCTATGCCGATGCCGCAGCCGCCGGTGGGCGGCAGGCCGTATTCCAGGGCGCGGACGTAGTCGGCGTCGTAGTACATGGCTTCCTCGTCGCCCGCGTCCTTGGCCTTGGCCTGCGCCTGGAAGCGGGCGGACTGGTCTTCCGGGTCGTTCAGTTCGGAAAAACCGTTGGCGATTTCGCGCCCGGCAATGAAGAGTTCAAAGCGTTCGGCAATTTCCGGGTTGGCGTCGGAGGCGCGGGCGAGCGGCGAAACTTCCACCGGATAGTCGATGATGAAGGTGGGCTGCCAGAGATGGCTTTCCGCGCAGGCTTCGAAGAGTTGCAGTTGCAACGCGCCGACGCCGCCGGGCAAGACTCTTTCTTCGCCCTGGCGCTGGATTTCAGCGGTCAGCCACGCGGCGTCGTTCAATTGTTCCGGCGTGTATTCGGGATGCTGCCAACGGATGGCTTCGGTGATGGTAAGCCGCGCGAAGGGACGGGAAAAATCGATTTCCCGTCCCTGGTAGACGAAGGTTTCCGTCCGCAGGGCTTCGCGCGCGGCGTGGCGCAGCAAGCCTTCGGTGAAATCCATGAGGCTTAGGTAATTCGCGTAGGCCTCGTAGAATTCCATCATGGTGAATTCCGGATTGTGCCGGGGAGAAAGCCCTTCGTTCCTGAAATTGCGATTGACTTCAAAGACCTTTTCAAAGCCGCCGACCACCAGGCGTTTCAGATACAGCTCGGGCGCGACGCGCAGGAACATGTCCATGTCCAGCGCGTTGTGATGGGTGACAAAGGGTTTCGCGGCCGCGCCGCCGGGAATCGGATGCAGCATGGGCGTTTCCACTTCCATGAACCCATGATGGCGCATATGGTCGCGCAGGCTCTGGAGGATGCGGCTGCGGGCGGCGAAGGCGAAACGTGTCTCCGCGTTCATGATGAGGTCGACATAACGCTGGCGGTATTTCTGTTCCACGTCGGCAAGCCCGTGGAATTTGTCCGGCAAGGGGCGCAGGGACTTGGAAAGCAGGCGCAATTCGCTCGTCTTGAGCGAGAGTTCGCCGGTTTTCGTTTTCATCAGCGTTCCCGCCGCGCCAACGATGTCGCCGATGTCCCAATGTTTGAACCCGGCATAGACGGCTTCGCCGACATGATCCCGGCTGACATAGAGTTGAAGGCGTCCCGACAGATCCTGAAGCGTGATGAAGGAAGCCTTGCCCATGACGCGCTTTAGCAATATCCGTCCGGCAACACGCGCTTCCACTGGCAAATTTTCCAGTTCTTCCGCCGCTTTGCCGTCATAGTTTTCATGCAGTTTGCCGGCGGTATTCGCGCGCTGGAAATCGTTGGGATACGCGCCGCCCTGCCGCCGCCATTGGGCGAGTTTTTGCCGGCGTTCGGCGATGATGTGATTTTCGTCTTCCTGCGTCATGGTGTTCTGTTTCGAATTGGGCATGCTGGATTCCTATGGTATACGTCAAAAAGTGAAAAACCCACTTTTTGCCGGATTAGTCAGGGTTTGAAGGCAAAGCAAAGCCTCGCCTTCAAACCGTGTAACCCCAACGCAAAACCAAGCGCGGTCTTGGGGTTTTGTTGCCTTTGCTTCAAGAAAGGGCTGGCTTTGCCTGTCCTTTCTTGCTGATTGAATGAACCGGCACAAGGCCAAAGGCCGCAGGACAGCCAAAGGCTGGTTTTGCGCGAGCAAAATGCGGCAAAGCCGCGCAAAAAGTGGATTTTCACTTTTCGCCGCGAAAATCCTGCCCTATACGCCCTGTTTCAGGCTGGCCTCGATAAAGGCGTCCAGATCGCCGTCGAGCACGGCCTGGGTATTGCCGGTTTCGATGTTGGTGCGTAAATCCTTGACCCGCGATTGATCGAGCACGTAGGAACGAATCTGGTGTCCCCAGCCGATGTCGGATTTGGCGTCTTCCAGTTTTTGCTGTTCGGCCTGTTGCTTGCGCAATTCGTGTTCATAAAGGCGTGCGCGCAGCATTTGCCAGGCTTCGTCGCGGTTCCGGTGTTGCGAGCGATCATTCTGGCATTGCACCACGATGCCGGTGGGCGCATGCGTGAGGCGCACGGCGGAGTCGGTCTTGTTGATGTGCTGTCCGCCCGCGCCGGAAGCGCGGAAAGTATCCACGCGCACGTCCGCCGGATTGATCTCGATTTCGATGGAATCATCTACCTCCGGATAGACGAATACCGAGGAAAAGCTGGTATGCCGCCGGGCGTTGGAATCGAAGGGCGATTTTCGCACCAGCCGGTGAATGCCGGTCTCCGTACGCAGCGCGCCATAGGCGTACTCGCCGGAAAATTTCACCGTGGCGCCCTTGATGCCCGCCACATCGCCTTCGGACTCTTCCATGACTTCCACCTGGAAGCCCTTTTTTTCGCCGTATTTGAGATACATCCGCAAGAGCATCGAAGCCCAGTCCTGCGCTTCGGTGCCGCCCGCGCCAGCCTGGATTTCCAGAAAACAGGGATTCCTGTCCTGCGGATGGTTGAACATGCGGCGAAACTCCATGCGCCCCACTTTTTCCTCGATGCTCCTGGCATCATCCTCGATGCCGCGCAGGGCGTCGTCGTCGCCTTCCGCGCGCGCCATGTCGAACAGTTCGCGCGCGTCCCGCAAATCCTGATCGACGCTCGACAACGCCAGCACCACATCTTCCAGCGCGCGCTTTTCTTGTCCCAGCGCCTGGGCGCGCCTGGCGTCATCCCAGACACTGGGGTCTTCCAGTTCCAGATTGACGACAATCAGCCGTTCGCGCTTCCGATCATAGTCAAAGATACCTCCGCAATTCACCCGCCCGCGCCGCCAGGTCGTCGAGACGATTGAGGATACCGTTGAGTCGTTCTGCTTCCATGATGCAAGTTCCGTGCAGGAAAAAATGGCGATTATACCGCCCGGAGAAAGGGGCGCGGCGAAAATCGCCAGAGGCAACGCAACTCCTGATAGTCAATCATGCTGGATGAACCATATGGAATTCGAAATGCCTGATGACAGGGCAAACGCTTTTGTCCCCCTCCCCCCTCTCCCCCGCAAGGGAGGGGACGTTTCCATCCCCCCTTGCGGGGGAGGGGTCAGGGGAGAGGGGAAGCTACAGCTCAACGGCTTTGCTCTTTTGAGCCGCCCCCTTGCAAGGGGGCAAGCCCTCTCCCGGCCTTCGGCCACCCTTGCAGGGTGCAAACCCTCCCCCACAAGGAGGGAGGGGACAGGGCGCTTCCGGCGGGCAGTCACGCCAGGATTGCGGCGATTCAACGTGACTGGCTACTACTATGGCCGGGCTGGTTTTGCGCAGCAAAATGCGGCTTTGCCGCACCAGAATCGGGTTTTTGCTTTTTGCCGCGCCTTTTAAAATTCCAGACGGAACTTCATGCGCACGCCGATGATTTCCAGCACGTCGCCGTCGTTCAGCAATTGTTCCCGCTGGATGGGAATGCCGTTGACGCTGGGCGGATGCTCGCCTTCCATATGCCGCAAGACATACCCCTGGGGCAGGCAGACGATGCCGGCGACCTGGATGCCCGTGCGCCCCAGCGTGTTCTGCGTTTTGATGAGCGGCAATTCCTTGCCCTTGTTGCTGCCGTTCAGGATACTCAACACGGCATGCGCGCCCAGTTCAGGCTGTTTGACATCCTTGTCGTCTTCCGCCTTGCTTTCCGGCGCGAGACTGGCTCCTGGGCCGGGTTTGGCCTCCGGCCTGACTTCGTGTCCGGGTTCTTCCGGCAGTTCGTCGGTATCGATGTTGCGATCCAGAGCGGGAAACGGGTCAATGCCCACATCGGTAGCGCCGAAGGCCGTGGCCGTGCCGATATTGCTGGTTGTTCCGGAAGGCGTTGCGGCGGCGGCATCCGATGCCGTGCCCGCGCCTGGCGGTCTCGCGGCGGCTGGCGCCGTCGCGATCATGTCGATGCGGCCTTCCCGCGCCAGTTTTTCCTCTTCCAAATCCTTCAGGAACTTGAGCGTGTATTTCCCCATGGTGACGACGTCGTTGTGATGCAGGACGCGTTTCTTGATGGCCTTGCCGTTTACCATCGTGCCGTTGGTGCTGTCCAGGTCTTCCAGAAAGGAGTCGTCCAGGATGGTCGTGATCGCGGCGTGCTCTCCGGAAATGGCAAGGTTGTTGATCTGGACGTCATTGGAGGGACGCCGACCAATGGCAATGCGCTCCTTGTCGAGCATAATCTCCTTCAAGACCAGGCCATCCATGGAAAGTATCAGTTTTGCCATTTCTCCACGCCTTTGTTGATGTGCGTCAAAAAGTAAAACCCCGCTTTTTGCCGGTTTGTCTTGGGTTTGAAACCAGGCGGAACCTGGCTCCAAATCGTGTAAACCCAACGAAAACCCATCCGACTGCTGGGTTTCGTTGCCTCTTTACGAATCCTCTTGCAAGGGAAACTGCGTTGCGCGGGAATTATAGAAAATTTTACGATTGCGGTGGGCATACTTTTGCCATGATGACCGAAATATTGTCGTAACCGCCGCGCGCGTTGGCATGGTCGATCAGTTTGACGCAAGCGACATGCGGGTCATCCGCGTGCGCTTCCAGGATGAGGGCGATTTCCGGCTCCGGCAGCAGATCGTGCAGGCCGTCGGAACTGAACAGATAAATATCGTTCGCTTCCACGTCATAGCCGTTGCATTCCGGCTCGACCGTGCTTTCAATGCCCACCGCCCGCGTAATCAGGTTCTTGATGCTGGAAAAACGCGCGGCTTCCGGGCGGATCAGCCCCGCGTCAATCTGCATCTGCAGTAACGAGTGATCGCGCGTCAGACTCGTCAGTTCGCCCTGCCGCAGACGGTAACAGCGCGAATCGCCCACATGCGCCGTGATCAGGAAATCCCGGCAGAACAATCCCATGACCAGCGTCGAGCACATGCCCGCGTAACGCGCTTCCCGGCAGGAAAGCTGATGGATTTCCCCATTGATCTGCTCGATGCGCGCCAAAAGCGCATGGGCAAGCTCGACGCGCGAGCGGCTCTGCTGCTCTGGAATGGGCAGGCATTCGGCAAGCCGTTTCACCAGCATCTGCGCCGCCACGTCGCCTGCCTTGTGTCCGCCCATGCCGTCGGCCAGGATGGCGGCGGCGCAGTCCGCGTCGCTCCATACCGCGTCTTCATTGACGGCGCGTATCTTGCCAATGTCGGTGTGCGCCGCCATTTCCAGCGTGTAGCGTATGGCATTCGGGTTTTCTTCCGGGTTCATCGCGGTTTTCCATTCGTTTTGTTGGCGTCGGGGCTTGTCGGCATCCGGGTTTCGGGACAAACTTGCGTATCGCGGCAAGCAAGTCCGCGCCCGTTTTCTCCATCATCACCAGACAGTGCGCCAGCATGACATCCAAACAGGCAGAACAATGACCGGGAAAATAAAAGTCATGATTGTAGATGACTCGACGCTGGTGCGTCAGGTCATCTCCCAGATGCTCGAACGCGATTCTGACATAAAAGTGATCGCAACTGCGCCTGATCCCATTTTCGCGCGGGAAAAAATGAAGGCCGAATGGCCGGACGTGCTGATTCTCGATATCGAGATGCCGCGCATGGACGGTCTTTCCTTCCTGCGCCAGCTTATGAGCGAACATCCGACGCCAACCATCATCTGCTCGCATATGGCGGAAAAGGGTTCGCAGATCACGCAGGAAGCCTTGGCGATCGGCGCGTTGTCCGTCATTGGCAAGCCGCAGGTGGGCGTGCGCCAGTTCCTTGAGGAAACCGCGCAGGAGTTCTGCCGCGCCGTCCGCGCCGCCGCGCAGGCCGCGCCCGCGCTCAAGAAATTGCCGCGCGCGGCGCACAAGGAAAGCGCCATCGCGCGCGCCGCCACCTTGCCGCCCGTTCTTGCCGCTGATCGCCCGAAATACACCGCGGACGTCATGCTGCCGCTCTCCAGGAACAACCTGCTGGCGCCCACCAGCGAGCGCGTCATCGCCATCGGCACTTCCACCGGCGGCACCCAGGCGCTGGAAAAGGTGCTCACCCGCCTGCCCGCCGACATACTGGGCATCGTTGTCGTCCAGCACATGCCGGAAAACTTCACCGGCATGTTTACGCAACGCCTGAGCAGTCAGTGCAAAATCAGGGTGCGCGAAGCAAGGGATGGTGATCGGGTGTGTCCCGGCCTGGCGCTGATCGCGCCCGGCGGCAAGCACATGCTGCTCAAGCGCGCCGGTTCGCAGTTCTGCGTGGAAGTGCGCGACGGCCCGCATGTCAGCCGCCACATTCCTTCGGTGGACGTGCTGTTCCGTTCCGTCGCCTGCTATGCGGGCGCCAACGCGCTGGGCATCATCATGACTGGCATGGGCGATGACGGCGCAATGGGATTGAAGGAAATGCACGACGCCGGCGCGCGCACCATCGCCCAGGACGAGGCCAGTTGCGTGGTTTTCGGCATGCCCAAGGAAGCCATCAAACTGGGCGCCGCCGACAAGGTGATGCCGCTCGCCAAAATCCCCGACGCCATCGTCGCCTACAGCCGCAAGGGATAAGCGGGAGCCAAGAATCAGGAATCAGAAAAAGTTACCGGCTACGCTTCGTCTGGAAAGGTTTTTCCTCCACTTTGGATTGCGCCCTGGTCATTTTGAATGAATTTACACGCTATGCCGCAAGCTGACATAATCCGCGCTTTACCCGTACTTTGCCCTTGCCATGAAAATTGCCGTTGCCGGAACCGGCTATGTTGGACTCTCGCTTGCCGTGCTGCTGGCCAGGCGGCATGAAGTCGTTGCCCTGGACATCGCGCCGGAGAAGGTGGAGATGATCAATCGGCGGGAATCGCCCATCGAGGACGCGGAAATCACGAACTGCCTTGGCGCCGCCTCCTTGAACCTCGCCGCCACGCTGGACAAGGCGGAAGCCTACACCGGCGCGACATTCGTCATCATCGCCACCCCCACGGATTATGATGTCGAGACCAATGCCTTCGATACGACCTCCATCGAAACAGTGATTGGCGATGTGCTCCGCCTCAATCCGGCGGCGGTGATGGTCATCAAATCCACCGTTCCCGTGGGCTACACCGAGAGAATCAAGCGGCGGTTCGCTTGCGACAACATCCTTTTTTCGCCGGAATTCCTGCGCGAAGGCAGCGCCTTGCGGGACAATTTCTATCCTTCGCGCATCGTGGTGGGCGAGCGTTCAGAACGCGCCGCGGCCTTTGCCCAACTGCTCAAGGAAGCGGCGCTCCATCCGGATGCGCCGGTGCTCTTGACCCATAGCGCCGAGGCGGAAGCCATCAAGCTCTTCGCCAACACCTACCTGGCCATGCGCGTGGCCTATTTCAATGAACTCGACAGCTATGCCCTCGCGCATGGCCTGGATACCCGCCAGATCATCGACGGCGTTTGTCTCGACCCGCGCATTGGCGCGCACTACAACAATCCCAGTTTCGGTTATGGCGGCTACTGCCTGCCCAAGGACACGAAACAGTTGCTGGCCAATTATTGCGACGTGCCGCAGACCCTGATCCGCGCCATCGTCGAATCCAACAGCACCCGCAAGGATTTCATCGCCAATGACATCCTGCGCCGCCAGCCGGAAGTCGTTGGCGTCTATCGGCTGGTCATGAAAGCGGGATCGGACAATTTCCGCGCTTCCAGCATCCAGGGCGTCATGAAGCGCATCAAGGCCAAGGGCGTCAAGGTCATCCTGTACGAACCCGCCTTGCAGGCGCATGACTTTTTCCATTCTCCTGTCATTCATGATTTTGCCGCCTTCAAACGCGAAGCGGATGTGATCATCGCCAACCGCAAGACCCCGGCGCTCGCGGATGTAGCGGACAAACTCTACACTCGTGACCTGTTCGAGACAGATTGACCATGAAAATCCTCCTCACCGGCTCTGCCGGATTCATCGGTTCCGCGCTGACCCTGCGTCTTTTGGAACGCGGCGACACGGTCGTCGGCATTGACAACCACAACGCCTACTACGACCCCGCGCTCAAGGAGGCGAGGCTCCTGCGCCATGCCGCGCACCCGAATTACACCCATCTGCGCATCGATCTTGCCGATCGCCAGGCGATTGCCCAAGCCTTTGCCGCGCACCGACCGGAGCGCGTGGTCAATCTCGCGGCGCAGGCGGGGGTGCGCTATTCCATCGAAAACCCGCTGGCCTACATCGACAGCAACATCACCGGCTTCGCGCACATCCTGGAAGGCTGCCGCCAGCATCAGGTTGAACACCTGGTCTACGCCAGCAGTTCCAGCGTCTATGGCGGCAATGCCGTCATGCCTTTTTCGGTGCGTCACAATGTCGATCATCCCTTGAGTCTTTACGCGGCCAGCAAAAAGGCCAATGAATTGATGGCGCACGCCTACAGTCACCTGTATGACCTGCCGGCCACCGGCCTGCGCTTCTTCACGGTGTATGGCCCCTGGGGGCGTCCCGATATGGCGCTGTTCAAGTTTACGCGCGCCATGCTTGCGGACGAGCCCTTGCCGGTGTTCAACTATGGTCAACACAAGCGTGACTTCACCTATATCGACGACATCGTGGAAGGCATCGTGCGCGTTCTCGACCGTCCCGCGCCCAAGAATCCAGACTGGCGCGGCGACGCGCCCGATCCCGGCAGCAGCGCCGCGCCCTGGCGGGTCTATAACATCGGCAACAATCGCCCAGTGGCGCTCATGGACTACATCGCCGCGCTGGAAAAGGCGCTGGGCAGAAAAGCCAGGCTCGACCTCCTGCCGCTGCAACCCGGCGATGTTCCCGACACCTGGGCGGATGTCCGCGACCTTGCCGAGGAATTCCACTATCAGCCCGCCACCCCGGCAGAAACCGGCATTGCCCGCTTCGTGGCGTGGTATCGGGATTATTTCCGTCTCTCCGCGGACAACATCCGTTGAGCCGCGTCTCCCGCTTCCCGCCTTGACGGGAGGGACAGGATGCCAAAGCGGCAAGTTCCCCCCACGGAGAATCCTTGTCCGGCAGTCTGGAAAGGAGCGCCATTCCTCCCCAACGCATGACCGTCCATCGTATTCGCAGTACATACAAATGAATTTCTTGCTTGTGTTTGCGCGCCCACGTGGCTTGTCTTGCGAGATTGTTTTCCCTCATCGCCGCCAACAGATTCCGCTCCTTTCGTCTATCCCGAAATGGACGAAGACTGGATTCCGGAACGGTATCTACAGGAGTGCGCGGACGGAGGTTTGCGTTGCCTTTGCTGCCGGAACGCGGCGTTCGCGGGTCGGCGCGTCAGTTGGAGGCGGCCTTCGCCGATGCGCCAGGCGGCGAGGGTGTCGGATTCTATGCCTTCGCTATAGTCGAGGATGCGATAGCCGTGATAGCCGAGTTCGAGTTTCAGTTGATTGGCGCGGCGTTTCAGGACTTGCAGGGCTTCGCCTTCGCCGCCGCTGAAGTGGCGTTTCATGGCAAGCCGCAAATGAAAGGTGTCTTCGCTGATGCGGGTCTCGCTGATTTCCCAGTTGGGCGCAAGCGGGTCGATGACCAGATAGGCCAGCCCGAACAGCAGCAGGTCCGCGCCGGCGGGTTTGACGATCTTGTAGGCGAGGCCGGCGGCGGCAATATCCTGGCGCGTCCGCGTATCCAGGCTGTAGAAGACATCCGATATGCCGTCGGCGCCGCGCTGGAGGCCATCGCCCACGCTGGCGCAGGCGGAAAGGAGCGCGGAGAACGCGGCGATCAGGACGGCGCGCGGCGTGTTCATATGTAGTTGAACAGATTGAGGCCGGTAACCTTGACGAAGGATTGCTGCGCCGCCTGCAATTGCAGTTGTTTTTGCGCCAGATCGCTGATGGTGGAAGCATAATCCAGATCGACCAGGGAAGAGAGCTGCATTTCGTACTGCACGTCCAGGTCTTCGCCCAGGTTTTTCAGGTTGTCGAGTTCCAGCAGCCGCGCGCCGACGATGGCGCGTTGATCGAGCACATGCTGCAAACCCTGATCCAGGCTTGCGCCGATGCGATACATGGCGTTCTGGAATTGTGCCGAAGAGGAGTCACCCGCTTCCAGCGCGCTGATGAATTTATTCAGGGTAGTAAAGACGCTTTCCTCGCGGCTGGGTTCGATGGTGAAGGTGTCGCCCGCCGCCGGATCGCGGCTGATGGCGATCTGCGCTCCGCCCAGCGTGATGGCGCTGCCGCTGGCATAGGCGTTGCCCGTGGAAAAGCTGACGCCGTCCCGGAGCACGTCGTAGGTCGCCGGCGAAGTAAACTGGATTTCATAGGTGCTGCCGTCATAGCTGCCGACCACGCTGCCGTTGTCGGCCACGCCCGTGCCGCTGTTCCCTGCGCCCGCATGGACGACGAACACGCCGTTGCCGGTGGGTATCGCCTCGAAGAAGGCGCGTCCGGAAAAACTCACTTCCATGAAGCGGCTGGTTTCCACCTGGAGCAGGCGCACGCCGTTGTCGCCCTGATAGGTCACCACGCCGCCCTGTTCGACAAAGGGTTGCGTACCGGCCTGATAACCGGCGAAGCGATGCAGGCCATTGGAATCGGCATTGTTGGCGATGCCCAAAAGCTCGGCGAACTTGCCGCGGATGTCCATGGCAAGGGATTTCAACTGCTCGTCGCCATAGGCGCCGTCGCCTGCCTCGACCCAGCGCGCCTTGCTCTGGATGAGCGCCTCGCCCACCGAGGCCATCAGGCTTTCCAGTTCTCTCAACTGGGCGTCGGCATTGCTCTGGTTATCGAGAAACTGGGCATTCACGTTTTTCTTCTGCTCGGTGAGCAGCGCCTGCGCGGCGGCGACCGGGTCGTCGGCGGGCGTGACCACCTTCCTGGCCGTGGAAAGCTGGTTTTGCAGACGGTACAGATCATACTGGTTACGCAACAGGCCATTCGTGCCGTTGGCGTAGATCTGGGGGGTGCTGATGCGCATGATCGCTACTCCTTTTCCATCAGGCGCCAATGGACAACAGGGTGTCGAACAGCGTGGAAACGGTGTTCATTACACGCGCGGCGGCTTGATAGGCATATTGATACTTGATGAGATTGGCGGCTTCTTCGTCGAGATTGACGCCCGCCACCGTGCTGCGGGCTTCGGTGGCCTGTTGCAGCACGGCTTCCTGCGACTCGCCGTTGATCAGGATGCTCTTGGTCTGCGCGCCGATGTCGCTGACCAGTTGGGCATAGGCGACCTGGAAGGTGGATACGCCCTTCGCGCCGTCGCCGTTCATGGTGAGCGCGGTTTGCAGCGCGCCGATCCGCACGATGTTGCGCGCGTCCGCCGTGCCGCCGACGTTTCTTTCCAGCGTGAATTCATCATTGTCGTCAGGAACGCCGGTGACGTCGAAGGAAAAGCCGTCGACCACGATAGTGTCGCCGCTTTGGTAAGGAATGACGGTTGTGCCGGGCGGGTAGGCGGTGGTGACGCCGCCGCTCTTGACCTGGATGCTGGAAGCCGGGTTGAAGCCCGTCAGCGTGGCGCTCGCCGCGTCATAGCGTATCGTCTGCGGCAGATTGGCCATCGAGTATCCGGCATCGGCCACGCTGCCCGCGCTGATGACGGCATTGCCCGTGTTCAGCGCGCCGGCTCCGGTGCGGATCGGCATGGCGGCGGCAATGCGGCGCACATCGGCGGCGATGTCCCGATTGACGCCGATGTTGCGCGCGCTTTCGCGCGCGGGTTGCAGCAGATAGACGTCGCCCGTTGCGGGCGTTCCGGAAAAATCCAGGGTCAGGCCGTCGAAACTCAGCGGCGTGCCGAGCGTGCCGGTGATTACGTTTTTGTCGGAAAGACGCTTTACCTCGAACGTCGTGGCGCTGGTAAAGCGCACTTCGTAATCGCTGGCGGTGAGATCGGTGTAGTAATTGCCGTTCTCCGACATCCGCGGCGGATTGAAGGCAAGGCTGACGCTGCCCGTGCCGGTGTTGTTGGCATTGGCAATCGCCTTGGGGTCGCGCAGCTCGAAAAAATCGGCGACAAAGCCCGCTTCGCCCCCGATTGCGCCCAGCAGATCCTGTCCAAGCCGTTGTTGGGCGTTGACGGTGAGCGCGATGCTGACGGCGACCTGCCCCAGGGAATTGGCGGCCCGATCCAGCGACTCGAGGCGGAAAGCCATCAGTCCGCCCAAGGCGCCGCCATCCAGATAGGTTTCCGGAAATTCAGCGGCGCCGCCCTTGGCGGCGACAACCAGGCGTTCCGGATCGGAAACGGATGGCCGCGCCTCCAGCTCCATGACCACGGTATTGACTACCAGCGCGTGACCGTTGCCGGCAAGCACGTTCAGGGAATTATCGGAATCCAGATAGGTATCGACCCGCACCAGCTTGTTGAGTTCAAGCACCAGCTGATCGCGCTGATCCAGCAGGTCGTTGGGCGGATGCCCGGTATGGCTCTGGGCGATGATTCTTTCATTGAGCTTGGCGATGTCCCGGCTGTAGGCGTTGATTTCGTTGACCACATCCTTCAGCTGGGAGTTGGTCTCGTCGTAAAGCTGGGTGAGGCGGTTGTCCAGCGTCTGGAAACGGGTGACGAGCGCCTCCGCGGCGCTTGTCATGGATTGCCGCGCGGAAACCAGCGTGGGATTGGCCGCCACATCCTGCACCGCCTGAAAAAAGCCCGCCAGCACCGGAGAGACGCCGGCGTTTGGGTCCGCCAGCAGGTTGTCGATGCGCGCGATCATCGCGTGATAGGCATCCAGTTCGCTGGAACGGGTTTGCGCGTCATTGACCTGCCTGGTCAGAATGTCATCGTAATAGCGCAGCACGGTATGCACTCGCGCGCCCTGGCCAATAGCGCCGGCGCCGGTCATCATCGCGCCATTGGTGACTTGCATGGCGGCCTGACGGCTGTATCCCGCCGTATTGACGTTGTTGATGTTGTGCTGCGTGACCGCCAAACCCAATTGGGCTGCGTTCAGGGCGCTGATGCCCGTACTTAAAAGGCTCATGACTCTTCTCCGGTTCTGCCGTTGTATTTACGGCGCGGGCAGGGATTTATTGAGCTTTGGCTAGCCGATCAACGCCTGCCTCAAGGTGGGGCCATTGATGATGGCCGAGAGTTTCTCCGCATAGTTCGGATCACTGGCGTAGCCCGCCTGCTGTAACCTTCGAGCAAACTCCGTGCCACTTTGTGAACCAATGACGCCGCTGTAGCGCGGGTTATGGCTGAGCAGGCGCGCATAGTCGGCAAAGGCCTCGGCGTAGGAATCGTAAGCGCGAAAACGCGCCTTCTGCGTGACCGGCACGCCGTTCTCGTATTCTGTTGTCGTAATTTCCGCGCTTTTCCCTCGCCAGCTTCCTCCGGCCTTGATGCCGAAAAGATTGTAGGCGGGGCTGCCGTCGGCGTTCTTGATGCCGCGCTGTCCCCAGCCGCTTTCCAGCGCCGCGTGGGCAATCAGGAACTGCGGCGGAATGCCGGTGCTGCGGCTGGCTTCCACCGCGTGCGGCCACATCTGGCGGACGAATTCCCCAGGCGTGGCGGCAACCGGCGCGTCCTGGAGGGCGGCGGGCGCGACGCGCTGTGTAGACGCGCGTTCCAGCGCCGCCTGCAAATCCAGATTGCCAAAAGCGGCAAGCGGCAAATTTTCACTCCGCGCGGCGGCAAACCTTGCCGCCGACAAGGTATTTTTTGCTTCGCGCATGAGGGCTTCAGGCGCGGCGTCGGCGCTGGCGCCGTCCAGGCCATTGACGCGGCGGCGCAACTGTTCTTCCAGTATTTGCGCAAGTCCAATGCTGCCGGTGCGCGACAGATCCTGGGCAATCTGTTCATCCAGCATCCCGGTAAAGAAACGGCTTGCTTCATTGTCCATGAGACTGTCCTGATCAGTAGTGGCGCGCATGGATTTCAGCATCATCTGCAAAAACAACGCCTCGAACTCCTGCGCCGCCGCTTTTACGCCCGCGTCCTTGTCGGTCTTGAATTTTGTCCGCAGATCGCGGGCGCCCCGCACATCAGCGGCCAGCGAGGCGGCGTCGGTTTTATCGATTGCCATCAGATGATTTCCAGTTGTGCGCGTAACGCGCCCGCCGCCTTCATCGCCTGCAAAATCGCCAGCAAATCCTGCGGGTTCGCGCCCAGCGAATTCAGTGCCTTCACCACATCCGCCAGATTCGTCCCCGCCCGGATATTCAGAAGATTCGTGCCATCCACCGTCAGGCGGGCGCTGGTCTGGCGCGTGATCAGGGTTTCCTCGCTTTCGACCACCACCGAAAGATTGCCGTGTGAAATGGCGCAGGCTTCGATTTCCACCCGCTGATTCATCACCACCGATCCGGTGCGCGGATTCATCACCACCTTGGCCGGCGCGGGCGCGGGCGAGAATTCGATATTTTCCAGCCGCCCCATGAACGCCACGCGCGCGTCCGGGTTTTCTGGCGCGATGACGCGAAACTGCCGCCCATCCACCGCCTGCGCCACCCCCGCGCCCATTTCCCGATTGATTGCCTCCACCGCGCGCCGCGTCAGATCGAAATCCACCCGCGTCAATTCATAGGTGACATACGGCCCCTGCCCCAGCGTCGTCGGCACCGCGCGCTCTATGGTCGCGCCTTCCGGAATGCGTCCGGCGGAAAGGTGATTCACCTGCACACTCGCGCCTGGCGCCGACGCGCCCGCGCCGCCGACCACCAGATTGCCCTGCGCCATCGCGTAGATCTGCCCGTCCGCGCCTTTCAGCGGCGTCATCAGCAAGGTGCCGCCGCGCAGACTCTTGGCGTTGCCGATGGAAGACACCGTGACGTCGATGGTCTGCCCAGGACGCGCAAAAGGCGGATGATTGGCCGTCACCATCACGGCGGCAACATTCTTCAACTGGATGCTGCGAATCTGATCCATCGGCATGTTCACGCCCATCTGCGCCAGCATGTTCAATACCGACTGCGAAGTGAAAGGCGTTTGCGTCGTCTGGTCGCCGCTGTTGTCCAGTCCCACCACCAGTCCATACCCCACCAGTTGGTTGTTGCGCACCCCCTGGATGCTTGCCAGTTCCTTCAATCGCTCCGCGTGGACAACGGACGCGCCCAGCGCCAAGGCCAGGAGGCCGATCATCAGGAAATTCTTTCCATGTGCGAACATGCGGCAAACTCCGTTTCAAGGTTTCAAAATGGCAGGGCGGAAAGGAAGAACCGCGCCAGCCACCCCATGACCTGCGCCTCGCTGACATAGCCGGAAGCCTTGTATTCAATGCGCGCGTCGGCGACTCGCGAGGATTCCACGCTGTTGGTCTCGCTCTTCACGTCGCGCGGATTGACCACGCCGGAAAGACGGATGAATTCCTGCTGATGCCCGATGGCGACCTGCTTCTCGCCAGAAACCAGCAGGTTGCCGTTCGGATAGACCTCGATGACCGTTACCGTGATCGTGCCCCGGAATGCATTGGTGTTTTCCACATCCCCGCTGCCGCCAAAGGTATTGGAACTGTTGGCGTCGATGTTCATGTCCGCCAGCTTGTTGAATTGCTTGATGTTGTTCAGGGGATATACGCTCAACGCGCCCACGCCCGCCTTGACCGCGCCGGAACGGCTGGCGTTGCTCGCGGATTCCGCGGAAGCCGTGTTGCTTTCGGTAATGGTCACCGTCAGGATGTCCCCCACATACCGCGCGCGCCGATCCTCGAACAAGGGACGCACGGAAGCATCCTGGAAAATGCTGCCGCTTGCCGTCTGCGGCATTTGCCGGTATTCCGGCCGCGCCGTCATCGGCTGATGCACGGCAGTCGGCGGCGTCGTGGCGCAAGCGCCCGACAACAACGCCAATAGACCACAGGCAACATGAGAAAACTTCATGGACACACTCCATTCGCAAAATCCTGTGCCCACACAAGCATAATCCGATCCAGCCCTGGCGGGCAGCGATGCGCGCTTGCGGAGCGCTGGCGCAACGCGGGTGATGTTCCGTCATTCCTCGAAACGCCAAAGTAACCGGAAAGACCGTCCGACTGCGGCCTCGCTTTTGACGAGGCAAGAAAAATTGAATGGAGGACGCGCCAGAAGGAACCAGAGACCATGAACAGGTTCTGAAAGAATCAGCCGGCGTTACAACATCGTTCGTCGCGTCCCTGCCAGTGATGGAGAGTCCGCCACACGGAAGTCACCCAAGAAAGGTATGATATGCTTTTCCAATCTTTTCCATTGCGACTTTGCCGTGCTGTCCGTGATTTCCGTTTTCCGTTTTCCGCTTTTTTCGAACCGCCGCCTTGGCGACGGCATCAAGAAAAAGACCGGAACCCTTGTATTCATTGGGGTTTTCCGGTCTTTGTCGGACTGTTTCGGATGTATGCCTGGTGCCCAGGAGAGGACTCGAACCTCCACGCCGTTAAGCGCTAGTACCTGAAACTAGTGCGTCTACCAATTCCGCCACCTGGGCATAGATGGAAAGAGGGGCGTATTCTAATGAAAGAGCAAACGATGTCAACAACAAAAACCAGTAAAAGCAGCAAAATCAAGGTGTCCAGAATCCGCAAGGCCGACCCTTTCTTTGCGCGTGAATGCCAGCGTTATGAGTTTCCGCTGCCTTCGCGCGAATATGTCGGACAGGTATTGGAGAAGGCGGGGCAGCCGCTGGATTTCGCCCAGCTTGCCGTCGCGCTGGACATTCGCCCGGAGGAGCGCGAGACCTTTTCGCGGCGTCTGGAGGCGATGGAGCGCGACGGGCAACTGCTCAGGAACCGCAAGAACGCCTATATCCTGCCGGAGCGCGCCAGTCTGATCGCGGGGCGCGTACAGGGACATCCGGACGGTTTTGGCTTTCTCCTGCCGGACGACGGCAGCGCGGATATTTTCCTGACGCAACACCAGATGCGCAAGGCGCTGCATGGTGATCGCGCGCTGGTGCGCGTCACTGGCTCGGACAAAAAGGGACGCGCCGAAGGCAGCATCGTGGAAGTGACTGATCGCGCCAATCAGCGCATCGTTGGCCGTGTATGTGTCGAGCATGGCGTGACCTTCGTCGTCCCGGAAAATCGCCGCATCACCCAGGATATTCTGATTGCCCCGGAAAAAAAGGCGCGTCTCAAACCCATGCCCGGCCAGGTGGTGATGGTAGAGATTATCGAGCAGCCTTCCCGCTATGCCCAGCCCGTGGGCCGTATCGGCGAAGTGCTGGGAAATTACGCCGATCCTGGCATGGAAATCGAGATTGCCCTGCGCAAATACGACCTGCCCTTCGCGTTCGGCAAGGACGGTCTGGAAGAAAGCGCGAAAGCGCCGGATGCGGTGCGCAAGACCGACTGGAAGGGCCGCGAGGACTTGCGCGCCCTGCCCTTCGTCACCATCGACGGCGAGACGGCGCGCGATTTCGACGATGCCGTGTATTGCGAAAAACAGGGACGCGGCTGGCGGCTGTGCGTCGCCATTGCCGACGTTTCTCACTACGTCAAATCCGGCATGGCGCTGGACAGGGAAGCCTTCGCGCGCGGCAATTCGGTTTATTTTCCGCGCCGGGTCATCCCCATGCTGCCGGAAAAACTCTCCAACGGCATCTGCTCGCTCAACCCGGATGTGGAACGCCTTGCCATGGTTTGCGACATGCAAGTTTCCGGCGGCGGCGACATCCGGGAGTACCGCTTCTATCCCGCCGTATTCCGCTCGCGGGCGCGGCTGACCTATGGTCAGGTCTGGGGTTGGCTTTGCGGCGAGAACACACCGGAAGAGAAGACGCATCTTTCCCTCCTGCCGCATCTGCAAAACCTGTACAAACTTTTTCAGGCGCTGGCAAAAGCACGGATAAAACGCGGCGCCATCGACTTTGAAACCATAGAGACGGAGATGCGTTTCAATGCCGACGGCAAAATTGAGGCCATCTATCCGGTCGAGCGCAATGACGCGCACCGCGTCATCGAAGAGTGCATGCTGGCGGCCAATGTCTGCGCCTCGGACTTTCTCGCGCAACATGGCGCGGGTTGCCTGTACCGCGTCCATGCCGGGCCGAACGCGGAAAAGCTGAAGAACCTGCGGAGTTTTCTCGCCGAATTCGGGCTTGTCCTTCCCGGCGGCGACGCGCCCAGCGCCGGGGACTACGCGCGTCTGCTAGAACGGACCAAGATCCGTCCCGACGCCCAGCTCCTGCAAACCGTGATGCTGCGCTCCTTAAAGCAGGCCATGTACAGTCCCGACAACCTGGGGCATTTCGGTCTGGCCTACGAGCATTACACCCACTTCACTTCTCCGATTCGCCGTTATCCCGATCTTTTGGTGCATCGCGCCATCAAGGCGGCACTGGATAAAAAACATTACACGCCCGGCGACTGGGAACAGATTGGCCTGCACTGTTCGCAAACCGAGCGCCGCGCCGACGAAGCCGCGCGCGACGTGCAGAACTGGCTGAAATGTTATTACATGCAGGAGCGCATCGGCGAAACCTTTGTCGGCTCCATTTCCGCCGTCACCGCCTTTGGCATTTTCGTGGCGCTGGATGAAGTCTATGTCGAGGGTCTGGTGCATGTTTCCGAGCTGGGCGCGGACTATTTCCAGTTCGACCCGATCAAACACCAGATGCTGGGCGAACGCACCGGCCAGCGCTTCCGCCTGGGCGACCGGGTGCGCGTAAAACTCATCCGCGCCGATCTGGAAAGCAACCGTATCGACTTTGTCCTGGCGGACGGCCAGGAACAGACGCCCGCCTCCCGGCGGCGGAAAAAACCAACGCACTTTACGCCGTCCACGCAAGAAAAACCCGCCAGAGGCGGCAAAGCGGCAGCGGGAAAGAGAAACCAGCGAGGAGTCAAGTAACAGGCTGCTCAAAAATGTCTTGAAGCCTTCGGCCATTTACTGCTGAGGCAGGAAGATTTTCTGCCTGTCAGTCCTTGCGCGTGCTGGAAACCGGATTTCAGCCGGTTCTTCTGCTCCTTTCGGGGTTTGTGCCCGCCTTTGGGCGGCAGAGCAGTCGCATGAGCCTTTTGCAAAACTCTGCACTATCAGGATGTGAACTGCGTTAGGCAGCAAAAAAAGGAGGAGCGGGCGGCCATTTCTGGCATGATATAGGGTTGCACGCCTTGATCATAACGCCCGCCGATGAATACTACCCGACAAAAATCCCTGATGCAACGTTGGCACGTCGTCCAATATGAGTTGTTTCCCGAACTGCGGCACGAAATCGGGCTGACGCCGA
>JAITRP010000117.1 GCA_031288305.1 Zoogloeaceae bacterium
TGGCGGCTGTCGATTCTGGATGGTCAGAGGCGGTATGCGCATGTGACGGCTTGCGAGGGGATGACGCGGGGCCGCGGAGACCGGGGATGAAGAAGATCGGCGGCGAAAGTCGTAGGCGAACTCGCGCGTCCGGCGCTCCGCGCGCACGGACGGGAAAGCGAAGAAGAACGGAAGGCGCGCGGCGGCGCAGCGCCTTCGGCAGCGAAGGCGTCATGGCGGGGCGGAAAGGTCTGGAAGCAGACCTGCCTCTTCAAATCGCGCCGGTACGCCGGGGTCAAGCGTCTGATGCACTGCAACCTGCCGGCTCCTGCTCACGCTCACCCTCCGGCGCGCGCGGACGGTGACAGCCCAGCGGATGCGCCTTGCGAGGCGGCAAGAGCGGCTCTATCCGCTCCCAGGGCTTGTCGTCCAGCCGCCAGCCGTCATTCTTGGCAATCCGTCCCATTTCCTCTCCTCTCCTTTCATTTCAATGCCGTACAGGGATGCTTCATCACTGAAATCAGCAAGAAATTAGCGGCAGACCTTCAGGTCTGCCGGTCTAACGTCATTGGGAAGGGGTTTGCATCCCCTCCCCAATGGCTACGGTCGAAACCCCGGCCTTCAGGGCGGGGTTTCAAACCAGAGTTAGTTTTACGATGAAATAGGCTCTGAATCCTCATTGCCCTATCGCGATCCATCGTCTAGCATTGTGCCCTTGAGCTTTTGCGTTGCTGACAGACAAAATGAACGGGGTCGAAATCCACGATATGCACCCAAGGGGTTATCTTGCCTTCGATTTGAAGGAAATTCTGGTGTGCCTGAAGGAAGATGCGCTTGCGAGAGAGTGGAGTACAGCGAGCGTTGAGAGCACGGGCAGCGCTGCCGTTGCGCTTGAGTCCCTCGAAGATGGCGCTCCTGTGTCAGGAGAGCGGCTACTTGATCTGTCTACGGGCGTCATTCAAATCATTTGGGGCGTTTTCTCAGGCCGTATTCCTGGCGAGGCAACGGACAGCCTGGTCATCAAGGCGATTGACAGCACGTTTTGGGAGGTCTTCGGCAGTCCAGCGCACCTGGCAGGGATCCAAGCATGTTTCCATGATGTCAGGCCTGCGGGTTACACTATCTGACATGGCTGGGATACACAAATGGCTGAATACGCAAAAGATGTCTCTCCCGTTGGCTGGCACATCGGCTCTTACCTGCTCCGGTTCGTAGAACTCGACGCCCTTGGCAATGATGATCCAGACGAGGAGTTTCTCGTCTGGGAGACCACGGTCATTGTGAAAGTCGGCAGCATTGATGAGGCATATCATAAAACCGTTGCTGTGGCAGAGGCTGAAACCACTCCATACAAGGGCGGACAGGAGGGAGTTCCGGTGCAATGGGTCTTCGAGGGGGTAACCGAACTTTTGCCTATCCATGAACCATCTTGAGGATGGCGCTGAGATCATGTGGGCGGAGCATGAGACCGTTAAGCTCAGTGATTTGAGAAAACGCGCAAGGTCGTTGAGCGCCTTCAAGGAACGCAAGCCGCGCTAACTATTCATTCAAAAGCCGATGCCTTCGGCGCGGTGTTTAATCCAGGCGATAGACGTACAGCGCTGGTTCGCTTTTTGCGTCGGGCGGCAGGTCGGGCTCGACATCGGGAACCGGAAAGGCGTTGCTGATGAACAGGCTTTCCGGTTGCATTTCCCTCTTGGCCTTGCGCCAGAGTTCCGGCATGGGCGCGGGCGAGAGAAAGCAATACACCGCCGAATAGGGCGCCAGGGGATGCCGCCAGAAATTGCCCCAACGCCAGACTATTTTTGTATTGCGGGTACGCAGCCAACCGATGAGCCAGGGCAACGGCGCATTTTCAACGCCAACGAGGCGCAGGTCGGGACGCAGGCGGGAAAGCGGCAAGAGCAGGCTGGCAATCCCCGCGCCAGCATCCAGCATTGCCGCTTCGCCGGGCAGCAGGGCGGCAAGGCGCCGGGCGGCAGGCTCGCCGCTCAAGAACAGGGGTACCCGCCCGCTCGCCGCGCCGCGAAACACCAAAAACAGCAACACGAAGGCCGACAGATACCAGAGCGGGGAAATGGAGCGTTGCAGCGCAACCCAAAGGAGCGGCGCGAAAAGGAAATGCATGGGCGGTCGCCACCAGGGTTCCTCCAGAAAACAGGCGAACAAGGCGGCGGTCGCGCCGATGCCCAGACAGACGAACAGCAGCGAATCCAGCCACGGCCATGCAAAACCAAAGAACAGGACAGTCAACAAAAGCGGGATACGCCACCAGAACCGCCGGTTTTGGCGCGGAAAACAGGCGAGCAGCACCGCGATTGTCCCGATGAACGGAGCAATCTCCAACAGCCGCCCAGCCGTCCGCGACGACCGCAGCGTCATGACGCCGAACAACTCCCCGCCAGCAACGGGAAACAACGCGCCCAAGCCCAGGACGAGGAAGGCGGCCAGGACTTGCAGGTTGAACAGCCGTACAAACTCGCGCATGGCCTGTATGTCGTTCATTCTTCCTGGTTATCTCTTTAGCGATCGCGCAGCCAGCGCGCTGCGGAAAGCGCAAAGTAGGTGAGGATGCCGTCCGCGCCGGCGCGCTTGAAGCCGAGCAGGGCTTCCAGCGCGCCGGCGCGCTCGTCCAGCCAGCCGTTTTGCGCGGCGGCCTTCAGCATCGCGTATTCGCCGCTTACCTGATAGGCATAGGTCGGCACGCGAAAGGCGTCCTTCACCCGGCGCACGACATCCAGGTACGGCATGCCGGGTTTGACCATCACCATGTCCGCGCCTTCTTCCAAATCGAGCGCGACTTCGCGCAGCGCCTCGTCGCCGTTGCCGGGGTCCATCTGGTAGGTGGATTTGCCGCCCTTGCCCAGATTGCCCGCCGATCCGACAGCATCGCGAAACGGGCCATAGAAAGCGGAAGCATACTTGGCGGAATAGGCGAGGATGCGGGCATGAATCTGCCTTGCGCCATCCAGTTCGGCGCGAATGCGCGCGATGCGCCCATCCATCATGTCGGAGGGCGCGACCACATCGGCGCCGGCCTCGGCATGGCAACGCGCCTGCCGCGCCAGCACTTCCAGCGTCTCGTCATTTTGCACATAGGCTTTGGGGTCGTCGAGGTCGATCAGACCATCCTGCCCGTGGCTGGTGTAGGGGTCGAGCGCCACATCGGTAATCACGCCCAATTCGGGCAGATGCGCTTTCAGGGCGCGCACCGTGCGCGGCACAAGTCCGTCAGGATTGCAGGCTTCTTTGGCGTCCGGCGTTTTCAGATGCGCGTCAATCACGGGAAACAGCGCGATGGCGGGAATACCCAGTCGCGCGGCATCTTCCGCCGTTCGCAGCAAGAGGTCGATGCTCTGGCGCGCAATGCCGGGCATGGAAGGGATGGCGGTTTCCCGCTGCGTTCCTTCCTGCACGAAAACGGGATAGATCAGGTCATCCGGCGTCAAAACGGACTCGCGCATCAGACGGCGGGAAAAATCATCGCGGCGCATGCGGCGCATGCGGGTAGCGGGAAAATGGGCGGCAGCAGACATCGAACAAGCACCTCATGAAAGGAAATCAGGGTACAACGCCGTTTGAGGTTGGGGAGGCAAACCCCAACCAGCGCGCCAATACGCTTTCGCATTCGGCGACGCCGGTTTTTTTCAGACTGGAAAACAACTGCGCCGAACATTGCGCGCCCAGCGGCTTCAGGGCGGCGCGCACCTCGGTGAGCGCGGCGTTCTGCGCCTGCCGGGAAAGTTTGTCGGCCTTGGAGAGCAGGATATGCAGCGGACGCCCGGTGGGCGCAAACCAGTTCAGCATGCGGCAATCCAGTTCCGTCATCGGATGGCGGCAATCCATGATGACGAGCAGTCCCTTCAGCGGACCTCGGCCTTCCAGATAGGGCACGAGCAACTTCTTCCACTCTTTCTGGATGGTCTCTGGCGTCCTGGCAAAGCCGTAGCCCGGCAAATCCACCAGATACTTGCCGGGAGCCACCGCGAAGTAATTGAGATGCTGGGTGCGCCCTGGCGTCTTGCTCACAAAGGCAAGCCGGGCACGTCCGACCAAGGTGTTGATGGCGGAAGACTTGCCCGCGTTGGAACGCCCGGAAAAAGCCACTTCGGCAAGGGAATCCACTGGCAGGTCATGCAGGCGGGCAACCGTGGCGAGAAAAACGGCATTTTGCAAAAGGGGCATCATCTGTGACCGGAAACAACAATTGCTATAGAATAACAGGTTTGTAGGTATCAACGACCAGACGAATGTCTCATCGGGACCTTTCGCCTCATTTAGTACAAAGGAGTCTCCTCATGATGCGCACAATGGCGCTGGCGCTCGTCGCTGCCGGCTTTGGTTTGAATGTCGCGGCGCAGGAAACCGCCACGCCCGCCGATCCCAATGCGGTTCCAATGCTGGTTGGAGCCGTTTGCACACAATGCCACGGCGAAACTGGCATTAGCGCCGACCCCGCCAAATATCCGCATCTGTCCGGTCAGGTTCCCGATTACATCATCAAGCAATTGCGCGACTTCAAGGGGGGGGCGCGCAACGACCCGGAAATGACCGGCATGGCCTACACCGTTAGCACGGATGAAGACGCGCGCGCCATTGCGAACTGGTACGCCAAACAGAGCGTGACGCCTTCCGCCGCCACGCAGCCTGACCTGATCGAGCGCGGCAAGAAGCTCTGGCGCGCGGGGGACGCCGCCAAGGCTATCCCCGCGTGTTCAGGTTGTCACGGCGCGTCCGGCCAAGGCTTGCCCGCCCAGTACCCCCGTCTTTCCGGGCAACTTCCGTCTTATCTCGCCCTGCAACTGCAACGTTTCCGCAACGGCGAGCGCGCCAATGACCCGGAAGGCATGATGCGCGCCATCGCCGAACGGCTCACCGACAACGACATCAAGTCCGTTTCCGAATACGCCAGCGGCTTACGCTGAACGCCATCGCGGATGGGATTTGCGTCGAAAAAAACGCCAGGCAAAGTTTGGCGTTTTTTTTCGGGATAGGTTTGGGTTTGAAAGCAAAGTAAGCTCTTCGCCTTCAAACTGTGTACTCGACGCAAAACTAGCGCGCCTGGGTTGCGCGCCTTACTTCAGCGTTTTGGTCATCTGTTGCTTCAGCGATTGGCCGAAGCCGGTGGCGGCGTCCGCGCCCAAGCGTTTGGCAAAGCGTTCTGCAAGGTTTTCCTTGACCGAGAAATCGACGATTTTTTCCGCCTTGATCACCTCGCGCGCCACGCTGTCGGTCGTGCCCAGCGCATCCGTCAGCCCCAGTTCCACGCTTTTTGCGCCGCTCCAGACGAGGCCGGAAAACATTTCCGGCGTCTCTTTCAGGCGCTCGCCCCGTCCGGCGCGCACGGCCTGGATGAATTGCTGGTGAATTTCGGCCAGCAGACCTTCAATATACGCCTTGTCTTCCTCTTTCATGGGCGAGAAGGGATCCAGAAAGCCCTTGCTTTCCCCGGCGGTCATCAGGCGGCGTTCCACGCCCATTTTTTCCATCGCGCCGGTAAAGCCAAAACTATCGATCAAGACGCCAATGGAGCCGACCAAGCTGGATTGATTGACATAAATCCCGTCCGCCGCCGCCGCGACGAAATACGCGCCGGAAGCGCAGATGTCCTCCACCACGGCATACACGGGAATATCGGGATGCAGCGTTCTCTGGCGGCGAATCTCGTCATAAATCATTCCCGATTGCACCGGCGATCCGCCGGGGCTGTTGACCCGCAGGATGACGCCTGCCGTATTCCGGTTTTCGAAAGCGGATTTGAGGGCGGAGTTGATGCGCTCCGCCGTCACGTCGCCCTGCGCGTCAATGACGCCTTGCAGGTTGATGAGCGCCGTATGCCGCGCATCTCCTGTCGGCTCGCTGTCCGCTTGCCATCCCGCCAGCACGGCCAGCAGGATGAAAAAATAGGCGAGCGCGGCGAGCTTGAAAAAAATCCCCCAGCGTCGTTTGGCGCGCTGTTCTTTCAGTGTGGCCAGGACCAGGTTTTCCAGAATCTTGCGCTCCCAGCCGGAATTGGGGTTGTCGGGGGTATTGGGGGTATTGGCGGTGTTCATCGTATCGTTTTCCGTAGAAGACATGAAAAAGCGGTTCGGCACAGGAACCGCGCGTACAGCATACCCGCAAGTCAAATCACTGTCGATTTTGTCCGGACATTTCAGGCGTTTCTTTCCAGCCAGGCGTCCAATTCCGCCACGCTGCCAACGCAAGCCAGCGGCGAATCGGCGCGCAGGGCGGAGGCCGTGTGCGCGCCGTAACAAACCCCCACGGCGGCAACACCGGCATTCCTTGCCATTTCCAGGTCATGCGTGGTATCGCCAATCATCAGGGTGCGTTCCGACGGGACACGTCGTTCCCGCATGAGTTCCAGCAACATTTGCGGATGCGGCTTGGAGCGGCATTGATCGGCGCAACGCAAGGCATGGAAACGGGCGCGCAGATTGAAATTATCCAGCGCCGCATCCAGTCCCTGGCGGCTTTTCCCGGTAGCGACCGCCAACTGGAATCCGCGTTCGGCAAGCCGCGCGAGCAGGCTTTCCACGCCCGGGAACAATGCCAGTTCGCGCTGGCAGGAAAAATAATGCCGCTGGTAACAATCCGCCATTTCCGGATAGCGTTCCGGCGGCAAATCCGGCGCGACATGGCGCAGCGCCTCGTACAGACCCAGACCGATGACATGCCGCGCCCGTTCTTCGGTTGGCGGCGTCAGTTCCAGATCGAGGCTGGCGGCGGAAATGGCATGCGCAATGGCGGCGGCGGAATCCATCAAGGTGCCGTCCCAGTCGAAAACGACGAGATCAAAGTTTCTCATGGCAATGTCGAATGTTGAAAAGGGAAATTACGATTTTTACGTTTGCGCATCCTTGCATTGTATTGATAACTTTGGCGAAAAACGGCAAACACGCGCATTTTAGGTCAAAAACAGATGCAATGCCGCACCCCGAAAAGGAAGGAAAACAAGGAAAATACCGTAAAACAACGACTTTTGCTTTACAAAATTTTCATGACGTTGTACCATCAACAATCGTTTTTATGGACGACTTTTGTTATGGTCGAATCTGTTACGGCATCGAGCCTGGGCGGACTGGCGCTGGCGCTGGTGCGAAGCAACCTGATCAAGGAAAGCGACGCGGCGCGCCTTTTGGCGCAATCTTCCACCAGCAAGACATCTTTTGCGGAAACACTGGTCAGCGCCCAAATCATTTCCGCTTCCGAACTGGCAAAACTGGCTTCCGACACCTTCAGCGTTCCCCTGTTCGATCTTGACGCCTACGATGAAGCGCAGGCGCCCCAAGCCATCGACAAAAGCCTGGCGCAACAGCATGCCATCATTCCCCTGTGCCAGCGTGGAAACCGCTTGATTGTCGCTGCCGCCGACCCCGCCGACCGGCGCGGGCTGGACGCCATCCGCTTCCAGAGCGGCATGACGCTGGATGCCGTGGTCGTGGAAGTCGACAAGCTGGTGAATCTGGTCGACAAGCTCTCGGAAGACGCCAAGAGCATGTTGAACCGTTCGGATGCCGGCGAGATGGAAGGCGACGATCTGGATTCGGCGCTGGCGAACGAGGAACTCGAGGAACGCAGCGATATCGTTTCCCTGGATGCCGATGTCGAGGACGCGCCCATCGTCCGTTTCCTGCAAAAAATATTGCTGGACGCCATCAGCGAAGGCGCTTCCGACATTCACTTCGAGCCTTACGAAAAATTCTACCGCATCCGTTTCCGGGTGGATGGCGCGCTGAAGGAAGTCACCAATCCGCCCCTGAACATCAAGGAAAAACTGGCGTCGCGCATAAAGGTCATTTCCCGGCTGGACATTTCGGAAAAGCGTCTGCCGCAGGACGGGCGCACCAAGCTGGCGGTCACCAAGACCCGCATCATCGATTTCCGGGTCAGCACCTTGCCCACCCTGTACGGGGAAAAAATCGTCATGCGGATTCTCGATTCCAGCACCACGACCATGGGCATCGAAATCCTGGGCTACACCGAGGAACAGAAGAACACCCTGACGGACGCCATCCGGCGTCCCTACGGCATGGTGCTGACCACCGGTCCCACCGGCTCCGGAAAAACGGTGTCGCTGTACTCCTGCCTCAACCTTCTCAACAGCCCCGGCACCAATATTTCCACGGTGGAAGATCCGGCGGAAATCAACCTTCCGGGCATCAATCAGGTCAATGTCGACGAAAAAACCGGGCTGACCTTCGCCAGCGCCTTGCGCTCCTTCTTGCGGCAAGATCCGGATGTCATCATGGTGGGCGAAATCCGCGATCTGGAAACCGCTGAAATCGCCGTCCGCGCCGCCCAGACCGGGCACATGGTGCTTTCCTCCCTGCACACCAACGACGCGCCGCAAACCGTGGTGCGGCTGGTGGATATGGGCATTCCTGTTTTCAATATCGCCTCCAGCATCCTGCTCATTTCGGCGCAACGCCTGGTGCGCCGTTTGTGCCCCGACTGCAGGGAGCCGGTGGACATGCCGCATGACGCGCTGTTGAGCGCGGGCTTTACGGAAAAGGACCTGGCGGAAAAATGGACGCTGTACGGCCCCAAGGGCTGCATGAAGTGCAAGGGCAAAGGGTACAAGGGGCGAATCGGCATCTACCAGGTCATGCCAATCTCGGATAATATTCGCCATCTCATTCTAAATCACGCTACCGTCATGGACATTGCCAAGCAGGCTTCGGCGGATGGCGTTAAAACCCTGCGTGAATCCGGCATCCTGAAAATCAAGCAGGGGGTGACATCGCTGGAAGAAGTCCTGAGTTCAACCAATATCTAGAGACCAAGGGGGAAGAAATATGGCCACGAGTGCAAGCATTCGCTCCGGCGCGAAGCGCCCGGAAAGCAGGGATCGTGTTTTTGTCTGGGAAGGCAAGAACAAGGAAGGCAAACAGATGCGCGGCGAGATGCGCGCCATGACGGAAACCGTCGTGCAAAACAACCTGCGACGTCAAGGCATCCGCGTTTCCAAGATTACCCCGCAACGCTTCAAGCGGGGAAAATCCATCAGCGAGAAAGATCTCTCGCTCTTTACCCGGCAACTGGCCACCATGATGCGCGCCGGCGTGCCGCTGCTCCATGCGTTCGACATCGTCGGGCGCAGCCACGGCAATCCTTCGGTCGGCAAATTGCTGCTGGACATCAAGGCGGACGTGGAAACCGGCAATTCGCTCTCCGGCGCTTTCGGCAAGTTTCCGCTCTACTTCGATCAGTTGTACTGCAACCTGGTCGCCGCTGGCGAACAGGCGGGCATCCTGGACAGCATCCTGGAGCGTCTGGCGAGCTACAAGGAAAAGATGCTCTCCATCAAGAGCAAGATCAAATCCGCCCTGTTCTATCCCATCGCGGTGATTGCCGTGGCGGTCATCGTCACCACCATCATCATGGTGTTCGTCATTCCGGCCTTCAAGGGCATTTTCGAGAGCTTCGGTCAGGAATTGCCGATGCCCACGCAAGTTGTCATTGCCATGTCGGACTTCATCGTCGCCAACTGGTATTTCGTCCTGGGCATTCCTATCGGGAGCCTGTGGGCGTTCTTCTATACCTGGAAGCGCTCGACCGCCATGCAGATCGTCATGGATCGCTACCTGTTGCGCCTGCCGCTTTTTGGCGAATTGATTCGCAAATCCGTGCTTGCGCGCTGGCACCGCACCCTGGCCACCATGTTTTCCGCCGGCGTGCCGCTGGTCGAGTCGCTGGAATCCGTGGGCGCGGCGTCCGGGAACTACGTCTACAAAATGGCCACGAGCAATATCCGGGGCGATGTCAGCACGGGCGTGAGCCTGACTACCGCCGTACAGAACACCAACATTTTTCCCAACATGGCCGTCCAGATGATGGCGATTGGCGAGGAATCCGGTTCGCTGGACACCATGCTGGGCAAGGTGGCCGACTTCTACGAGGCGGAGGTCGACGATGCCGTGGCGGCGCTCTCCAGCCTGATGGAACCTATCATCATGGTGGTATTGGGCGTACTCATCGGCGGCATGGTGGTTGCCATGTACCTGCCCATCTTCAAAATGGGCGCCATGGTTGGCTGATGACTTCCTTCTTGCTGCGCGCCGATTTCTTTGGCGGAATGCTGGGCGTACTGGGATTGATGATCGGCAGTTTTCTGAATGTCGTCATTTATCGGCTCCCCAAGATGTTGGAGACCGCCTGGCGCGCACAATATGCGGAGATGCGCGGGGAGACGGGCGAGAGCGAGGACACGGTCACGGAGACCTTCAACCTCGCCACGCCCCGTTCCCGCTGTCCGCATTGCGGACATCCGATTTCCGTGCTGGAAAACATTCCCGTCCTGAGCTATCTCTGCCTGCGCGGGAAATGCCGCGTCTGTCGCGCGCCCATTTCCCCGCGCTATCCCCTGATCGAATTAGCCGCGGCTCTTCTGGGGCTGGCCGCCGCCTGGCGTTTCGGACCCGGCGTACAGGCAATGGCGGCGGCATTGCTGCTGTGGACGCTGCTGGCGCTGGCCATGATCGATCTCGATACCCAACTCCTGCCCGACGCCATTACCTTGCCGCTCCTTTGGGGCGGTTTGCTGTTCAATCTTTCCGGTCAGTTTGTTCCGCTCTCGCAAGCCGTCATTGGCGCGATGGCCGGCTATCTGGCGCTGTGGTCGGTATATTGGCTGTTCAAACTCATCACCGGCAAGGAAGGCATGGGCTATGGCGATTTCAAGCTGCTCGCCGCGCTGGGCGCCTGGCTGGGCTGGATCATGTTGCCGGTCATTGTGCTGATTTCCTCGCTGGTTGGCGCGATCGTGGGGATTGCCCTCATCCTTTTTGCCCGTCATGGCCGCCATGTTCCGATTCCTTTCGGCCCCTATCTCGCCGCCGCCGGCATGATCGCCCTTTTCTGGGGCGAGGGAATCAACCGCTTGTATCTGGGCTGAAAGGCGATGCCCACAAGGAGGCGTCAAAAAAACAGGGGGTTATTTTTTGGCGCCCCCCTGTTGTAATATCTCTTGACCATTGCGGACTCCATGACGGTATAATCACCGGCGCGCGTAAAAAGCGGAAAGAGGGTTCGCCTCTTCTGGAGACGACAACGGGTTATTGATGACTCCAGCGTCAACCCAGACGCCGGATTTGCTACGGAGGAAAGAAGATGATGAATAAGTACTGGAAACCTGTGCTGTGGATTGCCTTGCTGATGATGCTCACCAGTCTGCCCTTGCGGGCGCAGGAAGCATCCAAGGGAGACAGCGGCATTTTGTACGGCACAATCGAGCAGGTGGGGGATAACAGCATCGTCATCAACCAGAAGGCCTACGGATTCACTCCGGATGCCACTGTCCGCCTTGGCGAAAAGGATCACGTTTATTCCAAAAGTCTCCTGTCGCCGCAATGGGTGGGCAGACAGGTGATTTACCGCTATCGCGAACAGGGCGGCAAGCCGCTGCTGATCCATCTGTTCATTCCCACGCGCAAGGCGCCGATAAGCGGAAGTTGAAGCGCGCCCGGCAGGGGTTGTGTGGCCCGCGTCATTCCGCCGTTGCTCGTTGCTGGAAGCGCCAGGCGCTCAGGCACATGTCTTCGAGGCCGCGCGTTGCCCGCCAGTGGAATTCGCGTTCTGCCTTGTCTGGGTTGGCATAGCATACGGCGACATCGCCAGGACGCCGCGCCGTGATGCGGTAAGGCACGGGTTGGCCGCTGGCGGCGGCAAAGGCTTTTTGCATCTCCAGGACGCTGTAGCCCCGGCCTGTTCCCAGATTGACGGCATGCCAGCCGGGGCGCGCTGCAAGCCAGTTCAGCGCCGCGACGTGACCTTCCGCCAGATCCATGACATGAATGTAGTCGCGTACTCCTGTGCCGTCCGGCGTGGGGTAATCGTTGCCAAATACCTGGAGTTCGGCCAGCTGTCCGCTGGCGACGCGGGCGATATAGGGCATGAGATTGTTGGGAATGCCAGCCGGGTTTTCGCCAATCAGTCCGCTCATATGCGCGCCAACCGGATTGAAATAGCGCAGGCAGGCAATCTTCCACCCGGAATCGGCGGCGCTCACATCGGCAAGCATGTGCTCGATATGTAATTTGCAACGACCATAGGGGTTGGTCGCGCGCAGGGGATGCGCCTCATCGAGCGGCAGGTACTCCGGTTCGCCATATACCGTGGCGCTGCTGCTGAACACCAGCATCTTGCATGCCGCGGCGCGCATGGCTTCCAGCAGGCTTATCGTCCCCTGTACATTGTTGGCGTAATAGGCAATGGGATTTTGGGTCGATTCGCCCACTGCCTTCAAGCCCGCGAAATGCACCACGGCATGGATGCCGCAGGTTGTCAGCGCGTTTTGCAGACGGGCTGTATCGCGGACATCCGCCTCGATGAATACCGGCGCTATGCCGCTGATGCGCGCGATGCGCGCGCCAACATCGGCGCCGCTGTTGGCCAGGTTGTCATAGAGCGTGACCACATGACCGGCTGCCTGCAAGACTACTGCCGTATGACTGCCGATATAGCCCATGCCGCCCGTCAGAAGAACATTCATGAAATTTGCCTTTTTTGGTGAGCGGCAAAAAGTAAAAACCCACTTTTTGCCGGTTTGTCTTGGGTTTGAAACCAGGCAAATCCTGGCTTCAAACCGTATAAAAAAACCAACGTGAAACCCATCCGGCCTGGCGGCCAGTCACGTTGAATCGACGCAATTTTGGCGTGACTGCCTGCCGGAAGCCCCCTGTCCCTTCCCCTTTGTGGGAGAGGATGGCGCAAAGCGCCGGGAGGGAGCGGCTCAAAAGAGCAAAGCCGCTGAACTGTGGCTTCCCCTGACCCCTCCCCCGCAAGGAGGAAGGGGGACAAAAGCGTTTGCCCTGTCTTCAGGCATTTTGAATTTCATACGGTTCATTCAGCATGACGGACTACCAGAGTTTCGTTGCTTGCCTCACAAAACTGGATGAAGGTCGCCATGATAAGCTATCCGCGAATCTCTGCCCCTGTCCTGTCACCTGATCTATACTTTCCTCCTTCTGTCCGGAGTTTGTGATGATGATGCGTTTCTCTGTTGTGACGCTGTGTGCGGGTTTTCTGCTGGCGATGCCGGCCTGGGGACAGGTTTATCGCTGCACGGACGCGGAAGGACGTGTAACCATCACCAACGTCCTGATCGACAAAACCAACTGCAAACGAATGCAGATTGAAGCCGATACCGCCGTCCCGCCGCCGATTGACAGCACAAAGCGCCGTCCCGGCGCGGCCTCCGCGCCAACGCCGCCAGGCTTTCCCTCGGTGAGCGCGAATGAACAGAACGCGCGCAACGATACCCGGCGCGCTATCCTGAACCAGGAACTTGCCGACGAACAACAAAAGCTGGAAAGCGCAAGAAACCAACTGGCGACGCAGGAAAAAGTCCCGGCGGGGATGGAAGACGCCGAAAAGCGCGAAGCGCGTCTGCGTCCTTTCCGGGAAGCCATCGCCCGGCATGAGCGCAATATCGAGGATCTGAACCGGGAAATCGGCAATCTGCGCTGATTCGGGCACCCCCTTGCGGCATGGCGACTCCACAAAAAGCCTTTCCTCCTTCCCTGGGTGGTCTGGATTATCTGGCCTCCGCCATTCTTTTGCTCGATGCCGGGCAACGGGTCTGTTATGCCAACAGCGCCGCCGAAAATCTGCTGGAAGCCACGGGACGCGCCCTGTTGCATCGTCCGCTGCATGAGGTGATGCGCTATACGGCAGCGCTCCAGCAAGCGCTGGACAACGCGCTGATCAATAACTGGAGCTATACCGGGCAAAACGTGGAAATCCGGCGCGGCAGGCCAGAGCGAGGCGAAACGCTGCATTTGAACTGCACGGTGACGCCCATGCAGTCGCCCGACGCGCCGGAAGTTTGCATGTTGATGGAATTGCAGCCCATCGACCAGCAATTGAAGGCCAACCGGGAAGAGCGCCTGATCGAGCAACAACAGGCCAGCCGGGAACTGATCCGCAACCTGGCGCACGAAATCAAGAATCCGCTGGGCGGCATACGCGGCGCGGCGCAATTGCTGGAACGCGAACTCAACAATCCAGCCTTGCGGGAGTATACTGATGTCATCGTGCAGGAAGCGGATCGCCTGCAGGATCTGATGCAACGCCTGCTCTCCCCGCACCGAGCCACCCTGCAAGCGCAGCGGATGAGTGTGCACGAGGCGCTGGAGCGAGTGGGCAGCCTGCTCAAACTGGAATTTCCATCTACCCTCTCCATCCTGCGAGATTATGACGCTAGTCTTCCAGAACTGACCGCTGATCGTGAGCAACTGATCCAGGTCTTTCTCAATATTGCCCGCAATGCCGCGCAGGCGATGAACGGCAAGGGGGAAATCACCTTTCGCAGCCGATCGGCAAGGCAGGTTACGCTTGCCAAGCGGCGTTTCCGTCTGGCAATCGATGTCGCCATCATCGACGACGGGCCGGGCATTGCCGACGATTTCCGCGAACGCATGTTCTACCCGCTGGTTTCCGGCCGTCCGAACGGCACGGGACTTGGCCTGACGCTGGCGCAAAGTTTCGTGCAGCAACATCAAGGTACAATTGAATGTGAAAGCCGCCCCGGGCGTACCGTATTCCTGGTTCGCCTGCCCTTGAACGCCTTTGAACCCGCGCCTACGGAAAGTCCGCAATGAAACCAATCTGGATTATCGACGATGACCGCTCCATCCGCTGGGTGCTGGAAAAGACCCTGGCGCGCGAAAACATTCCCCTTACCAGTTTTTCCTGCGCCGATGACGCCATTGCGGCGCTGGAAGCCGGAGATCAGCCGCAGGCGATGATTTCCGACATTCGCATGCCCGGCGCTTCCGGCCTGGAATTGCTAAAGCGCGTCAAGGCGCGCTATCCGCAAACGCCGGTAATCGTCATGACAGCGTATTCCGACCTCGAATCCGCCGTCGCCGCTTTCCAGGGCGGGGCGTTTGAATATCTGCCCAAACCTTTTGACGTGGATCAGGCGCTCGAACTGATACGGCGCGCCATCAACGAGAGCACGCGCCAATCCGGCATTACCGCGAACGTAGACCTGACGCCGGAAATCCTGGGACAGGCGCCCGCCATGCAGGAAGTTTTTCGCGCCATCGGGCGTCTTTCCCAATCGAATGCCACTGTACTGATCACCGGCGAGTCCGGTTCCGGCAAGGAACTGGTCGCCCGCGCCCTGCACCGCCACAGTTCGCGCCAGAACGCGCCTTTCGTCGCCATCAATACCGCCGCCATTCCGAAAGATCTGCTCGAATCGGAACTTTTCGGTCATGAACGCGGCGCGTTTACCGGCGCGCAGAACCAGCGGCGCGGACGCTTCGAACAGGCCGATGGCGGCGCCCTTTTTCTCGATGAAATCGGTGACATGCCGCCAGAATTGCAGACGCGCCTGCTGCGCGTCCTTTCCGACGGTCATTTTTATCGTGTCGGCGGGCACGCGCCCATAAAGGCCAATGTGCGCATCATCGCCGCGACGCATCAAAATCTGGAAGCGCGCGTCAAGGAAGGGCTGTTTCGCGAAGACCTGTTTCACCGTCTCAATGTCATTCGTATCCGCCTTCCCGCCCTGCGCGAGCGGCGCGAGGACATTCCCCTGTTGGCGCGGCATTTCCTGCAAAAGAGCGCGCAGGAATTGGGAGGCGAGGCCAAGCGGCTCTCGGAGGCCGCCCTGAAATACCTGACCGGTCTGGAATTCTGCGGCAATGTGCGGCAACTGGAAAATCTCTGTCACTGGCTCACGGTCATGGCGCCAGGTCAGCAGGTGGAAATCAACGACCTGCCGCCGGAACTGCGCGAAGCGCCCATTGATCGGGGGGTAGCCGCCGATTGGGAAAGCGCGCTGGCAAGGGAAGTCGATCACCAACTTTCCGCCGCCACGCCGGAACTGCATGAGAAATTGCTGCGCGCTTTCGAGCGCGTCCTGATCCTGCGCGCCCTGAACCATACCGGCGGTCGCCGCATCGAGGCCGCACAGTCTCTTGGCATAGGCCGCAATACCATCACGCGCAAGATTCAGGAACTTGCGCTGGACGCATGATGACGCTGGACGCCCATCGCGTGGAATGGCGGGACGAATGCGCTTCCACCAATACCTTGTTGCGCGAACAGGCGGAAGCGGGCGCGCCTTCCGGCAAGGTGCTGGTCGCAAAGCGGCAAACGGCGGGGCGTGGACGCTGCGGGCGCGTCTGGCAGTCTTCGCCGGAGGGAAGTCTTACCTTTTCCGTGCTGTATACGGGAGGAAAAGGGGTGTTGTCCGGGTTGAGCCTTGCCGTGGGACTGGCGCTCTTGCGGGCATTGGAAAAACTGGGCGGGCGCGCGTTGCGCCTCAAGTGGCCCAATGATCTGCTGTGCCGGAAAAACGGGGGGGACGCCAAGCTCGCGGGCGTGTTGATCGAACGCGCGGGAGATATGACCATCATCGGCATTGGTCTCAATCTCAAGGCGCCCGATCTGCCGGGGCAGGCCACGGCGGGGCTGGAAGACTGCCTGGAAATGCCGGTGGAAAAACCCGCGCTGCTGGCGGCAATCGTTGGCGAACTGGACCTTATGTGGGCGGATTTTGGCGCGCGCGGTTTTGCGCCGCTGCGCGCCGACTGGCAGGCGCGTCATGTCTGGCAGGGAAAATCCGTGCGCCTTGTGGAAGAAGGACGTGTGCTGGCGGAAGGAATCTGTCGCGGCGTGGCGGACAATGGCGCGTTGCTGCTTGCCGCTGCCGACGGCGAACGGGCTTTCTGGGCGGGCGATCTGAGCCTGCGCGCCGGAGACGCCTGATGCTGCTTTGCCTGGATGCGGGCAACAGCCGCCTGAAATGGGGCCTGAGCCAGGAGCGCGCGGGCGGCTGGCAGGGCCAGGGAGCCTTGTCCTGGACGGATATCGCCCATCTGCCCCAGGCGCTTGCCGCCGCGGGCGCGGCATCGACGCCACATTCGGCGCGCCTGGCCAGTGTGGTCGGTCGCGAACGGGAAACGCTGCTCCGGCGTGTGCTGCAGGCAGCCTATCCGCGCCTTGCGCTGGATGTTGTGCGTAGCGGCGCGGCAGCGGCGGGCGTATGTAACGGCTACAGCGCGCCGGAAACGCTGGGTGCGGATCGCTGGTGCGCCCTGATTGGCGCGCGCGCGCTGGAAGCGCGTCCCTGCCTGGTCGTCATGGCGGGCACAGCCACTACCGTGGATAGCCTGGATGCGGCGGGCAATTTCCTGGGCGGTCTGATTCTGCCGGGTTTGCAGATGATGCGAACGGCGCTCATGGAGGGCACGACGCTCTCCCCCGCGGTCCTGGGCGCGCATCTTCCTTTTCCCCGCAATACGGCGGACGCGATTGCCAGCGGTTGCCTGGAAGCTCAGGCAGGCGCCATCGAACGCGCCTTCCTGCGTTTGCCCGATGCCGCCTGTTGCCTTCTTTCCGGCGGCGCGGCGCCAACGCTGCTGCCGCTGCTCGCCGCGCTGCCCGCGCGCCATGTTCCCTGCCTAGTGCTGGAAGGTTTGCGCCGGATGGAGTAGAAACGTCAAAACCTACTTTTTGCCCGGTTCAGTCAGCAAAAAAGGACAGGCAAAGCCTGCCTTTTCTGGGGTAAAGGCAACGCAACCCACTACCACCTGCACGGTACTGTAGGGGCGCACTGCGCGCGCCCGTCAGCCGTCACGCGGCGGATGATTTGCGGGCGCAGAGCGCTCCTATAACCACCATAAGGCCGAAAGCCGCGCAAAAAAAGCGGAGGGTTGCTTTTTGCCGCTTCTTGCGGGAGCGGATGCCGATGTTCGGGTCTGGTTTTGCTTTATCATGCCGTCTCCAGATTTTTTGGCCTTTTTTTATGCGCGTCCTGATGGTTTCCGATGTTTATTTCCCGCGTATCAATGGCGTGTCCACGTCCATTGAAACGTTCAGGAAAACACTGCAATCCTGCGGCATCGAAGTCGAAATCGTCGCGCCGCGCTATGGCGACGAGCCGGAGGAAAGCGGCGTTACCCGCGTGAAAAGCAGGCGGATTCCCTTTTCGCTCGACGTGGAGGACAAATGGCTTTCGTGGCGCAAGATGAAAAGCGCCGCGCTGGAGCGCGCCCGCGAATGCGACCTGATCCATATCCATACGCCGTTCGTCGCCCATTATGCGGGCATCCACGCCGCGCGCTTGCTGCGTCTTCCGGCGCTGGCGACCTATCACACGTTGTTTGTCGAATATCTGCAATATTACGTGCCCTTCCTGCCGCGTCGGCATCTGAGCCGCATCGCGCGCAGCTTTTCCCGCCGCCAGTGCAACGCCCTCGACGCCATCGTCGTGCCTTCCGCCGCCATGCTGGAGCAATTGACCGCCTATGGCGTGCAAGTGCCCATGCACATCCTGCCGACCGGCGTGCCGCTGGAAAAATTCGCGCGCGGCGACCGGGCGGCATTTCGCCGGGAACACGGCATCGACGAAGAGCGTCCGGTCGCGCTGTTCGTCGGGCGCGTCGCGCATGAAAAGAACATCGGCTTTTTGCTGCGCGTCTGGGCGCGCGCCTTGCGGCAAAATCCCGATCTCCTGCTGCTGGCGGCGGGCGACGGCCCGGCGCTGCCCGATCTCAAAAGGGAAGCGGAAACCCTGGGCATTGCCCATGCCGTTCATTTTCTTGGCTATCTCGACCGCAACGCGGCCTTGCTGGATTGCTACGCCGCCGCCGACGTGTTCGTGTTCGCTTCGCTCACCGAAACGCAGGGACTGGTGCTGCCGGAGGCGATGGCGGCGGGATTGCCCGTGATCGCGCTCTCCCGGCTGGGGACGCGCGACATTCTGGAAGCGGGCAGGGGTTGCCTCGCGCCGCCGGAAGAGGAAGACGCCTTTGCCGAAACGGTGTTGCGTTTCTTTGCCGACGCCGCGCTGCGCGCGCGTTTGGCGGCGGAAGCCCCGGAAACCGCCCGCGACTGGTCGGATGTCGCCAGTTCCCGGCGCATGGCCGAACTGTATCGCGCCCTGGCCTCCTCCACGCCCCGGCATGATGAATCCTGAGCGGCGCTTCGATGGGCCTGCGTTTTTCTGGCTCTTCCTTTTCGTCTGGTATTTCTCCGGCCTGCCGCAAATCCTCTATCTGCTCTCCGGCACAGGGCGAATGGAAGATTTGCTGGCGACCCTGCCCTTGAGCTTGTTCTGGCTGGCCGTGGCGCTCTTCTTGCCGCCCGCGCGGCAACGGCTGGCGCTTGGCGTCATCGGTCTGTTGCTGTGGGCGGCTTCCCTGGTCAGCCTGGGTTATTTCGGCATCCACGGAGACCCGATGACGCAAAGCGTCGTCTTTGCCATGTTCGAGTCCAACCCGGAAGAATCGCGCGAATTTTTCAGCCAGTACCTCACCTGGCAACTGGTCGGCGGCTTGTCGCTGTACACCCTGTCCGCCTTCCTGCTCTGGAAGCGGCTGCGCCCGGCGGCGTTGCCGCGCGCGCGCGTCATACCCGTCTGCGCGCTGCTGCTGGCAATCAGCGCCTGCTACCCATTGCTTACGCGCGACCACACCGTGGAAAAGGCGCAAAACCGCCTGCGCGCCGCGATGCCCTGGCCGATCCTCACCGGCTATTGCCAGTACAACCGGCAACTGGCGCGGCTGCGCGAGCGGCTGGCAGGCAAGACGCCGCTGCTGGCGCAACTCGAAGATGTCAGCGGCGACGCGCCGCGCGCCCTCGTGCTGGTCGTTGGCGAATCGACCACAAGCCTGCGCATGAGCCTGTACGGCTACCCACGCCCAACCTCGCCCCGGCTGGAGGCGTTGCGCGCCGATGGATTGACCGTGTTCGCGGATGTGATCGCCCCACGCCCCTACACCATCGAAGTGCTGCAACAGGCGCTCACCTTCGCGCATCAAAAAGCGCCGCGCCGTTTCCTCGACGAGCCAAGCCTGATCGACCTGATGCGGCAGGCGGGCTACAAGACCTTCTGGATCACCAACCAGCAGACCATGAACCGCGACAGCCTGCTGACCTTCTTTGCCCGGCAGGCGGACGAAACGCGCTACCTGAACCGCCAATTCCAGCAGGACGCCAACCAGTTCGACGAGATTGTCCTCGATCCCTTTGCCCGCGCATTGCAGGACCCGGCGCGCAAAAAATTCATCGTCGTGCATTTGCTGGGCGCGCACATCAAATATCAATACCGTTACCCGAAGAGCTTCGATCGCTTCGAGGGCAAGGAACACGCGCCGCCCGGCCTGGACGCGGCAAAACTGGCGCAATACAACGCCTACGACAACGCCATGCTGTACAACGATTTCATCGTTTCCCGCCTGATCGAAACCTTTACGCGGCAGGCGGCGAACGGGTTTTTGTTGTATTTCTCCGATCACGGCGAAGAGGTTTTCGATACCGCGCCGCATCAAACCCTGGGACGCAACGAGGACGCGCCCACGCCCGGCATGTACCGCGTGCCCTTCCTCCTGTGGACTTCTCCTTCCTGGCGGACGGCGCATCCGCGCGATTTCCAGGGCATGACCGGGAGAAAATACAGCACGGAACACTTGATCCACACCTGGTCCGATCTGGCGGGACTGCGCTACGACCGCTACCAGCCGGAACTGAGCGTGACGAACCCGGCTTTCAGGGAATTTACGCGCTGGATCGGCAACCCCGATGGCAAGCTTGAGGATTTCGACGGGATGTGCTGGCAATGCGGCGCGCACAAGGATTCAGGGAAACCGGAGGAAGCGCCCGCCCGCCGGAAAACGGGACGCTGAGCGTGAAAATACAAAACGCCGGACTCGCCGACGTTTTGTAAATGGTGTTGGTTGCGGGGGCAGGATTTGAACCTGCGACCTTCGGGTTATGAGCCCGACGAGCTGCCAGACTGCTCCACCCCGCGTCAGAGTCAGAGAAAGACGATTATAGGGAGGATGCGAGATGGCGTCAACGATCAGAAGAAGGCAAGGGAAACCCATTACCGTCCGGTCATAGGGGCGCACTGTGCACGCCCCTATGACCGGACGGACGGGTAGTGGGTTACGTTGTCTTTATTCCAAAAAAGGCAGGCTTTGCCTGTCTTTTTTGGAATATGAAACCGGCACAAGGCCGAAGGCTGGTCTGGCGAAGCCAAATGCGGCTTTGCTCTTGCAGGTTGCAAAGCCGCGCAAAAAGTAGGTTTTCATTTTTTGACGTCTTTTCTATTCCAGCGCGATCCGCAGCGCCGCCGCCGCCGCCCAGGGCGCGAAGGTCAGTCCGCCGACCGTCAGCGCCGCCAGCAGGAAGAGATGCGCGGCGGGACTCGCGCCGCCAACACAGGCATCAACCGCGCCCGTGCCGAAAATCAGCACGGGAATATACAGAGGCAGCACCAACAAGGAAAGCAGCACGCCGCCGCCGCGCAGCCCTAGGGTGAGCGCCGCGCCAATCGCGCCGATGCTGGAAAGCGCCGGCGTGCCGATGAACACCGAGAACACCAGCGTCGCCAGCGCCTCCGGCGGCAAATCGAACTGCAACCCCAGAAGCGGCGCAATCAAGGCCAGCGGCAGGCCGGAAACCAGCCAGTGCGCCAGCGTCTTGCCCAGCACCGTCAATCCCAGCGGATAGGGCGCGAGCGCCAGTTGCTCCAGCGCGCCGTCGTGAAAATCCTCGGCAAACATCCGGGGCAGCGAAAGCATGGTCGCCAAAAGCGCGCCCACCCAGATCACGCCGGGCGCGAGACGACGCAGAATTTCCGCCTCCGGCCCCACCCCCAGTGGAAACAGGCTGGCGACGAGAATGAAAAAAAACAGCACCGAACACACGTCCGCCGGACGCCGCAAGGCCAGACGCAGATCGCGGGCGATGACATAAAAGACGATGCGCAGCATGATCTACGCGCCCAATCGCAGACGCCGCGCCGGTGCGGCGGAGATTTCCACCGCCTGATGCGTGGTCATCACCACCAGTCCGCCGCGTTGCAGATGCGCGCCTATCACCCCGGAAAGCCAGGCCATCGCCTGCGTGTCCAACGCCACGAAAGGCTCGTCGAGTATCCACAGCGGACGGCGTTCGCGCGCCAGCCGGGCAAGCGCCGCTCGCCGTTTCTGGCCTTGCGAGAGATAGCGGCAGGCTAGGTCTTCGCGTCCGGCCATCCCCACCTGTTCCAGCACCGCCAGCGCCGCGTCTTCCCCCAGCGGTTCGCCCGCCAGATGGGCACTGGCGAGGAGATTTTCCAGCGGCGTCAGGTCTTCCTTGACAGCGTTCTGATGGCCGAGGTAACAGAGTTGGGCGTGAAAATCCCCGCCCAGACGACGAATTTCCTCGCCCTGCCAACGGATTTCCCCGGCATCCGGCGGCGTCAAGCCGCACAACATGCGCAGCAAGGTGGTCTTACCCGCCCCGTTCTTGCCTTCCAAAAACAACAGTTCCCCCGCCACGAGCGTGAAGCCGACGCCTTGAAACAGACGCTGATCGCCACGCAAACCCGCAAGATTCAGGATGTTCAGCATGGTTAGCGCTTGTACCTCTTGTGGCAACTGCGGCAGCTTGCCTCCACCGGCGCGTAGGCCGCCTTGAGCGTCTCCACGGCCTGCTCCGCCTCTTCTGGCGCGTTCTGCGCGGCAAATTGCAGGTCCTTTACAGCGCGAATGAACTTGTCACGCTCATCGGCAAAAATCTCTGGCTCCTGCCACAGACGGTCGGTGGACTTGCTGGGTGGATATTGCGTCTCCGCCCCGAAGTATTCCCACGGCGCGTCTTTCAATTCCGCGAGTTTTTCGGTGTGCTGCCGGAAGGTTTCCGCCTTGTACGTTTCCTCGCGCAACTGAATGCCCATCGGCTCAAAACTTTTCAGGATCGCCCGGAACGTCGCCTGTCGATGCGCCACCGGCTTTCCTGGCCGCGTATCCTCCACTTCGCCGCAGGCGACCAGCAGGAAAGCAAAAAACAACAAAGAAAAAAGAGATTTGACGGACATGATGCGCAACGAACGAGAAAAGGCGCACATGATAATGCAGATCGGGGGTTCGGAAGACAGAGGGCGGAGAACAGAGGACAGAGCGGTCGCTGACGCGGCCTTTGTCGTCAGGGATCGGAATCAGGAATCAGTGAGGGCGGTTCTGGATTTGTTCGCTGAGCAAAAACGCCGGGCGGCACGCGTCTTTCCTATCTGCGCGCGCCACGCGCCGCGCCAATCTCTCCACTCGTCATTACGATGGGGTTTGCCCTTGCCTTGGCGTGGCGATCATAATGCATCTGCCGATCCGTCACCTCTGTCTGCCATACTGACCGCCACCGTGTGCGGCAGCCCTTGCGTATCCACGGTGTGATGCCAGACCTTCTTGCCCGCATCATAGCCTTCGCTCTTCGCCGTGTCCGTGTTCTTGACGCTTTGCGCATCCACAATCAACAACATACTGCAAGCATTGTTGTTTCTCTCGGGCCGCACCAGCCTGATTTTTTAGAGTATTTTCTATTTAAATCATTACAGTTTCTTTGTGGAAAGTTCGACTGAACCAGGTTTCTGCGCATATAGTGTCAATACCTAAACTGAAACTGCTCTAGTCCCTGGTTCCTGACCCGATTCCTGAACCTCGGTGTTAGACTGGCAAACTTTCATTTTTTTCTTTTCCTCGTGTCTGCTCTGGTTTCCCCGCGTTTCGATTTGCATGTGCATTCCACGGCTTCGGATGGGCTGTTCACGCCGGAGGCGGTGGCGGCACGCGCGAAAGCGCGGGGGCTGGATGGGTTGGCATTGACCGATCACGACAGCGTGGCGGGGCTTGCCGCGGCGCGGCGGCAGGCGGCGGCGGAAGACCTGGTCTTCATCAATGGCGTGGAAATTTCCGTCGAATGGCAAGATACGCCCATACACATCGTCGGGCTGGGCTTCGATGCGGCGCATCCGGGTCTGCTGGCGGGCTTGAAGACGACGCAGGATGGACGGCTGGAGCGGGCGCGACGCATGGACGCGGCATTGGCGGCGGCGGGCATTGCCGGTACGCTTGCCGGCGCGCTGCGGCACACGGCGCATCCGGCGCAGATTTCGCGCGCCCATTTTGCCCGCCATCTGGTGGAAATCGGCCTCTTTGCCGATACGGGCAAAGTATTCGAACAGTACCTGACGCCGGGAAAACCTGGCTACGTGCCGCATCGCTGGGCGACGCTCGCCGAGGCCGTCGGCTGGATACGCGCGGCAGGCGGCGTGGCGGTGGTGGCGCATCCGGGACGCTACGAAATCTCCAGCGGGCAGATGCGCGTGTTCCTGGGCGAGTTTCGCGATCTGGGCGGCGAGGCAATCGAAGTTTCCTCCGGCAGTCATGTGCCGGCGCATATGCGCCGTTTCGCGCGGCTGGCGCGATCATTCGGTTTTCACGCCTCGCAGGGTTCGGACTTTCATGGCGGCGCCGGAGCGGATCTGGGCGGATTCGCGCCGCTGCCGGAAGACTTGCCGCCCGTCTGGCGCTTATTGAATGGGGACGTCAAAAAGTGAAAGGCTACTTTTTGCCGGTTCGGCCAGCAAAAAAGGGCAAGCAAAGCTCGCCCTTTTTTGGTGTAAAGGCAAGGCAACCCACTGCCTGTCCGCGCGATCCTGGATCCTGTAGGGACGCGCTGCGTGCGCCCCTGCGACAACCGCACCGCCCGCGCTGGTTTTTCGTTGGTTTTGCACGGTTTGAAGCCAGGCTTTGCCCGGTTTCAAACCCCGAAATAAACCGGAAGTAGGTTTTCACTTTTTGACGTATACAGCACCGTGACGCAATTCTTGAGCATCAACGCCCAGAACCCGCAAGCGCGCCTGCTCGCGCAGGCCGGGGAGGCGCTGCGCGCGGGCGCGGTCATCGCCTTTCCCACGGATTCCTGCTATGCCCTGGGCTGCCATCTGGGCGACAAGGCGGCGCTGGATCGCCTGCGCGCCATTCGCGCCATCGACGAACGCCATCACCTGACCCTGATGTGCCGCGACCTTTCCGACATCGCCAAATACGCGCGCGTGGATAACCGGCAATACCGGCTGTTGAAGGCGGTCACGCCGGGCAGCTATGTCTTCATCCTGGAAGGCGCAAAAGAATTGCCGCGCCGGGTGATGCACCCCAAACGCAAGACCATCGGCCTGCGCGTCCCCGATCATCCGGTGGCGCAAGCCCTGCTTTGCGAACTTGGCGAGCCGCTGCTTACCGCTACCCTGCTCCTGCCAAACGAAGAAGATCCGCCCACCGAAGCCTGGCAGATCCAGGAGTCGCTGGAAGGGCGCATCGAACTGGTCATCGACAGCGGCGCCTGCGGCATGGAGCCGACCACGGTCATCGATCTTACTCACGCCGCGCCGGAACTGGTGCGCGCCGGACGCGGGGCGCTGGCTCCCTTCGGTTTTTCCGGAACGAACCAGAATGGATAACAGCCTGCTCGCCAACATGGCCATTGCCGTCTTGCCCCTGATTTTTGCCATTACCCTGCACGAAGCCGCGCACGCCTATGTCGCGCGTTATTTTGGCGACGATACCGCCGCGCGCCAGGGACGCATCACCCTGAATCCCTTGCCGCACGTCGACCCCATCGGCACCTTGCTGTTGCCCGCCGGGTTGTTCCTGTTAAGCGGCGGCATGTTTGCCTTCGGTTACGCCAAGCCGGTGCCAGTGGATTTTTCTCGCCTGCGGCGTCCCAAGCAGGATATGTTCTGGGTTGCCGCCGCCGGGCCATTCGCCAACCTGTTGATGGCGATAGCATGGGCATTGCTGCACAAACTGATGTTCCACATTCCCGTCAATCCCTACTATACGCAGGCGCTGGTGTCCATGTGTCTTTTTGGCGCGACCTTCAACGTGCTGTTGATGCTCCTGAATCTCCTGCCCTTGCCGCCGCTCGACGGCGGGCGCATCGTCGTCAGCCTGCTGCCGCTGCGCCAGGCCATCGCCTTTTCGCGCATCGAACCCTATGGCATGCTGATCCTGATTTTCCTGCTCGTCACCAATCTCTTGAGCGCCTTGCTCGAGCCGATGATCCGTTTTTGTCTTCTTCTCCTGCAACCTTTTCTTTAAGTCCTTGCCATCATGTACGCAGAACGAGTCGTTTCCGGGATGCGCCCCACGGGCGCGCTGCATCTGGGGCATTATCATGGGGTGCTCGTCAACTGGATCAAACTCCAGCACGAATATCCCTGCCTCTTCTTTGTCGCCGACTGGCACGCGCTCACCACGCAATACGACGCGCCGGAAGAAATCCAGAAAAATACCCTGGAAATGGCAGTGGATTGGCTGGCCGCTGGACTGGATCCGAACCAGGCGATCCTGTTCGTGCAGTCGCACGTGCCGGAACACGCAGAACTGCACCTGCTCCTCTCCATGATGGCGCCGCTGGGTTGGCTGGAACGGGTGCCGACCTACAAGGAACAGCAGGAAAAACTTGCCGGCAAGGATTTATCCACCTACGGTTTTCTTGGCTATCCGCTATTGATGTCGGCGGATATTCTCATCTATCGCGCCAACCGCGTGCCGGTGGGCGAAGACCAGATTCCGCACATCGAATTCACCCGCGAAATCGCCCGCCGCTTCAATCACCTGTATGGGCGCGAACCTGGTTTCGAGGAAAAGGCAAGGGAAGCGGTAAAGAAACTGGGCGGCAAGCGGGCGCGGCTCTACGACGATCTGCGTACGCGTTTCCAGCGGAAAGGCGACAAGGAAGCGGTGGAACAGGCACACGCCCTTTTGGAAGAAATCCAGCATCTTTCCGTCGCGGATCGGGAACGATTGTTCGGCTACCTGGAAGGCACCGGCAAGATGATCCTGGTTGAGCCGGAGGCGCTCCTGACCGAAGCGGCGCGCCTGCCGGGGCTGGACGGGCAGAAAATGAGCAAATCATATGCCAATACCATTTCATTGCGCGAACCACCCGATTTTGTCAAGAAAAAGATTCGCGCCATGCCCACCGACCCGGCGCGCATCCGCCGCACCGATCCCGGCAATCCGCAAAAATGTCCGGTCTGGCAACTGCACCAGGTCTATTCCGGCGACGCTTGCCGCGCTTGGGCCGAAGCGGGCTGCCAGAGCGCCGGCATTGGTTGCGTCGACTGCAAGCAGCCCGTGATCGACGGCATCCTGAAAGAACAGGCGCCTATCCGCGAACGCGCCGAGTACTACCAGGACAACCCTGCCTTGGTGCGCAACATCCTCAACGAAGGCTGTGCCAAGGCGCGCGATCTGGCCAGGGAAACCATGCGCGACGTGCGCGAAGCCATAGGCATGTGAAAGCGGCAAAAAAGCAGGTTTTTACTTTTTGACGTACAGCGTCGGATCCGGTAGTCCTGCGGCATTGAATCCTTCACGACGCAGGCGGCAGGAATCACACAGGCCGCAGGCGCGGCCTTTTTCGTCTGCCTGGTAGCAGGAAACCGTGAGGCGGTAATCCACGTCCAGGCTGTGCCCCAGGCGGATGATCCCGGCCTTGGAAAGGCGCATCAGGGGCGTGTGCAAGGTGAGTTTTTCCCCTTCCGCCCCGGCCTTGGTGCCCAGGTTGGCCATGGACTCGAAGGCGGCGATGTATTCCGGACGGCAGTCCGGGTAGCCGGAATAATCCACGGCATTGACGCCAACGAAGATGTCGCGGCTGGAGAGCGCCTCGGCCCAGGCCAGCGCCAGCGACAGCATGATGGTGTTGCGGGCGGGCACATAGGTGACGGGAATGCCCGGCCGCACGCCCGCCACGGGAATTTCCATTCGCGCGTCGGTCAGGGCGGAGCCACCGAATTGTCCCAGATCGAGTTGCAGTATCCGGTGTTCCGCCGCGCCCGTCTCCGCCGCGACGCGACGCGCGGCATCCAGTTCGGCGCGATGCCGCTGCCCGTAGTCGAGGGAAAGACAGTAGGCCGCAAACCCCTGGCGTCTCGCCACCGCCAGGCAGGTTGCGGAATCCAGTCCGCCGGAAAGGAGAATGACCGCCTTCATCGGGATTCACGCCTCCGCGTCCGCGGAAGTCAGGTGTTCCAGTTCGCGGGAAAGCAGGGTTTCGTCGCCCAGGTTGAGTTCGATCAGGCGGCGCAGGTGGGTGATGCTGTCGAGGTCGATTTCCACGCAGACGAGGCCAATGTCCCGCCCGCGAATATGCGCGACTTTGGCGCGCATGCAAATGCCGCTCTCCAGAGTTTCGTCACCGTCCATGTCGCTCAGGTCCAGCGCCAGCGTACAGCTCGCGCCGGGCGCGAGATCGATGGGCGCGTCGGTTTGAATGAGCGCGCCCTTCAGGGAAAAATCCAGCACCTTCGCCGGATACTCCCGCTCCGCGCCTTGGCGCCGAAACGCCAGACAGGCCGGACTATTGAAATGAATGCGCGCAAAACGCCTGCGATTGGGTTCCATCGTTGCCTCCAGGAAGTAGTGTACGGCAAAAAGTTAAACCCTGCTTTTTATCGAGTAAGTCAGGCGCAATGAAAAACAGAGAATACTGTCAATAATCTATCCCCAACGAAGCGCGCCAAACTTCCTCCCTCCCCTGCTGGAACCGAAGGCGGAAGGACAGCCGCGGGCTGGTCTGGCGAAGCCAGATGCGGCAAAGCCGCGCACAAGGGGAGGGCAGGAGAGCAGGCGTCAGCGCTCCGATGCAAGCCGCCTCGCCGCAATCCCTCTTGTCAGGTGAGAAGAAAACCGCGCGCCTTTGCGCCCTAGTAGCCCGTCACGTTGAATCGACGCGATTTTGGCGTGACTGCCTGCCGGAAGCGCCCTGTCCCTCTCCCCCTTGTGAGGGAGGGCTTGCACCCTGCAAGGGGAGCGGCTCAAAAGAGCAAAGCCGTTGAACCGTGGCTTCCCCTCTCCCCTGACCCCTCCCCCGCAAGGAAGGAGGGGGAAAAAGCGTTTGCTCTGTCTTCAGGCACTTTGAGTTTCATCGTAAAACTAACTCCGGTTTGAAATCCCGCCCTTCAGGGCGGTGCGAAGGTCGAAACCCCGGCCTGAAGGCCGGGGGATCAATCCGTAGCCATTGGGGAGGGGAGAGAAACCCCTTCCCAATGGAGTTAAACCGGCAGCCCTGAAGGGCTGTCGCTAATTTCTTGCTAGGGTTCATTCAACATGACGAACTACTAGGATCGTGCGGATGGGTAGTGGGTTTTCTTGCATTTACTCCAAAAAAGGGCGAGCTACGCTTGCCATTTTTTGCTGACTGAACCGGCAAAAAGCGGGTTTTTACTTTTTGCCGCCTACCTCCCCTGCATGTTACCCCAGAGTTGTTTGTGCAATGGTAACTGAAAGCGCGCTTCCAGACCGTCGGCGAGGATCCATTCCGCCAGTTTCACGGGGGATTGCAGGCCATGCGCCGGGGAAAAGAATACCGGACAGCGCGCCGGAAACGGGCGCTCTGCCATTTTCGCGCGTGCCCAGTCATAATCCGCGCGGTCGGCGATGATGATTTTGAGTTCATCCCTGGGCGTGAGCAAGGCGAGATTTTCCCAGCGGTTCTTGTCCGCTTCGCCAGACGATGGCGTCTTGATATCGACGATGCGCGCCACGCGCGCGTCCACGCCGCCAATGGCGAGCGCGCCGGATGTTTCCAGGCAAACTTCATAGCCCGCGTCGCACAGCGCCGCAAGCAGGACAAGACAGCGCTTCTGCGCCAGCGGCTCGCCGCCCGTGACGCAGATGTGCCGGGCAGGCCAGCGGCGCGCGGCGGCGAGGATCTCGTCTATCGTCATGTCCTCGCCGCCGGAAAACGCATACGTCGTATCGCACCAACGGCAACGCAGCGGACACCCGGTCAGGCGAACGAACACGCTGGGCAAGCCCGCGCGCGAAGCTTCGCCCTGCAGGGAGAAAAAAAGCTCATGTACCCGCAGAGGGGCGCGCATGGATGTGTGCGATGTGTACGTCAAAAAGTGAAACCCCTGCTTTTTGTGCGGCTTTTCCGCATCTGGCTTCGCCAGACCAGCCTTCGGCCTTGTGCCGGATAAATTTGGGGTTGAAGGCAAAGCAAATCTTCGCCTTCAACCCAGCAAGAAATTAGCGGCAGACCTTCAGGGCTGCCGGTCTAACGTCATTGGGGAGGAGTTTCTCTCCTCTCCCCAATGGCTACGGATTGATCCCCCGGCCTTCAGGGCGGGGTTTCAAAACGGAGTTGGTTTTACGATAAAAACCCAACGAAAAACCCATCCGGCGGGGTTTTGTTGCCTTTGCTATTTAACGCGTTGTCGCGCCTGTGCCGCCGCTTGCGAGGCGGGGTATTTTTCGATGAGATTCGTCAGCGTGCGCCGGGAAGCGGTTTGATTGCCCATGTCGCGTTGGCAGTTGGCGATGGTGAGCAGGGCGTCCGGGGCGCGCGTGGAATCCGGCCAGCGGGTTGTGACCACCAGTTGCGCGTCAATGGCTTCGCGGCATTGTTTCTGGGCGTAGTAGGCGTTCCCCAGCCAGAATTGCGCGCCGGGCGTCATCTCGCTGTCGGGATAGACGCGCACGAAATCCGCCAGCGCCCTGGCGGCGGCGGCGTATTTGCCCGCCTTGAACTGGGCGAGCGCGTTCTCGTACGCCTGGCTTTCGGCCTGGGCTTCCGGCGTGTTTTCCGGCATTCTGGCGCTGCTGCTGCTGGCGCTGACGGGCGTGGATTCCATGCGCGCAAGGCGGCCATCCAGATCCAGATACAAATCCTGCAAACGTTTCTTGGCCTGCGCGTTTTCGTAATTCAGGGTTTCGATTTCCCCGCGCAGGCGGGAGATTTCCTCGCGCAATCCCATGAGCTGGGTTGCCAGTTCCAGTTGCGCCTTGGACTGGGTTTCGAGCTTGGCCTCGAAGGCGGCCTGCATCTCCCGGATTTGCTGGCGCGCCTCGTTGTCGTCGAAGAGTCCCGCCTGCGCGACGGAAATGCAGGACGCGGCGCAGAGAAGCCCCAGCGCATAGCGGGAAAGGAGCGCCGGACGCATGCTCAGAACTCGCCGGAATAGAGAATGTCGGCGCGGCGGTTTTCCGCCCAGGCGGTTTCGTTATGCCCTTCGGCGCGCGGCTTTTCTTCGCCCAGACTGACAGCTTCCACCTGCGCTTCCTGTACGCCCAACAGCAACAGCATCTGCCGCACCGCTTCCGCGCGCTTCTGACCAAGCGAGAGGTTGTATTCACGGCTGCCGCGTTCGTCGGTGTTGCCCTGGATCAGCACCTTGAAATTCCGGTTTTCCACCAGGAAACGGGCGTGCGCGGCAACCAGATCGCGGTAGCCTTCCTCGATGTTGTAGCGATCGAGCGCAAAATACACGCTGCGCTTGGAAAGCGATCCCTTGGTGAGAATGTCCGGAAGATTGCCGCCAACAACGATGTCGGTACCGACGGGCGGGATGTAGCCGTCGCGCTCCTCCACCGGCGCGGCATCGGTTTCCGGCCCGGTGGTGGTGCAGCTTGCCAACGCCAGCGCCGCAAGCGTCATGAGAATCCAGGAAACAATTTTTTTCATGTCATTTCTCCTCGTTGGAACAGGTTGTCGAGAAAGGATAGCACTCTGGCGGATTTACGCTCGCTTTGCAAATTTGTTTAAGCGGGAAAAAGTGAAAACCCACTTTTTCCCGGGTTAATCAGGGTTTGAAGGCAAAGCAAAGTTTCGCCTTCAAACCGTGAAAAAGCAACGAAAAAACCAGCGCGATCCGCATGGTTCTCGTAGGGACGCACACGGCGCGCCCCTGCGACCGGTGTTCAGACCGGATGGGCGGCAGCAGTGGGTTTTCGTTGCCTTTCCCCCAAAAAAGGACGAGCTTTGCTTGCCCTTTTTTGCTGATCTGAACCGGCAAAAAGCAGGTTTTTGCTTTTTTGACGCCTACCGTAAAAACGGCCCCCAGGCGGGTTCGCGCACATCGCCCACCGGAACGGAGAGGCGTTGCCGGATGCTGCCGTCCGTGGATACCGCCGACAGCACGCCGCGCCCGTTGGCTTCCGTCGCCAGCACGATCATGCGTCCATTGGGCGCGAAGCTGGGGGATTCGTCCCGTCCGAAATCCGAAAGCATCTGCACCTGGCGGCTTTGCAAATCCATGAGCGCCAGTTGGAAGCGCCCGTCCCGCCGGGTGATGAAGGCCATGTTCTTGCCGTCTGGCGAAGGGTGCGGCGAGACGTTGTAGCCGCCCTCGAAGGTGACGCGTTCGGCGGCACCGCCCGAAGCCGCCACCCGATAGATCTGCGGACTGCCGCCGCGGTCGGAAGTAAAGTAGATCTGCGCGCCATCGGCGGAAAATTGCGGTTCGGTGTCGATGCCCGCCGATGTGGTCAGGCGCGTGGGCGCGCCGCCGTTTGCGCCGATGAGATAAATCTGCGAATTGCCGTCGCGGGTGAGCACGATGGCCAGCCGCTGACCATCCGGCGACCAGGCGGGCGCGGAATTGGAACCCTTGAAATTGGCGACGACCTGCCGCGCGCCTGTGCTCAGCGAATGCACGAAGATGATGGGTTTCTTGTTCTCGAAGGAAACATAGGCGATGCGCGCGCCATCGGGCGACCAGGCCGGGGAAATGATGGGTTCGCGCGAAACCAGCGCCGTTTGGGCGTTCTGTCCATCGGAATCGGCAATGCGCAATTCATAGCGCCCGCTCGTTTTGTGTACATAGGCGATGCGCGTGGAAAACACCCCTTTTTCGCCCGTCAGTTTTTCGTAGATATAATCGGCGACGCGATGTCCGGCGGCGCGCAGTTGCGCCGTTGCCGCAAGATAGGCCGCGCCGCCCAGATTATCCTGGCGGTTGACGTCATACAGACGAAAGCGCGCTTCCAGACGGCCATCGGCATTGCGCCGCAAACTGCCCGCCGCCAGCGCGTCCGCGCCCCGGATTTTCCAGAGGCCGTAATCCACGGCGGAAGTCTCGCTCAGGGTTTCGCTCTTCGCGTCCACCAGACGAAACAGGCCGCTGCGCTCCAGATCGCTCTTCACCACGGCGGTCAGCGATTGCCCATCCTTCGCGTCGCCGCCAAAATTCGCAATCGCCACGGGAATCTGGTTCATGCCCGCGCCGGTAATCTCAATCGCCAACTGCGCCTCGGCGGCAAGGCTCCAACACAACAATCCGCCCAGCAACAAACGGGCGAACCTATCCAGGGAACAGGAAAATTTCATGATCACCACGACAAAAGAAAATCAAAGTCCGTATTCTACGTTCAGAAGACGGAGGACAGAAGACAGAATGCTCGCTGCGCTCGCGTGTGGTCTGTCTTCCGTCCCCTGAACTATAGCCTCTCCACGGCTTCCATGATCTTTTCGGTTTCGTCCAGGCGCAGGATGCGGCGGGCGAGGGGCGCGAGTTCGCTGGCGTTGGCCTGGATCACGCGGCTCTTGACGCGCATGATTTGCGAAGGGTGCATGGAAAAGGTGCGCAGACCCAATCCCAGCAGAAGACGGGTAAAACGGGCGTCGCCCGCCATTTCGCCGCAGAGGGAAACCGGAATCCCCGCTTTTTCCGCCGTGGAGAGCGTATGCGCCACCAGCATCATCACGGCGGGATGCAACGGATCGTAGAGACTGGCGACCTGTTCATCGCTGCGATCGATCGCCAGCGTGTATTGGATCAGGTCGTTGGTGCCGATGGAAAGAAAATCCAGGCGCTTCAGGAACATGTTGATGGCCAGCGCCGCGCCGGGAATTTCGATCATGCCGCCGATTTCGATGTCCTCATCGAAGGCGACGCGCTCCGCCCGCAGGCTTTCCTTGGCGGCATTCACCGCCAGGAGCGTGGCGTCAATCTGGCGGGCATGGGAAAGCATGGGAACCAGGAGCTTGACCTTGCCATGACGCGAGGCGCGCAAAATGGCGCGCAGTTGCAGGCGGAACATCCACGGTTCGGCCAGTGACAGGCGAATGGCGCGCCGTCCCAGCGCCGGGTTGGTCGGGGTGCGCTGGGTATCCGGCGTCTTGTCGCCGCCCAGATCGAAGGTGCGTATCGTCACGGGACGGCCATCCATGTCCTTCACCACCTTCCTGTACGCCTCGAACTGCTCTTCTTCCGAAGGCATGTCGCCGCGCCCCAGGAACAGGAATTCGGTGCGGAACAGTCCTATGCCGTCCGCGCCCGCTTCCAGCGCCGCGCGCGTGTCGGAAGGAATTTCGATGTTGGCGAAAATGCCCACGTCCACGCCATCCAGTGTGCGCGCCTGCGTGGATTTCAGGCGTTTCAGCTTGGTGCGTTCGAGTTCCAGCTGTTCCTTGCGAATCCGGTATTCGTCCAGCACCTGCTCGTCGGGATCGACCAGCAACACGCCGCGCGTGCCATCGACGATCAGGGTTTCGCCATCGCGAATCATGGCGCGGGCGCTGGACAGGCCGACAATGGCGGGGATCGCCATGCTGCGCGCCAAAATCGCGGTATGCGAGGTCGCGCCGCCGACATCGGTGACGAAGGCGGCGAAATGATGCTCCTTGAAGGCGATGGTATCGGCGGGCGACAGATCGTGCGCCACGATGATCAGCATTTCTTCCGTCACGTCCCTGGCCTTCTTCAGCGATACCCGTCCCGGACGACCGAGCAATTCCTTGATGATCCGCTCGCCCACTTGCAGGACATCGTACTTGCGCTCTTTCAGATAGGGGTCATCAAACTGCTCGAACTGTTCGACCAGGTGCTCCATCTGCTGCACCAGCGCCCATTCGACATTGCACAGGCGTTCGCGCACGATGCGCCGGGTCGCGTCGATGAGTTCCGGATCGGAGAGGAACAGCACATGCAGGTCGATGAAGGCCATCAACTCGTTGGGCGCGGTGGAAGCGCGGTCATTGTGCGCCTTCAAGGCCAGCAATTCGGCGCGCACCGCTTCCACGGCGCAATCCAGGCGCGCCAGCTCCTTGTCCGCCTGACGGGGGCTGATCGTCAGGTGCGCCACCTCCAGCGTGGCATGCGACATGAGCATGGCCTGCCCGATGGCAATGCCGCCAGAGATGCCCAGACCGTGCAGGGTATAACTCATTCCGCTTCTCCGAAACGGCTGGCGATCAGGGCGGACAACGCCTGTATGGCCGCTTCCTCGTCGCGTCCCGAGGCTTCCAGCGTGACCTGCTTGCCGCATCCGGCGGCCAGCATCATCACGCCCATGATGCTCTTGGCGTTGACGCGGCGGCCATTGCGCTCCATCCAGATGTCGCTTTCAAAGGCGCTTGCCAGTTGCGAAAGCTGACCGGAAGGTCGCGCGTGCAATCCCAGCTTGTTTATGATTTCGACTTCGCGCCTTTGCATCAGACGTCCCTTTGCATGTCGAGCGCGCCATCGCGCGCGCCGCTGATGGCCTTGGCCGCCATCGTCTCCAGCCCTTTTTCCCGATAGGTCAGGGCGCGCAGCAACATGGGCAGACTGACGCCGGAGACGCCTTCCACCTTCCCCGGCTCCAGGAGCTTCAACACCAGATTGGCCGGCGTCGCGCCAAAGATGTCCGTCATTACCAGCACGCCCGCGCCGCCATCCACCTGCCGCAGACAATGCCGCGCCAGCGGCAGGACATCCAGCGGATCGTCCTGCGCCGCAACCCCAAACTGCGCCAGCAACGGCGGACGCTTGCCGAGCACGTGACAGACGTTCTGCAACAACGCCTCGCCCAGCGTCCCGTGCGTTACCAATAAAATGCCTATCATGCGCGTCCCGGTGCGAAAATGAATGAAGCAGAGATTCTAAGGGATCGGGGGATCAGAGGACAGAGGGCAGGGCGGCGCTTTGCGCCTTTGTAGTCTGTAGTCTGTGGGAACCTGCGGAGCACAGCATGATAAACACGCGGCCACGGACTACGGAATACAGACCACAAGGCGAGCGCAGCGAGCGTCCTGTCTTCTGTCTTCCGTCTTCCGGTCGGTGGATGCGGGCGATTTTGACGCTTTTGTCCTGGGCTTGGACGACTTCCACGGTAACGCCGTGAAGTTTCAGGCTGACGCGGGTTTCGGGG
>JAITRP010000134.1 GCA_031288305.1 Zoogloeaceae bacterium
TCATTCCGCAGAACCATCCGCTCCATTCCGATCTCCTGTGCAAAAACCAGGATATAACCAGAAAATGAAACGGGTGAACAGCCCCCTCTGTAATGCATTGAATGTAAACGAAATTTCTGCAAACGCGATTCAATTGGCATCACGAAGGGGGAAGTGATTGTCAACAGGCCCTACAATTGCTTCGTAACAAAACCTGTCGACTATCGTCACGATAGTGTCAAAAATACTTTAGATACTACAAGTCGGCGGGATATCAAAATGAGATGTTGGGGGAGGGCAAGGGCATCATGCGCGAAGCAACCGGGCACAGCTTTTTCGCCAGATACCGCGGAATCATTGTCGCGGTGATCCTGTTCATGACGGCGGATTCGCTGGTAATCGCCATCAATTTCTACAGCACGTTCAAGGCCAACGAATCCGCAGTATCCATCAACCTGTCCGGGCGACAGCGGATGCTCTCGCAGCGCATGACCAAGGTGTTGCTGCTGTTGCAGCGCAGCCAGGAAGTCGGCGACAGTGAAGGCGTGGAGCGCAACCTGAAGGAACTGAGCCTGACCGTCAATCTGTTCGACACCACGTTGAAAGGCTTCCGCGACGGCAGCATCGTCACGGGCGGCGATGGCAGCCAGGTGTTCCTGACGCAGGTCGATACGGATGTTTCCCGGCAGATCGTAACCGATGCCTACGCCATATGGGACCCCTATCTTGAGGTGCTGCGACCATTGCTGGGCAATGGCTGGAACGCCACGCAGCTTGAAAACGCGGTGCGTTTCGCGCAGAGCAACAACCTTGAAGTGCTGCGCCTCATGAACGATCTGACGTCTGATCTGGAATTGGTTGCCAACAACCGCGCGCGTTTCCTGCGTATCGTTCTGGTACTGGGCATCGTCGTGGCGCTGGGCAACTTCATCTATACCGTCATCTTTTCCATCCGTAACCTGATCAAGAGTGACGAGAAGATCGTCAGGGCGCAAGAGGAGACCACGGAAATTTTCGCCACCGTGCATGAAGGACTCTTCCTGCTGAACAAGGATGGCACGCTGGGCACACAGTTTTCCGCATCGTTGCCGCAGATGTTGCGCCGGGGAATTCATCCCGGCATGGATTTCATCGCCGTCCTCAAGGAAATGGTTTCCCCAAGCGTGTTCGAGGCCGCGACGGACTATATCGAGCTACTGCTCGGCGACCGGGTGAAGGAAGCCCTGGTCACGAGCCTCAATCCCCTGACCAACGTTCCGGTCAGCGCCATGAACCAGATGGGCGCCGAGACGGAGTATTATCTGAGCTTCTTCTTCAATCGGGTCATGGTGGGGGGCGAAATCTCGCACTTGCTGGTGACGGTGCAGGATGTGACCGAGCAGGTATCCCTGATGCACCGTCTCGAGCAGGCGAAAAAACAATCGAAAACGGAAGTCGAGGCGCTCCTGCGGCTTCTGGGCGGTGATTTCGATTCCCTGCGCCATTTCATTGCCAATGTCGAGTTGGCGCTGAGTGAAATCAACAAGGGACTGAACCGTGCCCAGGATGACAATGAACAACACCTGCACACGCTGGCCAAGATCATGCGCATCGTGCATGGCGTCAAGGGAGAGGCGGCGGCGCTGGGCGTCGATGTGCTGGAAAGCTATGCCCACGAATGCGAGAAGGAAATGGTCGCCATGCGGGAAAGCGAGGAAGGCGTGACCGGCGATCACATGCTGCGTATCTCGGTTCTCCTGGAAGGGTTCTATGAGCGTTATTCCTCGCTGGCCGAAATCATCGAGCGCTTTGCCGTCGCGCTGGGAAAAACGCTGCCGGAGGCGGAAGACAAAAAAGCCGCAGACGCCGGAAAAGCGCCGCCACCCATCGCCCAGCAGATCGCCGCATTGGTGCAGCGCATCGCGAAAGACCAGAACAAGCAGATCGATGTCTCGTGCCAGCTGGAAATGCTCTCGACCTTGCCCGCCCATATATCCCAGGAATTGCAGGGCGTTTCTATCCAACTGGTGCGCAATGCCTTGACGCATGGCATCGAAACGCCCGCCGAACGGCACATGCTGCAAAAACCGGAGAAGGGAAAATTGCAGCTTTGGTTCGAGCGACTGGACAACGCGCAATACGATTTCGTCGTTCGAGACGATGGACGCGGCATCGTTCCGGAGCGCTTGCGCGCGCATCTGGCGAAAAGCGGCAAGATGGGCAGGGAGGAAGCCGCCCGGCTCAGCGACAGGGAAGTGATGTCCATGCTCTTCCAGCCTGGGTTCTCGACTGCGGCGTCGGCGAACCGGGACGCCGGGCATGGTATTGGGCTGGACATCGTCCTGGAAAAAGTGAAGGGCATCAACGGGCGTCTGCTGGTTAAGAGCCGTCCCGATTTGTTTACCGAATTTCGCATTCGTTTCAATGCGGCAACCTGAGCCTCCAAGATGAAACTGCTGATCGTTGACGATTCCACGATTATCCGAAGCCGGATCGCGCGGACCTTGAGCCACCCCAAGCTGGCTTTCATCCAGGTGGTTGGCATGGCGCAAAACGGTGTGGAAGCGATCTCCCTGTTCGCGCAGCACATGCCGGAACTCGTGACCATGGACATCACCATGCCCAAGATGGATGGCGTCGCGTGCACGGAAAAACTCATCCAGATCAAACCCGATTGCAATATCCTTGTCATCTCCGCCCTGAGCGACAAGGCGACGGCGCTGAAAACCCTGAAAAAAGGCGCGCGCGGGTTTCTCTACAAACCATTTTCCGACGAGGTTCTGGTCGCTGCTTTTCTGGAGTTGGTCAGTTCATGAGTGATATTGACGAAAAGGATATTCATAGCTTCGTGGATGCGGTAAGCGTCTATTTTCGCCAGATCACCGGAGAAAAAGCCGAAATCAGGTCCGCGTATCTCGTGGAAGGCGGCGTTGCGGCAACCACGTTCGATTTGACGGGCTACATCAGCTTTTCCGGCAGTTTTTCCGGGCGCGTTTATTTTTCCGCTCCCCGCGGCATGGTGAGGCATCTCCTGCTTATGATGAAGGAGTTCAATCACGCCGAAGAACAATTGCTGGACGCAGTGGGAGAAGTCGCCAACACCATCGCGGGCAACGCGCGCAAGCATTTCGGCAGCGACATGGAAATCTCGGTGCCGGTCACGGTCGCGACGTCGGATGGCTGGCTGGACACCGTGGTTTCCCCCCGTTCCTATGTCATCATGATCAAATGGAAGCAATACAAGGCTTCCGTCGTCGTAGACATTCAACACGCGTGAGTTTCCCGCAAGACGCTTGCCGGGCGCGTCTGGCATCGGGAGAAGCGCCTTTCGCATGAGTTGACGCGACAGAGTTGGGCGGAGCAGGGACAACAGTCAGGGCAATCGCATGAATGCGATTGGATTGGCAGGGCAGTTGCGCAAAATTGCCGTATGGTGCGGATAAGGGCACCCGCTTGCCCGCTCCCCCCCCTGACAAGAGGGGATTGAGGGGGGTTGCAGCGGCGGCAAATCATGTAAAAGCCAATTTTGTCGCTGCAAGCTCCTCCTGCCCTCCCCTTGTGTGTGGCTTCGCCACATCTGGCTTTCGCCAGACCAGCCTGCGGCTGTCCTTCCGCCTTCGGCTCCAGCAGGGGAGGAACGCAATGGCAAACGCTTGCGCGCCAGATGAAAGCATTCATGCGATTGCCTTGGGATGGCGCGCCCAGCGTCCGTCAGGACCCCAAAAGCCTGATAGAATAGCCGCCTTCCTTGCGCGGCATTTTCAGGCTTTTACATGTCTCTCATCGTCCTTGGCCTTTCCGGCGCTGTCAGTCACGATCCTTCCGCAGCCCTTTACATCGACGGAAAGCTCGCCGCCGCTGCCGAAGAGGAACGTTTCGTGCGGGAAAAACATGCCAAGAACCGCATGCCCTACGAGGCGGCGAAGTTTTGCCTCGACTGGGCCGGAATCAAACCCGCCGAAGTCGATGCCGTCGCCATTCCTTTCGCGCCGGTGAGTCTTTCCGGCCCCGCGCGCTGGCATTACGCCCGCCGCTACGCCTACGCGCCCGACCGGGCGCTGGACGCGCTCCTGAACGGCAACCGGCGCTACCGGCGTTACAAAAAACGCATCGAATGGTGCCTGACGCAACTCGGCTTCGATCTTCGGAAAACACCGATCCAGCCGGTGGAACATCACCTTGCGCACGCCGCCAGCGCCTATCTGTGCTCCGGCTTCACGGAAAAAACCGCCATTCTCGGCATCGACGGCAAAGGCGAGTACGCCACCACCTTTTTCGGCTGGGGCGAGAACGGGAAAATCCACAAGATCAAGGAATTCTACGATCCGGAATCTCTGGGCGGCCTTTACGGCGCGCTCACCGAATACCTGGGGTTCGATATGCTCGACGGCGAATTCAAGGTCATGGGCATGGCCCCCTATGGCGATCCGTCACGTTACGATTTTTCCCGCCTGGCGAAATTCGAGAACGGCGAACTCACCGTCAATACCGATTACGCCAATGTGATCGGCTTCAAGCGTTACAAGGAAAAAGGCAAGGGCTATTATTTCTCGCCCAAACTGGTGGAATGGCTCGGCCCCAGGCGCGAGGGCGATGTGGCCGACGAACCCTATATCCACTACGCCGCCAGTATGCAGGCGCTCTTTGAAAAACTGTCGCTGGAGATGATCGATTATTATCTTGGCGACATCCTGCGCGAAACCGGCAGGATCGCTTTCGCGGGCGGTTGCGCCCTGAACGTGAAGTTGAACCAGAGAATCATCGCCCGCCCGGACGTGAAGGAGCTTTTCGTCCAGCCCGCCGCTTCCGACGCGGGCACGGCGGTGGGCGCGGCGGCCTGGGTTTCCCGGCAGCGGGGCGTGGAAGTGGAAAAGATGGAGCACGTCTACCTCGGCCCTGAATACACAAATGAGGAAGTCGTCGCCGCCATCGCCCGTTTCGAGGCGCGCCGCGGCATCGGAATAAATTGGCGGAGAATCGACGATGTGCCGGAACATGTCGCCAGGATTCTCGCGGCGGGCAATCCGGTCGCCTGGTTCCAGGGCCGCATGGAATTCGGCCCGCGCGCCCTGGGCAACCGTTCCATCCTCGGCTGTCCGAGCGTGCCGGGCGTGGCCGACCGCATCAACGCGCAAATCAAGTTCCGCGAGCGCTGGCGGCCTTTTTGTCCTTCGATGCTCGATACAGTGGGGCCACAGATGTTCGGCAACGCTCATCCCGCGCCGTTCATGACGTTTACTTTCGAGGTCAACGGCGAATGGAAGACCCGTGTGCCGGAAGTCGTCCATGAAGACGGCACCTCCCGCGCCCAGGTGCTGCGCCGCGAATTCAACCCGCGCTATTACGACTTGATGCTGGAATTGGAGAAACTCACGGGGAACGGCGTCGTGCTCAACACTTCGCTCAACCGGCGGGGCGAACCGATGATTTGCTCACCGGCGGACGCGCTGGAAATGTTTTTTGGCTGCGATTTGGAATACCTGGTGTTGCAGGATGTGTTGATCGTGAAGGAAGCGTCGAGTGCCGCCAAAATTCCATGAACTGCTGGCCGGAGTCCTTGGCTGGACGAAAGGGGAAAACGAAGTGAACAGCGAACCCAGCGAACATTTGTTGCATGGACAACCCAGCGTGTTGTCCATCGACCGGATCGATGTTGAATTCGAGGTTTGGGTACAGGTCGAACGGCATGCGCTGACCCTGGCGCTTGTCGAGTGCGGCGCGCTGGAAAAAAGCACACGCGATCAAAATGAGCAAAAATTCATGGAATCTCCGGAGTGGGCGGATTCTTCACGGATCATCGATGTGCCGCTGCTGAAAATCCCGCCAAAATTGATCGAAGAGATCACGGAAAATCCGCTCGAAAACCTGGAGGTGCATATGCGTATCGGGGCGCGGCATTTCATGGGTATTGAATATTTTTCCGGAAAGCTTGACGGCGAACTCGAACGGGAAGTCGGCAATTGGCTGGATTCGCCAACGGGGTGGCACAGAGTCGCGCAGGAGCGCGGCGATTTCGCGAGCGGATATTTTTTCACGGAAGACGTGCTGTTGAATTTCAAGCCCGATCTTCCGAAGATGACCATCGAGATCATTCCGCGCGAACTGTTGCGGCGCGAGGTTCTCCGGCAGATGGTCAAAATGAAGGCGCATGTCGCGGGGCAGACGTGCTGATGAAGAAGGAAATGCAATGAACTCTGGTTTTTCGAATTTGCGGGTGAAAGGGTTTCGTCGTCTGCATGATCTGGACCTGCCCTTGCAGCCTTTGAACGTGCTCATTGGCGCGAACGGGGTGGGCAAAACGTCTACTCTCGAAGTCATGCGCTTGCTGGCGGCCTCGGCGGAAGGAAAGTTACAGGAAACGATCTCCGAGGCAGGCGGATTTGGCAGCTTGCTCACGCATGATCGGACAGAAAAAATGCAATTGGCGCTGACGATGCCCGTCGAAAACGGGGAACCGCTCGAATATGAATTGAACCTTCAGCATACTCCCACGGGATATTGCTTGCCACAGGAACGTTTGCGTCAAGCACGGCATGAAAAGAATGCGAAAGACGCCACCCTCAAATTTATTGATTCCGCCGGAGACGACATCCGATATTTTTCCAACCCTGGCGCCAGAAAGTTCAGGCGCCCCAATTGGGAATACAAACCTCTTGAAACCTCATTGGCACAAGTGCCCAAGATGTACCAGGAACCGGAACGTTTTCGGAATGTGTTGGCGTCTTCAGCGATTTATCACGCGCTGGACGTATCGCCGCGCGCTCCGGCGCGTCTGCCCCAGACCATGCGGCCAGCGTCTTCTCCTGGGCGCAATGGCGAGGATCTGGTCTCATGCCTGTATTTTTTGCGCGAAACCGCGCAAGATCGTTTCGAGGCGGTCGAAGATGCCTTGCGGGCGGCGTTTCCCAGTTTTGAACGCATGGGTTTCCCGCCTGTGGCTGCCGGGTTATTGAGCCTGACATGGTTGGAACGCTCATATTCCCAACCGTTTTATGCGCACCAGCTTTCCGAGGGAACCTTGCGTTTTCTCTGGCTGGCTACGCTCTTGCAGAGCCCGGAATTGCCCACCGTAACACTGATCGACGAACCGGAAGTCAGTTTACATCCCGAAATGCTGCGCCTTTTGGTGGATTTGTTCCGTGAAGCGGCAAATCGCACGCAACTGATCGTGGCGACGCATTCGGATCGGCTGGTGCGCTTTCTCGATCCGTCCGAACTTGTCGTATACGATTTGGACGAATCTCTTGGCGCGACAGCGACCCGCGCCAGTAATCTGGATTTGGAAGCCTGGCTGGAGGAATACACCCTGGATCAGCTATGGGGATCGGGGCGTCTTGGGGGCAGGGCATGAGCAAGAAAATTACCATCATCGTCGAAGGGGCCACCGAAAAAGTCTTCATGCCGACATTGCGGGCATATCTTGGAAAACGCCTGCCCGGCAAGATGCCCAGGCTTGATCCGTTTCCTTATGATGGCCCCATCTCCCAGAGAAAAGGAGCAAAACTTCGTGATGACGTAAAAAGATTGCTGTGCGGGAAAGACAGATCGGATGCGGTGATCGCGTTGTCGGATGTATATCCTGAATTTTCGGATGCGGAAGACGCAAAAAATAAAATGCGCGCTTGGGTGGGAGATGAAGCGCGTTTTTCCCCTCATGTTGCGCTATACGAGTTCGAGGCGTGGTTATTGCCCTTTTGGAAAACGATTCAAGATCTCGCGGGAAGCGAGCGCTGTGTTCCCGGCAGTCATCCTGAACACGTCAATCACGGCAGACCGCCGTCAAGGCATTTGCAGGAGGTGTTTCTTGCTGGCCGCAAGGGCAAAGCCTACAGCAAGACGCGTGACGCGAAGCGCATTTTAGATGGTCAGGATTTGGCGGTAGCCGCAAAGGCTTGCCCGGAATTGCAAAAGTTTTTGGATGCCATCGTGTGCTTGTGCGAAGATTGATCTTTGGTGAAAAAACAGGATCATGCCGTGACTGACGTATCAGACGCGCCCCGGATTTTGCAGTTTTGCCACGGCTACGACGGTCCGTTCCTCGATTGCGCCCGGCAATACGCCCGGCTTTTCCAGGACACGCCCTATCGCGTCACCACGGTTTTTTTGACGGGCGCGCCCAGCGAGGCGGCAAGAGAAGGCTGCGCTTCCGGCGAGGTGATTTTTCTGGGCTTTTCCAGCGCGCAGGTTCGCGGCCTCAAGTGGCAAGCCATGCGTGACCTTCGCCGCATCTGCGCGACGCGAGATTTTCGTTTCTGCATTGCCCATCGCTTCAAACCCATCTACATCACCCTTTTGGCGACACGCCTTTCCGTCATTGGCGTACACCACGCCTTCGACGATTATCAGCGCTTCTCCCGGCGCGTATTCGCGCATCTTTTTCGTCATCGCCTTGCCCTGCTCGGCGTCTCCAACGCCGTGCGCGACAATCTGCGCGCCGCCTTGCCCGCCTGGCCGCAGACGCGCATCGAAACCCTGTACAACCGTATCGACATCGAGGCGGTACAGGCCGGGCAATTTCCCCGCGAGGCGGCGCGCGCCGCGCTCGACTTGCCGGTGGATGCCTGGATCGCGGGCAACGTGGGACGCCTGCATCCCGACAAGGACCAGGCCACGCTGATTCGCGCCTTTGCCCGCGCTCTGCCGCGATTGCCCGCGGGGAGCCTGCTCGTGATTCTGGGCGGCGGACGGCTGGAAGCCGATCTGAAGGCTTTGGCGCGTGAATTGAATGTCGAAGAATCCGTGCGTTTCCTGGGGCAGATTCCCGATGCCCGGCGTTATTTCAAGGCGTTCGATGTTTTTGCCCTCTCTTCCGATCATGAGCCTTTTGGCATGGTTCTGCTGGAATCGCTGGCGGCGGGTCTCCCCTTGATTTGCAGCGATTGCGGCGGCGGGCGCGAAGTGGCGGAGGGCATTGGCGCGCTTTTCCCGTTCCAGGACGAAAACGCGCTGGCGCTATGCCTTGAAAATGCGGCCTCGCGCAAACTGCCGGAAGATTATCCAGCGCGCGCGGCGCAACACTTGTGGAACCATTTTTCCGATCAGGCGGGGCGGGCGGCATTCTGGCGCCTTGGATTTGTCATGGAATTTTCATGAGGCAAGAAAATGGGAAATAGCCCAGGAAAGCTAAAGCGGTTGCTACAACCCATTGTAGCGGCACGCTCATGTCGACAATATCGCGATTACTATTTATGGAGTTGAACGTGAGATGAGCCAAAGTTCATCCTTCAAAGACCTAAATGTAGCGATAATCCCCCATCCGGCATTGGGAGACACCCTGATAGGTTTGCGTTTGGGCTGGATTTTTAGATATGCAGGATCGCGCGTCCATCTTTATTCCAGTTCGATGTATTCCGCGCGTGAGTATTTTCCCTGGCTGGACACCCTGCCCGATGAAAATCTGAACCTTCTTGATTTGTCCCCAATGTATGACTTGGTGATTGGTCATGTCAGAATATTGCCGCGTCCTGGTGAATTGGCGGCCCGTTATTTGCAACTGGATAATATTGCCTATTTGAAGAGCAAGAATTCGAAGGATGGATTTGAATTGGGCAAGCGAAGCACTTTTGTTCGGGGGCGATCATATCCTGGCGCTAGCAGAGTCATTTGTCTTGATTCAAAGGCTGGACTATCCATGGTGCAATGGATCGACCAATATGCTCATGAAGTGTTTGGCCTGGATTGTCCCGATCCGGTGCCGGTGCACGGGATATCCAACCAAGAGCCGCCAAGCGCGAAGGCCGTTATTTTCCCTACCTCGGCTTTGGCAAAAAAGAATTACTCGCTGCGTGGCTGGTTATGGCTGGCCAATCGGTTGACAAAAAATGGGTGGTTGGTTGATTTTGTTTGCCTGCCTAAAGAACAAATCGATATCCAGAACGCTTGCGCAAATTTTGCGGTACGCAGTTTTCCAGATATCAAGGAATTGATGGACTATTTATTGGATTGCGCTGTGGTAATCAGTAACGATTCTGGCGGAGGACACCTGGCCTCGCTAATGGGAAAGAAGACCTTTACGATTACGCGCAGAAAAGAAGATTTTTCCTGGCGTCCCGGTTTTAACGAACTCAATTGCGTTTTGGCTCCACTGATTGGACTCAGACTATTTGGCTGTCGCGTCTGGCGGCCATTCGTTCCGATCTGGCGCATTCCGGCAAGGCTTGGAAAAGCTCCAGACAAGTCATCTGCGCATTGAGAGCAACGGTTTTAAACTACGGATTTTATTTTCATGAAAACAAAGAACTTCGGTTCCCAGCCAGCATTCTCGATGAATCTGGTTTTTCTGGGTCTGCTTGCCTATTGGTGCGGTTTTTATTTTCTGGATGGCGGCAAGCGCAGGAGCGTGTTTTTTGCCTTGACTCTTTTGGCGCTTCCGCACATTCTGTCCTGTTTGCGGGAATTGCCGCGTCGCGCTCCCATGCTGTTGCCGGCGTTTTTTCTCTTTTCAACTTACTTTGCGTTCAGCGCATTATGGGGTAATGGAGATTGGCTTGAGGTAGTCAAGAATACATTCTTTATTCTCGTGCTGATGACGGCGATTGAAATGAATGCGCACAGGCTGCGTCAGGATTTCGTCGCTGACTTTTGGATTGTGGCGGGAGGCGTTGCCGCGTTGATTTATGGCGTGATGCTCTGGCTTTCTCCGGAAACCGCGGAATCGCGTTCCTTTTTCGGCAGTTTCGTGCGCTGGGCCAGTTCGAATCCAATCGATTGCGCAAATGTCCTTGGCATCCCCATCATTGCCGCATGGCATGTATTTCCGGCCAAGAGTTCGCGGCGGATACAGTTTTCCCTTCTTTTTGTCATGGCGGCATGTTTCGCGCTCATGCACGCCACTTCTTCCAGGGGGCCGATCTTGTCTCTATGCATTGTCTTCGCGGGACTGGCGGCGATCAGGAGACGCAAGGAAGATATTGTATTGCTGGCCTTTCTCCTCGTTATCAGCGTCGTCATGGCTCTGCATTTTGATTTCGCGCAGCGCTTGATGAGCAAAAATTATCGTCTCGAAATCTGGAAGGACGTCTTTGCGCAAATCAAGGAAAATTGGCTGTTCGGCAGCGGCTTTGGAATAAAAGCCGATATCGCCCTGGACGTGCATCCTGTATCCGTGAGTCACGGTCACAATTCGTTCCTTGAGATTCTCCGGCAAGGCGGAATCATCGGAAGCGTCCTGTTTTTAATCATGATGTTCTGTGTGCCGCTCAAGACCTATTTTTGCGCCAAGCGCAGGTTTTTCCTCGCTTGGCTTCTGTATGGCGCGTTATGCCTTTCTTCAAATGGACGATTCCTGATAACACACAGTGGACGAATAGAGATACTGTCTTTCTGGGCGCCGCTATTCCTGCTGTTCCTGACGCGAACCACGCAGGATTTGAAACCCGCGATCAACCCGTGGGAGGAAAAAGCGCGCGCGCTGGACAATTACCGATTTGCTCTGTCGCGGCAGCGGCACGGCGTATTGGGCAGCCTTCTGCGTTTTGTCCGTGATATGACGCGCGATACGTTATTTGGGCTTTGCGCGCGCGTTCGTCTGGCAAAGAATACGCCAGTCGATCCCTGCGACTTTCTGCTGTTGCAGGCGTCGCCCAAGGTTATTGGTCTGCAACGCAAGAAACTGCTCAAACAAGCTTTGCGCGCGCGCGGTCATACGCTGACAGAAACAGCCTTGCCGAAAGTCAGGGATATCTTGCGCTTACGGCAACTCAAACATCCAAGTCATTTTGTTCCGTTGCGCTATTTTCTCTTTGCGGCGCATGCGGAATGGCTGGCGGCGCGCCATGCGCCGAAAATTCTGCTGAATGATCGAAATGGCAGTCTGTACAGCCCTTTCTTGCGTATTTCCTTGAAACAGAACGGAGGTTTATTGGTGCATATGGCGCACGCGACAACGACAGAAAGTTCGCAACGTCTTTCCATGAACGATTATGACTGCTACTTCCTGTTCGGCAAAAGTTCGCTCGAAGCTCTACAGGCGCGCGCCGTGCTGTTTGGCGAATCGAGGGCGGTGCTGTCCGGCTCGCATATGATTGACCATGCGTATGACCTGCCGCCGGCAAAAGAACAAAAAAGCGTTGTGCTGGTTCTCGGCGTCGGCCCGGACAAAGAAAGAGAAACAGGGTATCAACGCGCCTATGCCTTGCTCCGCGAGTGGATCGCCGCTCATCCCGAAATTCGCGCGCTTGTCAAGGCGCACCCGCGCAGTCGTGTGCCGTTTTGGCAAGAGGCGGCGCGCGCGTTGCCAAATTTATCGATTTTACCTGGCGATTGTACATTGGCACAGGCGCTTGAACAAACGGGAATCGCCGTCAATATCATGTCGAACGCGGTAATCGAAGCGGCTTTGGCGCGGCGTCCAGTGCTGTTCGTCAATCTTTCCGACGATAAGGACATTTTCCAACAGGAGCGTTTCTTTGGGACGATCGTTCAGGATCTGGATGCATTGGAATTACGTATCCATGAAATCATGCAAGACTATTCTGTCCATGTTGCGGCATCGGAAAGATTCTCCCATTTCCACTTGTCGGGAGGATTCCAGGGATTGCAAAGAACTGTCGCCGCGCTGGAATCGCTGATGAACAAAGACGAGCTTCCCCACGATGTGGAAAACATGATATTGCCAGAAAAACTGCCGCCCATGGTTTACAGGAAAAAACCATGATCCCGAAGAAAATACATTACGCCTGGTTTGGCGGAAAACCTTTGCCGCTGCAGGCAAGACGCTGCATTGCCTCCTGGGACTATCTGCTTGCCAGATTACGAATTGCTGCGCTGGGATGAATCGAATTTCGACCCGAACAGCCACCCATTTACAGCGGCGGCCTATAAGACAGGATACTATGCTTTTGTTTCTGATTATGTTCGTATGCTGGCGCTGTATCAGCAGGGAGGCGTCTATCTGGATGTTGATGTCGAGGTTTATGATTCTTTTGATGGGTTATTGAATGCCGATCTGTTCATAGGTCTTGAAGACCAGAAGCGTTTTTCAACTGCCGTTATTGGCGCAACCGCTGGGCATTGGCTGGCGAAGTCCATGCTGTTGTATTACGATGGCGCGGAATTCAATGAATCAAAATTGAAATCCATGGTCAATGTAAATGAAATCTCTCGCTTGCTCATGGCTCGCGGGTTTTCTGGCTTGGGCGACAATGAGCGCCTGCAAAACGAGTATGTGCTGGAAATCGGAATGTTGGCGTCTGCTTCCCCCCCCCCCCCCCCTCGAGCGGGAAAATCCGTTCGGCCTCTGGCGCGACATCTGTACACCGGTAGTTGGAAAAGAAATGTCGGCAAGGGCATCGCCAGCCGGACATGGCGAAGAATTCGCAAAATGCCGGAACAAATCATGGCATATGGAGTTCTTCAAATGTACCGTGTAAAAAAATTACTGTCGGGGATTTGATATGTTCTTGCCATTGTCACGGTCAGCGAAACTGTTGGATTTGTCGCTTCCTGTATTTTCTGGCATTGCGTTATTGCTCCTGTTTGTTGCCCCATTTTGCTGGCTTGGCGCAGATCATTCTTCGGAATCTTCCATTCGTATTGCCTTGTTGCTTGGATTGTTCGCTGCCGTGGCGTTTCGTTGCAAGCCAGTTCTGGATTTGAATCTCATGATTTTTTTATTGTTCTGGATTTATCTTTTTCTGAATGCTTATTTTTTCGACAATGCGCAAATAATGCGCCGTTTAACGGTAATCTTAATCTTCGTTTATGTCTCTGCCATTTCTTTGAAAGATTTCTGTTTCTGTAGGAAATGGATAGCAATCGTCACGGGTATCATCGCGTTCTGCGCTCTGTTTTCGATTGCCGCTCATATGATTCGTGGCGAATTGAGTTTGAGCTACAGACTTACCGCTATTTCCGGCAGTAGTTTTGAAAATTTTGCCGAGTTTCATAATTCGATAGACGCTGGAACATATTATGCGCCATCGTTGGCTTTTGCGATATGGCTGGCGTTGTCGTCAAAGAAGAATATCGCAATCATTAACTGGGCGCTATGCGCATTCATAATCGCCGCTTTTCTCTATTTTACATATGCGCGCACAGCATGGTTGGCCAGCATGGCGTTTATAGGTATTTTATTCATGTTCATGGCAACTCCACGAGTTAAAAAGCTGGTATTTTGGATAGTTGGCATCGCTATCTTTCTTTCTGTGATATTTGCGTCCGACGTGATTTTATATGAGTTTACAGAACGCAAATTCTCTCATCGAGACGAAATATGGAAAGATGTTATTTCCAGTCTGTCTGGATATTGGATATTTGGTCATGGCGCGGGAGCGAAGCCGGGAGCATTTTTTATTGGGAACGGAAAGTATGTCTGGCACATGCATAATCTGTATCTTCAAGTGCTGTATCAATTCGGGCTGTCTGGTTTGATCTTGATGCTGATTGTAAGTGTTGCCTGTCTGGCGAAGTTGTTCCGTTTGCGTTCAAACGCATTGGCTTCCCTATGGCTTGCCATCTTGTCCGGCGGATTGCTATCCATGTTTTTTGCCATGAATAACTTTGTCGGCACGCCCAATCGCATTTGGATTTATTTTTGGCTGCCCATCGCGGGCTGTCTTGCGCTTCCTGCGCGTTCAAATGACATGCAAAAAGGAATCGATCGGAGTGCAGCAAGAAATTAACGGCGCGACAGACAGGTTTCATTGTGCCGCGTCAACTGCCGCTCGGAGCGGATGGAAAGCAGCGCCTGCGAAAGACTGGCGCGCAGCAACTGTTCGGGCGGTATTCCGGGACGCCTTGTGGACGAATACATCCGTTCAAAAGTTCCGCGCGTCTCGCGCAAAACGCCATCGACCAAAGCGCGCAACTTCCTCAACGGATGGCTCTGCGATATCCGCTCTTCCAGACTCCGACAACTGGACACCACCTCTTGCTACGTATCGGCTGTCCTCACATCTTCTTGCGTCTCAGAACCTGTTCATAGTCTCTGGTTCCTTGCGGCCTCTGTTCCGTCTCTCCCGCCGCGTCAAAAGCGATGGCCGCAGGCCCGTGGCAATCCATACGGCGGTTCCGTTACCCGAAACGCCAAAGCAAATTGAAAGACCGTCTGGATTGCCGCGTCGCTACACTCCTGCAATGACGAGGTGAGGGAAGCCGCGCCAGAAGGAATGTTAAACTGGCAGCCCTGAAGGGCTGCCACCAATTTCCTGTTCAAGATTATATCATCCATAGAGCCGACAAAGCTCGCTTGCCGGAAAATTCTCCAATCCTCTGCGCGCAAGATGCCGGATCAGATGTTGAAAATTGCGTTGTATGCGCCAGCGCCCCAGCGGCAGGAGGCAGCGCTTGAGATCCAGGATGTCGATCAGGCCAAAACCTCCCTTGGGCAGGAGGAGGATGTTGCCGATGTGGAGCGAACGAAAATAGATGCGTTTTTGGTGTATCTGCCGTATGAAACTGGCCAGATCGGGAAGCAGGGCATTGATTGCTTCTGGGTCTCGCCGGAAGAGGCTTTCCAGGGTAATTCCGGGCAAGGGGCGGTACAGGCAGGCGGAAAGACGTCTTCCTCCGGTCAGGGGATTGGCATGGAGCCAGAAACTATCGACGACTTCCGGTACGGGGATGTCCAGCTTTTTCAGGCATCGCGCATTTTTCGCAAAACGCGCGGCGGCAGGTCGCAGCCGCGCAAGGAGCGGATGACGGCGGGTATGGAAAATTTTCAGGAACAGGCCGCTTTCCTGCCCGCGCTCCAGCGCGACGACCTTCGGCCCCCTGGCGTCCCTTTCCAGCGCCTTGCCGTTCTTCAACCAGTCTTCCAGCGTTTGCGCCGTCACCATCCGCATCTTTTGTTCCTTCCGTTCTGTTTCAGCGTTGATTCTAACTGGCAATTCGCTTTCACGGCATGCGCGGTTAGTAGCCAGTCACGCTGAATCGACGCAATTTTGGCGTGACTGCCGGGGGGCAATCCAAAGTGGAGGAAGAATCGCCCAGGACGAAGCGCAGCCGCGCTCCCTCCCTCGCAAGAAGAAGGGGGACAGGAGCGTTTGCGCTGTCTTCAGGCATTTATCTCATATGGTTCATTCAGCATGATTGACTAGGACGTGTTCACGCTACCCTTGAAAGATGTCATGCTTCGGTACCAAGAAGTTACTGGAGCTTGATGATGGAAATCACCGAATCCCAATAGCAACAGATCGAAGACTGCCTGCCGCGTCAGCGCGGCAATGTCCGTTTGCCGAATCTTCAGGTTCTGAACGCCATTCTGCATGTTGCCGAACAGGGTTGCAAATGGCGCGGACTGCCCAGGC
>JAITRP010000148.1 GCA_031288305.1 Zoogloeaceae bacterium
GGTGAGACCCCGGCCTGAAGGCCGGGGTTTCGACCGTAGCCATTGGGGAGGGGAGAGAAACCCCTTCCCAATGACGTTAGACCGGCAGCCCTGAAGGGCTGCCGCTAATTTCTTGCTGTCATGGCGTCCTCCGGCAACGCTGCCTCGCATCCGCCCGAATGCCGCGCGTATCAAACGGCAAGGGCGCAAGCCGTACCGGCGGCGGCGCGTCACGCTTCGCGGCTGCTTTCCGCGCCCTGCGTTTCCACTTCCTGTTGCGCCTTGTCTTCGAAGCGGGCGGCGATGGCGATGAATTCTTCCTCGCATTGCAGGAAGGCGTCCACGATGTCGATGTCGAAGTGTTGTCCGCGTCCCTGGAGGATGAGGCGGCGCGCCTCGGCGTGGGTCATCGGCGGTTTGTAGACGCGGCGGCTGATGAGGGCGTCGTAGACGTCGGCCAGCGCCATCAGGCGGGCGGAAATGGGAATGTCGTCGCCGGAGATTCCCTGCGGATAACCGCTGCCATCCCATTTTTCATGGTGCGAATAGGCGATCTCGCGCGCGCAGGCGAGGAAACCGACGACCTCGCCCACCTGCTCTTCGGCGTCGGCGATTACGTCGCTGCCCAGCTTGGCGTGCGTCTTCATGATCTCGAACTCCTCCGGCGTCAGTTTGCCCGGTTTCAGGAGAATGCGATCCGGAATGCCGATTTTGCCAATGTCGTGCAGCGGCGCGGATTTGTACAAAGTGTCGATGCTCGTGTCGTTCAAATAGTGCTGAAAGCGCGGATGATCCTGCAAATGGCGCGCGATTACCCGGATATACCGCTGGGTGCGAAAAATATGGTTGCCGGTTTCGTTGTCGCGCGTTTCCGCCAGGGAAGCCATCATGCGGATGGTGACATCCTGCACGGCCTGGATGGTGCGCGTGCGATGCGCGATCACGCTCTCCAGGTAGGCGGCGTTGTCGCGCAGGAAATCGGCGCTGGCCTTGAGCCGCAGCTGCGTCGCCACGCGCGCCATGAAGATGGAAGGATTGATGGGCTTGGTGATGTAATCCACCGCGCCCAGCTCGAAACCGCGCTGCTCGTCCTCCTGGGCGCTGCTGGCGGTCAGGAAGATGACGGGAATGTCGCGCGTGGCTTCCTGCGCCTTGAGCTGTTCGCAGACTTGGTAGCCATCCATTCCCGGCATCATGATGTCGAGCAGGATCAGATCGGGCGGATTTTCCGCCAGCGCAATCCACAACGCCTTTTCGCCATTGTTGGCAAGCTTGACCCGGTAGACTTCCTTCAGCAGATTGCTCATCAGGGCAAGGTTTTCCGCCGTATCGTCTACGACCAGGACGGTGTGTTTGTATTTCGAGTCAGGATAGAGCGGCATTTCATGCCTCCGGCGGCAAATATGGCGCAAGTTTACGATGCGCCTCGTCAAAATCAAAGGCTTGCATGCTTTTTGCGAAAGCGGAAAATTCCACGCCGAATACAGCCTTCAGGGTTGCTTCTTCCGCTTCCAGCACATCTTGCGCCTCGGCGTCGCTTTCCGCCAGCAGCGTCGCCAGCCTTTTCAACAGCGCGACGACATGCGGGGAATCGGCATCGGCGCTCATCCGCGCCGCGCCAGAGGCAGACTCTGCCTCTTCCGGCGCGTGTTCGAGGAAGAAACGGCGCAATTCCATCATGAAGGGCGAAAGCGCGCCTTCGAGTTCCGCCAGGCAATCCTTCAGCGCCAGATGTTCGCGCTCGCTTGGCTTGGCGTCCTGCATCGCGCGGCAAATGGATTCCAGGCGCGCGGCGGCGGCGGCGATTTCCGTCGCGCCGATGTTGCCCGCCACGCCTCTCAGTCCGTGCGCCAGACGGGCAATCTGCGCCCGATCATCCGCCGCCAGCGCCGCGCGCAGGGCAGGCAGCGTTTGCGCCTGATTCGTGAGGAATTTTTCCAGCAAATCACGATAGAGCCGCTTCTTGCCCAATACCCGGCGCAAGCCGTCTTCCAGATTCAGTCCAGGCAGGCGCGGCAACGTTACCTGCTGCGGCGCGTTGTCCCTTGCCGCTTGTCCATTTTCCTGCGTCGCGCGCGCGCGCCCCGCGTCGGGACGCACCCAGCGCAACAGCATGACGCGCAACTGTTCCGGTTCTATGGGCTTGGGCAGATGGTCGTTCATGCCCGCTTCCAGGCAGCGTTCGCGGTCGCCGGGCATGGCGTTGGCGGTCATGGCGACAATGGGCAGCGCGTGTCCCATCGCCCGCAATTGCCGCGTGGCTTCCAGCCCGTCCATGACCGGCATCTGCACGTCCATGAGAATCATGTCGTAGGGCTGGCTTGCCCGCCGCACCCATTCCAGCGCCGCCGCGCCATCGCCCGCGACATCGACCTGGAATTGGGCGTCCTGGAGGATTTCGCAGGCCACCTGCTGGTTGAGATCGTTGTCTTCCACCAGCAGAATGCGCGCTCCGGCAATGGCCTCCAGCCCCGCGCCCAGTATATTTTCCCCGCCGCTGGCGCGTTCCGCCTCCGCGCCTTTCGCCTCCGTGACGTTGCCCGTTTCGGGACTGACCAGGATGCGCGTCATTTCGTCGAACAGCAAGGAGGCGCTGACCGGCTTGATCAACACATTGTGGATCCCCGCGCGCATGGCGAGATTCAGCACTTCTTCCCGCCCGTAAGCGGTGATCATGACAATCGTCGGACAGTAGTCGCGCAGGGTTTCGCGCAGCCGCCGGGCGGTTTCCATGCCGTCCATGCCCGGCATCTGCCAGTCGAGCAGCGTCACATGAAACGGCGCGCCGCCGCGCAGGGCTTCCATGCTGGCTTCCAGCGCCTTCTGGCCGGATTCGGCTTCCGCAACCTGCAGGTTCATGGTCGCGAGCATGTCGCGGATAACGCTGCGGGCACTGTCGTTGTCATCGACCACCAGCACCCGCCGTCCCGCCAGTTCGTGACTCAGCGCCAGCGGACGCCGCTTCTTGTGGCTGACGCCCAGCAAGGCGGAAAACCAGAAGGTCGATCCCTTGCCCAGTTCGGATTCCACGCCGACCTCGCCGTGCATGAGTTCAGCCAGCCGCTTGCTGATGGCCAGACCCAGCCCGGTGCCGCCGTATTTGCGCGTAGTCGAGGTATCGGCCTGGTTGAAACTCTGGAACAATTGCGCCTGCTGTTCGGGAGAAAGCCCGATGCCGGTGTCGCGGACGGCAAAAAAGAGGCGCGCGCTGTTTTCGTTTTTCTCGCGCGCTTCCACGCAGATGCTGATTTCGCCGCGTTCCGTGAATTTAACGGCGTTGTTGGCATAGTTGATCAGCACCTGGCGCAAACGCAACGGGTCGCCCAGAAGGTGCGCGGGCACGTCCGGATGCACCTTGAAGACCAGTTCCAGCCCCTTGGCGCTGGCCTTTTCGGATATCAAGGCGCCGATGCCGTCAAGCATCTGTTCCAGATCGAATTCCACCTGTTCGACATTCATCTTGCCCGCCTCGATTTTGGAAAAATCGAGAATGTCGTTGATGATGCCCAGCAAATGCTGTCCCGACTGCTGGATCTTGTTGATGTAGTCGCGCTGCCGGTTGGTCAGATCGGTACGCAGGGCGAGATGCGACATGCCGATAATGGCGTTCATCGGCGTGCGGATTTCGTGGCTCATGTTGGCAAGAAAATCCGCTTTGGCGCGCGCCGCTTCCTCCGCCATCTGCTGCGCCCGCTTGTGCGTGGAAATATCCACGAAAACGCCGATCAGTCCGCCGGGACGCCCATCGGCAAGGGAAAAGGCGCGCGCCGAATAGAGCAGTTGCCGCAACCCTCCCTCGACATAATTCAGTTCGACTTCCCGCTCCACCGCGCCGGATTCGGCAATCAGCCGCCGATCCTCGGCATAAACGGGCAGACGCCTGGCTTCGTCAAGATAGGGAATCTCCAGCACATTCTTGCCCAGTATGCTTTCGCGCTTGATGCCGAACGCCTGCTCGAACGCCTGGTTGCAACCCAGAAAACGGGCTTCCGGATCCTTGAAAAAGAGCGGATTGGGCAAGGTGTCGAGCAGGCTTTCCCGAAACAGCAATTGCTCATCCAACTGGACGCGCGCCAGATGCGAGGCGGTTACATCCAGCCAATAGCCGTTCCAGTAGAGGTGACCATCGCCATATACCGAAGGTTCCATGCTCGTCTCGACCCAGCGCGTTTCGCCACTGGGCAGGCGGAGGCGTCCCGGCACCACGCCGGAACGCAGCGCGGCGCGCATCTCCTGCAAGGACTGACGGACACTTTCGACATCGTCCGGATGCGCATGCCGCCAGCGCGTGTCCGGATTGGTCATGATTTCCTCGCTGGAGACGCCGAGAATCGTCTTGGCCTTGCCGCTTACGAAAACGAATTTGATGCGGCCTTCTGGCGTCTGTTCGTAGCGGAACACCGCGCAGGGCAGGGAATCCGCCATGTCGATGAGCATGTGCCGCGAATGTTCGACATCGGCCTTGCTTTTCGCCAATTCGCGGGTGCGCTCGAGCACCTTGTCTTCCAGCGTGACGTTGATTTCCCGCAGTTGTTGGGTCGCTCGCAACAATTCGACGCGCATGGTTTCTTGCGCTTTTGCCAGTTGCGCGACTTCCCGCCAGTTGGCATCGACTTCTACCGGCGTTTCCAGTTCCAGATTTCCCAACCGCCGGCTTTCCTCCGTAAGCTGCGTCAGCGGACGGGAAAAACGGCTTGCCACGCGCGCGGCCACGAAGAAGGCAAAGAGCAATACCAGCACGCCCAGGAGCGCCAGGGTGGAATAATCCTTGTTCAGCCCCGGCACGAAATTTCGCTGCGGCGCGAAGACGCCAAGCCACAACTGTTGATTCTGCATGGCAATCGGGTGAAAATAAGAAAACCAGCTTTCCCGTTGCCAGGAGAAGGCATTCAGTACCTTGGGCGTCTTGTTCTTTTCCAGCCAGGCGGCAAATCCCAGGCTCAACGCGGGAACGCCCAGTTGTTCCGGCGTACGGGCGCCCAGCCGCTCCAAAATGTCCGCGCCCGCGATTTCCGGACGCCGGGGCAGACCCATCAGCCTGTGACCCGCATCGGAAATGAGCGCGACAAAACCTTCGCTGCCCACCTGCATCTGCGAGGTCAGCCAGGAAAAAGCGCGCAAATCCATGTCATGCGCGATGACGTAACGCAGCCCGTCTCCTCCCGTCCAGCGCCGCGCCACGCTGATGCCGGGATGACGGTCGTCGACAAAAGGCGTCGTCCAGAATTGCGCCTGCTCATCTTCCTGCGCCAGGACGCCGACAAACCAGGGGTTATCGCGAACGTCATAATCCTGGATGCGCATTTCCACTTTTTCCAGCTTTCCGGCGTAATTCCAGGTCAGCCAGTACGTCCAGTCGTTCCAGGCGGCCGGGTAGCTGACGCGGTTTTCCCAGCTTCCGTCCGGGCGATGGAAGAGGGTGATTTCCAGCCCCTTCTCGTTGGTCAAACTGACCGAAGGGATTTCCGGATGATTTTGCATCACCGGAAAAAAGAAATCGTTGAAACGGGTAATGTCGCTGGTTTCCAGATGTCCCATGCGGGCGTACTGGTAACTGGTGTCCATCATTACCCGCACCCGCTCCAGCGAAGCCTGCACCCGCATTTCGACCTGGATCGCCGCCTGCTCCATCTGGGCAAGGCCAATGCCTTCGATGGAAGGCCAGACGATGAAGTGAAATGCCCCGACCACAAACAACGCCAGGGTCGCCAACACGATGAGAAATGCCTGAAGCATCAGGCTTTGACGAATATTCATGGTGAATCAGGAATCGGTGATCAGGAAAAGCGCGTTTGGATACTGTACGCTATTTTGCGCCAGTCGTTTAATCGGCCAGAAGTAAAACCCGCTTTTTTCCGGTTCATCTTGGGGTTTGAAACCAGGCAAGAACCTGTTCATGCGGCCTTCGTTCCGTTTCCCCCGCCCCGTCAAAAGCAAGGGCCGCAGGCCCGTGGCAATCCAGACGGCCTCAATTATTCGCTTCGGCATTTCAAATAACGGAACCGCCGCCTGGATTGCCACATCGCTACGCTCCTCGCTTTTGACGAAGATGACCGGGATTGCGGTTTACCAGAGATCAGCAAGAAATTAGCGGCAGCCCTTCAGGGCTGCCGGTCTAACGTCATTGGGAAGGGGTTTGCATCCCCTCCCCAATGGCTACGGTCGAAACCCCGGCCTTCAGGCCGGGGTCTCACCTTCGC
>JAITRP010000157.1 GCA_031288305.1 Zoogloeaceae bacterium
AGCGGATTTTCATGGAAGGGGACAAAGCCTGTGGAGACCCTTTATATCCCCTCCCCGCCTTGATCCTCCGCCTGCCCGCGCTCCGGGAAACAGGGCGCATTATCCCCCCCCCCCCCCCCCGCGCAAGTCAAATTTGATTTTTCTGCAAAATAGTTGAGAAAAACCCTCTTTTTGTTGTTTTTTTGCAACAGGGATCAGGAATCAAAAAAAGTCACCGGCGGCTTCGCCGCCGCATATTCGTCATTGTCCGGGCGGGGCGCGGCAATCTCCTTCCCCTGTCAAGGGGAGCTGGGGAGGGGTTTGCGGCAGGGGAGCGGGAACCAAGGCTTGGATGCAACGGATCCGCCGCAAACCCTTTGCAGGGCGCAACCCCCTCATTCCCTCTTGTCAGGGGGAAGAAACTTCCCCCCGCCCAACCTCGTCATGCTCAAGCGCGTGGCACGCGCCGCCCGGCGTCTTTGCCTGTTTGCCGGACGGCGGACAAAATCAGAACCCGCCCCCCACCGATCCCTGGCGACAAGGGCCGCGCCAGCGGTCGCTCTGCCCTCCGATCACCGGACGCTGATCAGGCCCAGCCAGGTCATGAGGAGGGATCCCAAAAGGTGGAGCGCGGCCAGGGCGAAGGCAATGGCGTATTGACCGGCGTGCAGGCGTTCCACGGTTTCGGCGGAAAAGCTGGAAAAGGTGGTCAGGCCGCCGAGTACGCCGGTAATGACGAAAAGCCGCACAGCGGGCGCGACTTCGGCATGAAGATGAAAGAATCCCAAAGCCATGCCCACCAGATAGCCGCCCAGGAGATTTGCCGCCAGTGTGCCCAGGGGAATGGCGGGCAACAGGGGATTCAGGGTCGCGCCCAGCAGCCAGCGCGTCCATGCGCCCAGCGCCGCGCCGATGCCGACGCCGAGGAAGGCCGCGAGACTAAAGCCGCGCGGCATGATTCGTTCCTTCGGTATCGGGCGGATGGCTGGTGATTTCCCGCTTCCTGAAGCCTTCCAGCACATGCTGGATCATGCCGCGCGCCAGTTCCTCCTCGGCAAAAAACACCGCGCCAAGACTTTCCCGGCGCACGTGATCGGATTCATCCTCGCTGTGCGTCCGGATGACGATTTCGATGCCGGGATTCAAGGCGCGCGCGACTTCGGCCATGCTGCGCACATCCATCGGCGTGTGCGAGGCGATCACCAGCATGGCGGCGCGGGCGACATGCGCCTGGATCAGCACCGCCGGTTCCGCCGCGTTGCCGCAGACGGCCGCCAATCCGCGCTTGCGCAGGTCTTCGACGCGCTCGCGGTTCTGTTCGACCACCACATAGGGAATATCCCTTGCCTGCAGCGCGTGGGCAATGCGCGTGCCGACGCGGCCAAAACCCACCAGCACCACCTGGCCTTCCAGGTATTTGCGCGCCGTGCTCATCGGCAACTGCGCGAACGGGTCTTCCCGCCGCGCCAGTTGCCGCGCCAGCGCCGAGCGTTTCAGCAGCCAGCGTTGAAAGGGCGCGATGGCGGCAAAGACAAAGGGATTCAAGGCAATGGAAATCAGCGCGCCCGCCAGAATCAGGCTCATGCCGTCGGGCGGCAACAGCTTCAGACTCAGCCCCAGTCCCGCAAGGATGAAGGAAAACTCGCCAATCTGCGCCAGGCTGGCGGCAACCACCAGCGCGGTATTGAGCGGATAGCGAAAGGCCAGCACCAGCGCCAGCGCCGCCGCCGCCTTGCCGAAGATGATGACGGTCACCACGCCCAGCAAGCGCCAGGGTTCGGAAAGCAGGATGTTCGGGTCGAAGAGCATCCCCACGGAGACGAAAAAGAGCACGGAAAAGGCGTCGCGCAGCGGCAGGGATTCCTGCGCGGCGCGGTGGCTGTAAGGAGATTCGCGCATCACCATGCCCGCGAAGAACGCGCCCAGCGCGAAGGAGACGTGGAACATCGCCGACGCGCCATAGGCAATGCCGATGGCGGCGGCGATGACCGCCAGGGTAAACAGTTCGCGTGACCCCGTGCGCGCCACATGCCGCAACAGCCAGGGCACGACGCGTCTTCCGGCGACCATCATCAGGGCGATGAAGGCGGCGACTTCAAAAAGGACGCGCATCAGGGTCGTGGCGAGCGATCCCTCCGCCGTCGCGCCCGCGCCCCCCAGCGCGTTCGCCAGCGGCGGCAAAAGCACCAGCACCAGCACGGTCGCCAGATCCTCCATGACCAGCCAGCCCACGGCGATGTGACCATTCATGGTTTTCAGGGCGTTGCGCGCTTCCAGCGCCTTCAGGAGCACCACGGTGCTGGCGCAGGACAGCGACAGCCCCAACACCAGGGCTTCGCCCCACGACCAGCCCCAGAATCGTGCCAGCGTCGCGCCCAGCGCCGTCGCCAGCCCCATCTGCGTCAGCGCGCCGGGGATGGCGATGCGCCGTACGCTCAAGAGTTCGCCCGGCGAAAAATGCAGCCCCACGCCGAACATCAGCAACATCACGCCGATTTCCGACAGTTGCATGGCGATTTCCGTGTCCGCCACGAATCCCGGCGTTCCCGGCCCGATGATCACGCCCGCCACGAGATAGCCGACTATGGCGGAAAAGCGCAGGCGCGTCGCCAGAAAACCCAATGCCAGCGCGATGCCAAAACCGGCGGCAATGGTGGTGATGAGGGAAAAATTATGTTCCATGTCAGGCGTCTGCCGTGCGGGCAGATTCATGCGCGGACTGGCGCGGATACGTCGCGCGTCTCAAGATGTCTTCCTTCCAGGCGTCGAGGACGGCGCGATGCCCGGAAAGCCTCACGGCTTTTCCCTTGACTCCGGCAATGGGCCTCGCCGAAGGCAGGAGCGCGGCGTATTTTTGCTTGAAGCGCCGGGCGTAGCGGGCAAATTGCGGCGAGCCGAAATCTCCTGCGGAAGCGTGAATCGCTGGAATGTCACAGCAAACGCCCAGACGATGCCCGGCAAGGTGAGCGGAAAAACTGAAATCCAAATCGTAAAGATGGAACCCGTCGAAGGTGTCCGCGTCAAACTTCGTGGCCAGCGCGGCCTCACGGGTCGCCATCAGGCAAAGACCATCCAGCGCCTGAATGTTGCCGGTCACCGGCCAATCCTTGACGCCATACGCGCTCAGCGCCAGGGCGTGTTCCACGACATGGGCGATTGCGCCAAAAACATGCGGCTGTCCCGCGGCTGTCCAGCCGGCGGCCAGCAGCAGGTCCGTGCCGCAAAACCCCAACAGATCGTGGTTTTTCAGGCGCGCGCTGATCTTGGCGGCGAAATCAGCGTCGAGGATGAGCACATCGTCATGCGAGAAAATCAGGATGTCGCCGACGGATTGCGCCATGCCCCGGTTATAGCCCTCCGCCAGCGAGCGCGCGTCGTGGATGCCGATGATTTCATGCGGGTACCCCGCCAGCAGACGCTCGTAGTTCATGCTGGCCTGCGCGAACTTGAGCGCGTCTATGCTGCAGATGATGACGGAGAATCCGGGCGATGAGGGTGGGGACATGAGCAGTTTCCGCAAAGGGTTCAGGGGGTTTTACCTGAATGCGCGGGTTTACGCAATCAGGGAGGCGGCAAAAAAAGACCCCAAGGCCGCGGAAAACTGGCTTCGCGCGGCAAAATGCGGCCTTGCGGCTTGCAAGAGCTTTGCCGCGCCGCTCAGAACCTTGTTCATGGATCCGAGGCTCCGGAATTATCTGCCGGAGGACTGGAAGAATGTGTATGACAAGGTGCGCAAGATGGGCGCAAGCGGCTTGACAGGGGAGGCAAGGGCGATTTATGATGCGGTGAAGAAGTACGACGCCTGCAAGCGGCTGACCGGGGATTACAAGGCGACGTGTGAGGCGCGCGCGGTGAAGGCGGCGTTGGACGCGGCGTACTATACGCGGGCGTTTGATCTGGCGAAGGAGCGGCTGAATCAGATCGAGGGCATGCTGGACGCGGCGGCCAAGAG
>JAITRP010000178.1 GCA_031288305.1 Zoogloeaceae bacterium
GTCGTATTGCCCGGAAGCCGCCTGCACCGCCAGTTCGCGCATCCGCTGCAGGTGCTGCCCGATGGCGTTGTAGCCCGCTTCCGCCGTCTGCGCCGCCGAAATGCCGTCGTTGGCGTTGCGCATCGCCACGACCATGCCGCGCGACTGCGAATCCATGTTCGAGGCGATCGCCAGGCCCGCCGCGTCATCCTTGGCGCTGTTTACGCGCAGACCGGAAGACAACCGTTGCAAAGCCTGACTCAATGCCCCCTGGGAAGAGTTCAGGTTGCGCTGCGCGTTCAGGGAGGGAATATTGGTATTGATGATTTGTGGCATTGCGTTCTCCTTGAGAGAAAATGAATCAGCCTGACGCCACAGAAAACGTGCCGGGCATCCTGGCGAATATAAAAGCATGAGCCATGCCAGAGTATTTTATGATTTAAAATCATATGGTTAGTGAAGTCATGCCCAAGAAGCGGAAATATGGAAGGCAAATCCTGCCGTCGTGCGGAAATTTCTTGCATTTGGTAAAAGCGGATAAACTGCGCGCTCTTTTGGGGAAAAATCACCATGTCTGAAAAAGCAAGACGCAAAATCGGCAAAGGAAAAAAGGCGCTGGCGCAAAAAGATTTCGCGGCGGCGGGAGCGCTTTTTGAGGAAGCCGTAACGCTGGACAAGGAAGCGCATGCCGGCTGGTTTGGCTTGGGCGAGGTGGCGCTGGCTATCGGACAGCCGGACACCGCTCTGCAATTTTTGGAAGAAGCCGCGCGCCTCAATCCGGATGTGCCGCGCTACCTGCAACGCCTGGGCGAAGTCTATGGGCGCGAAAAACGCGCGGAAGACGGCATCCGGCTCCTCAATGCCGCGCGCCGCAAGGCGCCCAAGGATATCAACATTCTGGCGAGTTTGAGCGGCGTGTATGTGGCGGCGGAAAAATGGCTCGAAGCCTACGAAATTCTCCAGGAACTCGTGCGCCATCCGCATCCCCAGGCAGCGCATTTTTGTCTGTTGGGACTGGCGGCGCAGAGCGTTGGCGAAGTCGACGCGGCGCTGGCGGCCTTCAAGCGCTCGACACGCATGGACCCGCGTTATCCCGATGCCTGGCTGTCGCTCGGACACCTGCATCTGGACAAGGGTCGCCTCGCGGAAGCGGAAGAATGCCTGGAACATCTTTTTGTCCTGGCGCCGCAGTTGGCTTCTACCCTGCAACTGGCCGGGGAACTGGAAACGGCGCGCGCCAACTGGCGCAAGGCGGCAAGTTTGTTCGGCATGGCGGTGGAAAAAAAACCGGATTCCAAATTCCTGCAAGCCCGTCTGGCGCTGGCGCTTACCTTGGGCGGCGACGCCGTGGGCGCGGTAGACGCCATGGTGCGCGCCAACGAAATGGGCGTTCCGGAAGACTGGATTCTGGAACAACTGGGCTATCTGTTCGTCAAACGCTACAATCTGGATGTCGCGCAGGAAAACCTGGAAATGAGCCTGGAACGCAATCCCGATAACCTGAGCGCCCTGAACAGTCTGTTCGTGGTCTACGCTAAGCAAGGCAAAAGCGCGCTGGCAAGGGAGACGGCGGAAAAAGTCCTGCAAAAGGACCCGGAACACGTCAGCGCCCTGATCAACATGGGCGGTTGGTGCAACGATCAGGCGCGCGGCATGGAAGCTATCGAATACTACCGGCGCGCGCTGGAACTGGCGCCGGAATCCGAAACGGCCTATTCGAACTATCTGTGGACCATCCTGCATTCTTCCGAACACGCCGCCGCCGAAATCCTGCGAGTCGCGCGCGCCTACGATGAACATATCTGCCGCAAACACCACCGCCAGGACGATTTTTCCGATCGCGACCGCGATCCCGAACGCCGTCTCAAAATCGGCTGGTTGACATCGGACATGCGTCATCATCCGGTCGCCGCCTTCGTCCTTCCCTTCCTGCTTTTTCTGGATCGGCGGCAACTGGAAGTCGTGCTCTACCACAATACCGCGCTGGAAGACGACAACACCCGCCTGGCCAAGATGAGTGTCGATAAATGGCGGGAAGTACAGGCCATCGGCGATGACGCTCTTGCCGACCTGATTCGCGCCGATGGCATCGACATTCTGATTGATCTGAACGGCGCTACCGAAGGCCACCGCCTCCTGGTCATGGCGCGCAAGCCCGCGCCCATTCAGGTTACCTGGCTGGGCTTCCCCGGCACCAGCGGCCTGTCCGTCATGGATTACATTTTCATACCTCCGGATCCGGTGCTGGAAAAAGGGGCGTGGTGTACCGAGACACCCTGGCCGCTGGCCGATTGTTACGGCGTGCGCACCAATATCCCGAACGCGCCCATGCAACCGGGTTTGCCTTGCGAACGCCTTGACCGCCCCTTCACTTTCGCCTGTCTCAACAATTTCCGCAAGGTCAGCCAACACGCCATCCGGCTCTGGAGCGAGATTTTGACGCGCGCGCCCCAAACTCGTCTCGTCCTGGTTGCGCGCGGCGGACAGGACGAAACCTTCAAAGCCTACGTCGAAAGCCAGTTCGCCCGGCACGACATCGCTCCGGAACGCCTGGACATCCGGGGAATGGCCCCGCTGCTGACCTATTTCGACAGCTACAACGAAGCCGACCTCTGCCTTGATCCCTTTCCCTTCAACGGCGGCACTACCGGCTATGATTCCATCTGGATGGGCGTGCCCTTCGTCACCTGGCCGGGCGACGCGCTGGTCTCGCGCATGGGACGCATCATCCTGAAAAACGTCGACCTGGACGAACTGATCGCGGAAACGCCAGAAGATTACGTCGACATCGCCATCGCCTTGAGCCAGGATCCCCCGCGTTTAAAAGCCCTGCGCGCCAACCTGCGCGAACGGATGCAGGCCAGTCCCCTGATGGACGCTCCCCGTATGGCCCGTAGCCTGGAACAGGCGTTTCGGGGCATGTGGCAGCGTTGGATAGAGGCCAACGCAGGGTAGCCGCTTTTTGTACCCACGAAAGGGCGCGATTAGGAGGAAAGAACGGGTGACAAGGACACTGCGGGACAGTGCGCGCCAGTTTTCCATGGGCGAAACGCCATCTGCCGCCTCTCGCCCACTTGCGAAAGATGTGCGCAGAAGAGAGGGCAGGCGCGCTTTGTGGTCTGTAGTCTGTGACCACAATGGCGGGTTGCGCAGGTTGAGCACTGATCGCTGATTTCAAAGTATACTTGCGCGGCGTCCTGTTTTCTGTAACCATCCATCCCTGTTTGTCCTTGTTTTCTCTGACGAAAAAAGCCAGTACATGTTGCTTTTCTCTTCCTTCCGCCCGCTTCCCGATGCCGATTCGTCGTGTGTGCACGGCGCGCGCGTAAGGTTGTTACAGATCGGAAGAGCACACGTCTGA
>JAITRP010000038.1 GCA_031288305.1 Zoogloeaceae bacterium
AACAGCAAGAAATTAGCGGCAGCCCTTCAGGGCTGCCGGTCTAACGTCATTGGGAAGGGGTTTCTCTCCCCTCCCCAATGGCTACGGATTGATCCCCCGGCCTTCAGGCCGGGGTCTCAACCTCCGCGCCGATTCTTCCGGGCGGGGTTTCAAACCGGAGTTAGTTTTACGATGAAAAACGTTTTCAGCGCCCTGCTGATCCCCGCCGTCATGAGCATGGCGCTTTTTGCATGCGCGCGCCCCTCTGTCGGCGATCTGCTCCGCCAGGGCAGAGCCGCCTACGACGCGAGCGAGTATGCAACGGCGGCGAAGCTCTTTGCAAAAGCATGTGAAAACGGCAGTTCCGAAGGATGCTACGCTCTTGGCCGCATGTATGACATGGCGGACGGCATTCCGGAAGATGATGCAAAAGCCGCCCAATTCTACCGGAAAGCCTGTGATGGCGGATACTTCACGGGATGCAACAATCTGGGCGCAATGCATGCGGACGGAGAAGGCGTGGAACAAGACTACGCCAAAGCCGCCCTGCTGTATGCGCAAGCCTGCGACGGCGGGGATTGGGCAGGCTGCAACAATCTTGGCATATTGCATGATGAAGGCAACGGCGTGGAAAAAAACGAGGAAACCGCCCGCGCCCTGCATGAAAAGGCTTTCGTCTATTACGAACAATCCTGCGCGGAGGAAGACAGCGAGGACGAAGACCTCAATGCCTGTTACAACCGCCTGGGGGCAAGTTATGAAAATGGCGACGAAATCAAACAGGATTACAGCAAGGCCGCGCGGCTGTATGAAAAAAGCTGCAACAACAAGAATGGCAACGGCTGCGATAGTCTTGGGGAATTGCATGCACAGGGCAATGGCGTGGAAAAGAATAGTAAAACGGCGCATGCCCTGTATGAAAAAGCCTTTACGTATCGTGTGCAGTCCTGCGCGAATGAAGAAGACATCAATCGCTGCTACAATCTCATGGGCAGGCTCTATGAGAACAGTGATTTCGTTCGGCGCGATTACGCCAAGGCCGCGCAATTGTATGAAAAAAGTTGCGACAACGAAAATGGAGAAGGATGCAGCGGATTGGGGATGCTGCATGAAGAAGGCAGCATCGGCAAGACCGACCGCAAAAAGGCCGAAGCATTATACGAAAAAGCCTTTTTGCATCATCTAAAAGCCTGCGATACGAAAGACAGTAAAATCTGTCTTGAAACGGCAGAAGCATATGAGGAAGGCGATGGCAGCCTCCGGCAGGACTACGCCAAAGCCGCGGCATTGTATGAAAAAGTCTGCGCCAAGGAAAACGGCAGCGGATGCGAGCGCCTGGGAAATCTGTACGAAAATGGCAATGTCCTCCAGAAAAATGCTGAAAAAGCCGCTGAATTGTACGCGATGGCAATACGCTATCATGAAAAATCCTGCGCGGATGGTGACGGAGAAGGATGTTTCCATCTTGGCGCGCTCTACGACAACGGCGAACGGATGAAACAGGACAGCAGGAAAGCCTTTTCCTATTACAAAAAAGGCTGTACGCACAAGGACGGCAAAAGCTGCGCATATGCGGGACTGTTTCACTTCGAAGGCAAAGGCGGCGCAGAGAAAGACGAGAAAACAGCGCAGGAGTATTTTACGACAGGATGCGAACGGGAAAACGAGGACGCCTGTGAAATGTTACTCACCACCAGTGAGGAATATAGGGAATTTATCGGAAGACTCAATGAATCTGCCAAGGAACTCGCGCAGGAACTGAAAAAAGAACTAGAAGACGCGTCGAAAGAACCGGATTCATGACCCGTTGCGTTCCAGGCTGGAATCCATTTTTGCCACGAGGAGTCGCATGAGATGAAAGACATTTTCAGCGTTTTGCTGTTTTCCGTGCTGATGGGCGCGACGCTCTGTCCTCGCGCCGCGCTGGCCGACGATTTCGAGGAAGCCCAAAAAGCGCAGCTTGCGCATCAGGACAAGAAGGCGGCAAGTCTCTATGCCAAGGCCTGCAACGCCGGGCATGACAAGGCCTGTCACCAGCTTGCCCGCCAGTATGAACACGCACAAGGCGTACCCATGGATCGCAAAAAGGCCGCGACGCTCTACGAGAAAGCCTGTAACCAGAGGAACAGCGAAAGTTGCAAAGCTCTGGGCGGGCTGTACAAATATGGCGAAGGCGTCAGGAAGGACGCCAGAAAATCGCAGCAATTGTACGAAAAAGCCAACAACCTGTACGCCCAAGCCTGCGACAGCGGCGAGGGCGAAGCCTGTTACCGTCTGGCTTTCAGTTACCAGCACGGAGAAGGTGTAAAGGAAAACACGAAACAGGCGCTGCAATTATTCGAAAAGGCCTGCGATAATGGTCATGGCGAATCCTGTCGCCGACTGGGAAAATTTCATGAGGAAGGCAAGCTTGTCGTGGAGGATCGCAAGAAGGCGTTTGCCTATTACAAAAAAGGCTGCGAAAGAAACGAGGGCCATAGCTGCCTGAGCGTGGGTTTGTTCTATTTCGCCGGCAAGTGGGTGCCACAGGATTTCGCGCAAGCGGAAATCTACATGCAGAAAGGCTGCAAACTGGCCAGCGAAGCCGACATGTGCCAGGACGGCAAGTAGAGGACAGAGCGCTCGCTACGCTCGCTTTGTGGTTCTGTGATCCCGCAGTCCATTGGCGCGGATTTTCTGATCACAGAGTACAAACGACAAAGGCCGCGTCAGCGGTCGCTCTGTCTTCTGTCTTCTGATCAGTCAGAAGGGATCCGACTGGCCCCGCCCGAATTTCCGGAAACTTCCTGTTCACCCACAAACACCGGCGCTTCGTACAGGGAGCGGATGTGCACCTGTTTGACTTCCGGCCGGTCGGGAATGACGAACAGCACCGGCGTCAACAGTTCCTCGAAAATCCCGCGCAGACTGCGCGCGCCAGCCTTGTATTCCAGCGCGATGTCCGCAATCTGCTCAAAAACGCGCGGCGCGACGACAAGCCGTACGCCCTCTTCCGCCAAAATGGCCTGGAATTGCCGGTAGAGCGCGTCATGCGGCTCCACCATGACGCGCGCCAGCATCTCGCGGGAAAGCGGCTGGACGCGGACGACAATGGGCAGACGCCCGGTAAATTCCGGAATCAGGCCGAATTCCACCAGATCCGTTGGCTTGACGCGGCTATTCAGACGCTCCAGTATCTTGGCGTCATCTCCCTCTGTGGTGGCGATATAGCCATAGCTGCGCGTGCGCTCCATGATCCGTTCCAAATCGACGAACGCGCCGCCGCAGATGAAGAGGATGCCCTTGGTATCGATGGCGCGTCCATCGGGCAAATGCACAGGATAGCCTTCCATGATTTTCAAGAGCGCGTGCTGTACGCTTTCTCCGGAAGCCGCCGCCCTCTTGCCGCTATCCGCCATCCTCAGCTTGTCGACTTCGTCGATGAAGACGATGCCCTGCTCGGCCTGTCGCAGATCGCCACCGGCGCGTTCCAGCAAACGCGCCAGGATGGCCTCGATTTCCTGGCCGACATACTGGCTTTGCGCCAGCACGGTGGCGTCGGCGGTGACGAAGGGAATGGCAAGCTGCCGCGCCAGCGTCGCGCACAACAGGGTCTTGCCGCAGCCCGTGGGGCCGACGATCAGCACATTGCTCTTGTCCATGCCTGTAGCATTATCGCGCCCCAGCGACAGCTTGCGGCGATGCGTATATACCGCCACCGCCAGCGTCCGCTTGGCCTCATTCTGGCCAATCACGTATCGATCCAGATACCGAACGATGTCGCTGGGTTTCATGCCGCCGGAAGAAGACATTGCGCGCCGCGCTCCTGCTCGTCAGTCATGTTGAATCAACGCGATTCCGGCGTGACCGCCGCCGCCGGAAGCCCTCCTGCCCTCCTCCCTTGCGGGGGAGGGTGGCGCGCAGCGCCGGGAGAGGGGGCGGTTCAGAAGGGCAAAGCCGCTGAACGGTGTAGATCTCCCCTCTCCCCTGACACATCCCTCGCAAGGGGGGAGGGGGACGGGAGCGTTTGCCCTGTCTTCAGGCATTTTGAGTTTCACAGGGTTCATCCAGCATGACGAAATACTACGCCCACTCGAAGAGCGGATTGAGATCGTAGAGATCGGCCAGCGAACGCAGGTTTTCCGGCGCGCCCGCAAGGCGCAGCAACGCGCCTTGCGCCCGGCAAAGGCGCTGCCACGCCAGGAGCACCGCCAAGCCGGAAGAATCCACGCGGAGTACGCCGGAAAACTCCAGCACGCATTTTTTTTCTCCCGCCCGCAATGCCGCCCGCAATGCCGCTTCCCCGGCCTGCAACAATGGACGGGCGTTTTCCAGCGTCATGGGCGCTTCCACGCGAAGACGGCCGTCGGCATCAGGACGGATCATGGCTTTCCCGCGTCTTTTTTCAGCGAGGCGTTCTTGTCGCGCAACGCCTTGATCAGGCCGTCGATGCCGCCCTTGCGGATTTCCTCGCCGAAACTGGCGCGATAATTGATGACGAGGCTCACGCCCGCGACCGTCACGTCATAGACTTTCCAGCCGCCGTCCATCTTTTCCAGGCTGTAATCCAGTTGTACGGGACGAGCGCCAGGTTGCAGGATTTCGGTGCGCACCCGTACATCCGTATCCTCCGGCTTCATCTTGAAAGGTTTGTAGCGCACCTTTTGCTCGCGGTAGGAAGTCACCGTGTTGGCGTAGGTGCGCACCAGCAAATCGTGAAACTGCCGCGCCAGCATATCCTTTTGCTGCGCGCTGGCCCTGTTCCATTCGCGCCCCACCGCCAGCGCCGTCATGTGATGGAAATTGAAATGCGGCAATACCCTGGCTTCCACCAGGTCAATGGTTTTTTGCGTATTGCCTTCCTTGCCGCCATTCTGCTTGAGCAGCTTCAGGACATCCTCGGTGACGCTCTGCACCAGCGCGTCCGGAGGCAACTGCGCCGCTGCCGGCGCGCCTTCCCCGGCAAGAACGGAACCTGCCAGCAGGCTGGCGGCAACAATCGTCAGGAAGCGAAAAATAGACATGGGGTAGATTCCTTGGGCAAAAAAAGTTCAATGAACGTCCGCGTTCCCGGCTTCCCTTGTATCCGTATACGCGTCCTCTTCCTCCACGGCAATGCGGCGTTGCAGGTAGGCGTCGCGCAGATAGGCGTACGGATCGAGGGAAGCCTCATCCAGCATGCGATCCAGGGGCAACAACAAGGCGCGCTGGTGAGCCAGGTTGGTGGCGGCCAGCGAGTTGCGCAAGGCCGGATGGTCGTCTACGTGCCGCCAGAGCGGATAGACGCCCTGATCCACCGCCCAGCCCGCCAGATCGCGCGGCGTGCTTGGCCCCAGGAGCGGCAGGAAAAGATAGGGGCCGGATGGCGCGCCCCACTGCGTCAGCGTTTGCGCGAAACTCTCGTTGCCCGCTTCCAGCCCCATTTCGCTGGCGACATCGAAGAGGCCAAAGATACCCAGCGTGGAATTGACCAGAAGCCGCGCCAGTCCCGTCGCGCCCGCCTCGCCCTTGCCTTGCAGCAGGGCGTTGCCGCCGCGCCCCAGATCGCGCAGGTTATCGAAAAAATTGCCGATGCTCGCCTTGGCGGGCAGCGGCGCGGCGCGATCATAGCCCTTGGCCAGAGGCTTCATGACCACGGAATCGACTTCCCGGTGCACGGAAAACATGGCGCGATTGAAGCCCTCGAACGGATCCGCCGCGATGGGCGCGCGCTGCGCCTGACTCGCGCAGCCGCCGGTCAAGAGCGTCAAGGAGGCAATCGCGCAAAGGAAATGAACGGATTTCATGGCGCATCCTGCCCTTCCGCCGGCTTGTTGAAGAGGAATTGGCTAATCAGTTGTTCCAGCACCACGGCGGACTGGGTTTTCTTGATGTCGCTGCCGTCCGCAAGGCGCTTTTCCGTGTTGCTGCCCGCTTCCAGGCCGACATACTGGTCGCCCAGGAGTCCCGACGTATAGATGGCGGCAAAGCTGTCCGCCGGGAAGACATAATGGCTGTCGATGCGCATTTCCACCAGCGCCTCGTAGGTTTCGGCATCCAGGCGGATGTCCGCCACCCTTCCCACCAGCACGCCCGCGCTGCGCACCGGCGCCTTGACCTTGAGACCGCCGATGTTGTCGAAGCGCGCGCTCACGGTATAGGCGTCTTTCTGGTCCATGCCGGAAAAACTGCTCACCTTGAGCGACAGGAACAGCAGCGCGCCAATGCCAATGGCGACGAAAAAACCGACCCAGAGATCGAGAACGGAGCGTTTCATAGCATTCCTCTGAACATGAAAGAGGTCAATACAAAATCCAGCACCAGAATGGCAAGCGCCGAAGTGACCACGGTACGGGTGATGGCGCGCGAAACGCCTTCCGCCGTGGGTTCCGAGTCGTAGCCTTCGAAAACGGCAATGAGCGATACCGCCGCGCCAAAAATGACGCTCTTGAAAACGCCATTCCAGACATCATAGCGAAAATCCACCGACGCCTGCATGGAGGACCAGAACGCGCCATCATCCACGCCAAGAAAGACCACGCCGATCAGCCAGCCGCCCAGGATGCCCATGCTGGAAAAGAGCATCGCCAGAATCGGCATGGAAAGGACGCCGCCCCAGAAACGCGGCGCGACCACGCGCGCCACCGGATCGACCGCCATCATGTCCATCGCCTTCAACTGCTCGGTGGCCTTCATCAAACCGATTTCGGCGGCGATGGCCGAACCGGCGCGCGAGGCAAACAGCAGGGCGGCCACCACCGGCCCCAGTTCACGCAACAGCGACAGCGCCACCATCGTCCCCAGCGCCTGCGCCGAACCATAACGCTGCAAAATCTCGTAACCCTGCAAGCCCAGCACCAGTCCGACAAACAGGCCGGAAACCAGGATGATGAGCAAGGACAACACGCCCGCGAACCAGATTTCCCGCAAGAGCAACGGAAAACGCGACAACGCCGCGCCGGACTTCACCAGCACCGCCAGGAAAAACCGGCTGGCGCAGCCAAGCCGCCAAACGCGATTGACCGCCCGCTCGCCCAGGAAACGCAGCATATCCAATATCCTAGACATGCGCCGCCCCCAAAAAATCCGCCGCCATATCCGGCGCGGGGAAATGATAGGGCACAGGACCATTCGCCTTGGCCGTGACGAACTGGTGCACGAGCGGATCCGCGGAAGCGCGCACTTCCTCCGGCGCGCCTTCCGCCGCCACCCGGCCTTCGGAAATGAAATAAATGTAATCCACCATCTGCAGCGATTCCTGCACGTCATGCGTCACCATGATGGAAGTCGCGCCCGACGCGTCATTCAACCGCCGGATCAACTGTCCGATTACCCCCAGGGAAATCGGGTCCAAGCCAGTAAAGGGTTCGTCATACATGATGAGCGCCGGATCCAGCGCCATTGCCCGCGCCAGCGCCACGCGGCGCGCCATGCCCCCGGAAAGCGCGTTGGGCATCAAATCCCGCGCCCCGCGCAATCCCACGGCTTGCAACTTCATCAGGGTCAGGTCGCGGATCATCTCTTCCGGCAAATCCGTATGTTCGCGCAGGGGAAACGCCACATTGTCGAATACCGAAAGATCGGTAAACAGCGCGCCGAACTGAAACAGCATCCCCATGCGCCGCCGGAAGGCGTAAAGCCGGGCGTGCCGCATTTCGTCGATCGCCTCGCCCGCCACCCGCACACTGCCCGCCGTGGGACGCAACTGGCCGCCAATCAAGCGCAACAAGGTCGTCTTGCCGCAACCCGACCCGCCCATGATGGCCACCACCCGCCCCTTGGGAATCCGCATGTTGATTCCCCGCAGAACCGGCTTGCCGCCATAATCGAATTGCAGGTTTTCGACAGTGACCAGAAAATTATCGTCGGACATGAAACCGTAAAACCGCCACACAAAATCACAAGGAGGCGGATTCTAACACGGCGATCACGGGAAATGGCGGGAGAGCAAGACGAAGGGACGAAGCGTCCAGGGCTTTCTCATGCCGCCGCCGAAACGCCAAGGCGCGGGCAAGCTCCGTCATGCCCGCGCACAGGCAATGCCGCCCAGCGCGGCGGCAGGCAAAGGGGTATTGTCTTCCACAGCGCGATGTCCAGACACTCGGCGATCGCGTCATCGCTGTCCAGATCTCGGCGACATCGAAACGCTTCAGGTTCCCGATCTTGATTTTCTTCGTCATGGCCAATCCCTCAGGAGTTGACGCCAGTTCGATCACCCTGGCAATGTCGCTTTCCGCATGGATCCAGTATTTATCCGTAAATAATGCCCCTTGAAAAAAACATCAAGGCGTGGTATTATCCAAAAAATGCCAGATGCAATCCAAGACATCTGTCTAACCGAGAGTCTGACCGGGATCACGTATGGAAATTCCTTTTGTTGAGATTATCGAGAGTGTAACTCCCGACCCGAATCTGCTGATGTGGAAGTTCACGGATGAGGCGTGCGAGATATTAAACGGCGCGAAATTGACCGTCAGAGAGAGTCAAGCGGTGATGTTTCTGTGCGAGGGGCAAATCGCCGATATTTTCACAAGCGGGATACATACGCTAAACACGGAAAATATCCCTGTTTTTACCAAACTCAAAGGCTGGAAACACGGCTTCAAAAGCCCGTATAAAGCCGATATATACTTCTTCAATACAAACCAATTCATCAACAACAAATGGGGAACGCCAGCACCCATTTTGATGCAAGACGGCGAGTTTGGAAACGTGCGCGTCAGAGCTTTTGGGAGTTTTGATATACAAATAAATGACGCCGCGCTCTTTTTCAAGCAATACGCGGGCACGTATAAACGTCTTACGATATTTGAGCTGCAAGCGCAATTGCGGGATTTCATAGCTCCGAAGTTCGGCGAGATTTTGGCGCGCGAAAAGATACCCGTTATGCAAGTCGCGGGCAATATTGCCGATCTTAGCAAAAAGATAGAGCCTCTTATCGCGCCTTATTTCGCGCAGTTTGGCTTGACGCTTACGCAGTTTGTCATCACCTCCGTGACGCTGCCCGACGAAGTGCTGAAACATATAGATTCACTTGCCAATATGAATATGGTAAGCGACATGAAGCGTTACGCGGAGTTTCAAACGGCAAAAGCTATCGGT
>JAITRP010000039.1 GCA_031288305.1 Zoogloeaceae bacterium
GCGGCACGATCCGCGCCTTCAACGAAAAAGATGGCGTGCGCTTCGAATTGACGCTGAAATGCGCCTGAAGGCGAATACCGCAATGCGTGGCGAAAGCCGAAGCGAAAACTGGTAGAATATTGCGTTGAAGGAGCGCGCAAAATGAGTAAGGTTCAGGTTGTCAAGGCCGTCGCAAAAGCCATTGCCAAACTCTGCCAGCAGGATGGGTTCATCCGAATCAATGTGGGCACAGAGCCGGAGGTTTTTTATTTCCATCGGGATGATGACAGTTATTTCTGTGAGTTTACCTGCTCCTTTTCCGGCAGGGGAAGTTATTCCGCTGGCTGCTATATTTCCATCGTGTATAAGGAATTGTCCCATATCATGCATGCCTTGCTGAAAGGAACAAAGTATGAAGAATATTACAATATTTCCAATTATTCAAGCCATTTTGTTGGGGTTGGGATTGGTTCCGGAAAGCCTATCAGAGATAATGGCATACTATATGTCGATTCTGTTGATGATGCGGATCGCTATGCGGAGGAACTTTATGAGCGAATGAAGGAGGCAGAACAGAACTATATTCTTCCCGCAGCGAATATTGAAAACACCATAGGGGGGTTCATGAAAAAATTATATTATTTCTGGCCAGGAGGGTTTGAATGTTTTATCGCGCATCTCGTAGCGTATGGCATCAAGACAAACGACGCCAAGATAATCAACTATGCTTTCGAGAAAATCGAGGAGGTCATGCCCAAGGTAGTTGAACGCGCAAGGCCAATTGACTTCATAAACACCGTGAAAGAAAAACTTGCTGAACAACATGCGGAATTATGGCATCCCGCAAGAGAGGATATTCTTCATGGGAAGCAAGAAAGATGAAACCGCATCAAATCTGTTACAGGTTCGCGGATAAGGATTGCAGACTTTCCGATGAACAGAAAAAATCAATTGTTTTCTTGAATGGCGACATGTCGCGCAAGATATGGAACGATTTTGTGTCCGACAAGCATCATCTGTTTCTGATGGACAGAAGCGAATATATCTTTTTACATCAATTCTGCGTTATCAATACGGATGCGCATGACTTTTCCCACACAAGGCAAAAACTTGAAAAGTTTTTTACAAGTTCCAGCTTCATGATTTCCCTATGGGGACCCGCTTGCGGAGCTTTGTGTCATCCTTCCATCCTGGCGAGCGCATGGGATGATTTTTTCTATCCGTCGGACGAAAATACCGTCGCGATAGGATTCCCGAACAGAAGATGCGTCTTCTCCTATGAAAATTATCTCTACTTGTCAAAAGCAAGAAAAATGGATGATCGACGAATAAGGGAAAAACCATGACCGGCATGGCCAATATCGCCTATGTGTCCGGCTATCGGGAACAATGCGGAAAACGCGCCGTCGTGTTCGCGCCGGAAAATCTCCAGGAGAAGAAGACCCTCTTGCTTCGGGATGGATATACGGCGGCCAGGCGCCGTTACGCGGCAGTGGTGGAACAATGCCATCTGCACACGAGCGAAACCGTCGTGTTCGATCCTTCCGGCATGGAAGTCTACCGTTACCGCAATCTGGACGACGATTGCGAATTTATCGAAATGATCCGTCATGGCAATGGGCATCTGTATCTCCTCTTTCGGGTCGATCTCCATGGCTATGGCGTGTTCGATCTGACCGACAAGAAGGAATTCCTTTACGTTCCTGAAGAGGGCTTCATCTGGACGGGAGTACACCACAACCCTGAAAATGATGTCTTGGCGGTTTCCGGCTGCTTTTGGGCCTGCCCCAACGGTCTTCATCTCCTGGATTTCAAAAATCCCCTGCAAGAGACGAAATGGGTGGATGCGCAGGAAGCCCTCGACGGCGGCTATGACCGGTACGACAGCGTGGAATTCATCCGCTGGGCACAAGGCGCTTTGATCGTCGAGGCGTATGAGATCATGGAGGAAAACGGCAAATGGACATCCGCCCCCAAGGAATTGGTGATCGACGAAAAAGAATACAGGGCATGGCTGCGCGCCTAGCCGCCGCGGGCGGGCACTTCGCCCAGGCGTTCGCGCAGGGAAGCAGGCTTGCCAGTAAACAGGATGGAATAGTAAACCGCGTTGCTCATGACCTTTTTGACGTAATCGCGCGTTTCGGTAAACGGAATGGTCTCGGCGTAGATGGCGCCTTCCAGTGGCGTGTTCGCGCTCCAGGCGCGGGCGCGGCTGGGGCCGGCATTATAGGCGGCAGAGGCCAGCACCGGATGCTGGTGCAGGCTCTCTAATACCATTCGCATGTAGGCGGTGCCCAAAAGCAGATTGATTTCGGTATCGTTTACCCGTTTGTGGTCGTAATCCTTCAGGCCGATTTTCCGGGCGACCCATTTGGCGGTAGCGGGCATCAACTGCATCAGGCCGGAAGCGCCCGCCGAGGACTTGGCCTGGACAATGAAACGGCTCTCCTGGCGCATCAGACCGTAAACCCAAGCGTCATCCAATGCCTGCTCTTGCGCGGCAGAACGCACCTGGCTTGCAAAAGGCGCGAGAAAGCGCAGCGAATAATCGTGCTGTTCGCGGGTTCGTTCCGCGGTATTGATGGCGCGATCATATGCCTGACGCTCATAGGCGAAATGCGCGGCGGCCAATAGTTGGCGATCATCCATGTCGCGGATGACCCAGTTCCATTCGCGTACGCCCTCGATGCGCAAGTCCAGGCGCAATAGTGCTAACGCGCGCAACAGCCCCGGATGCGCGCGCGCGGCGCGCATCTCGGCATCGCTTGGCGGCTCGGCGGGCGGCGGGATGCGGATGGGCTGCTTCAATTCTTCGTCCGCCAGATTGCCGTAAAAGTTCGCCTGTCCGCGCAATTGCTGGAACTGTTCGTGCGCCAGGGCGAAATGCCCGACTTCCTTGTGCGCGCGCGCCTGCCAGTAAATCCAGGCTGGTTGCTCCTGCAATTCCTTCGGCAAGACGCGGACGCTGGCCAGCACGGCGTACCAATTCCTTGCACGCAGGGCGGCGCGGACATGCCATTCGGCGACATCCTTGGAACGCACGTCCGGACTGCTGCGGGAAAACCATGATAATGCTTCCGGCATGTGACGGCGCGCGCCAGACAAAGCGATTTGCCCCCAGCACCAGGCGGCGGCCTGCGGTCCCAAATGCGTTTGCCAAGCATCCAGACGTGATCGCGCGGCAAGCGGATCGCTTTGCGCCAGACGGGCAATGGCCAGCGCCGCGATTTCGCGCCAACTGCGCCCGCGCTTGAAATCCTCCGCCTTCAGCCGCGCCAGCCAGAGGGCGGGTTGTTTGCTGATTTGCTCGAACTGCTTTTTATCTGGCTGTTGCGCGTTCGGCAAAAACTGCAATACCCGGCGCACCGCCTCCATCTTGCCCTGCTCGACCAGCAGACGCGCCCGTTGCCAATAGAGGTCGTCGCTGACTTCCACGCCCAGGCGCGCGAACAGCGCCTGGCAGCCTTCGGGAGTTTCCGGCAGCGTCGTCCACAAGGCTTCGGCCTGACGCCGCGCGGCATTTTCCTTCAATGCCACGCGCGCCAAAAGGAACAGGCAACGGGCATCCTGATCGGGCGCGGCCAATTGCTGATAGTGCTCGCTCAGACGCCGCCAGTTTGCCCGCTTTGCCAGCACGGCAAGCCAATCGGCGCGCAACCGCCCGCTCAAGTAACTGCCATTTTCGCGCTCGATGAACGCCAATACCGTGGTTTCATCGCGTTTTTCCAGTCCTTGGCGCAAACGGTAATAGTTCACCCAGGGCGCAAGCACATGTCCGGAAAGCGGATCGGCCAGCGCTTCCAACGCCGCGCGATTGCCCGCGCGGAAAGCTTCGCGCGCTTCCAGGAACAAATGATCGACCGCATCTTCCTGCGCCTGCGCGCAGACGAAGGGAGACAACAGGGCGGCAATGCCCGCGCACACAAAAAAACGGAAAAAAGACTTCATTGGGTACAATCAGGAACCTGTAGGCACGAACGACATGGATGCAACAGCATAGCATGAAAGACGCAAAAGACCGGAGCGCCGACGAAACGCCGCGGAATATCCGCCAAGCATTGCGGGCGGCGCGCCTTGCCGCCCGCCGCGCCTGCGCGCCTGCGCAGGTGGCCGCGTGGTCACGGCAAGTCGTCGCGCATTTGTTGCAGGCATTCCCGCAGACGCCCGGCAAATGCATCGCGTTTTGCTGGCCGATTCACAACGAACCGGACGTGCGCGCCGCCATCGAAGTCTGGCGCAAGGCGGGCGCGGCCATCGTCCTGCCCGTGACCATCGCCCGGCAAGCGCCGCTGGTCTTTCGCGCCTGGACGCCGCAGACGCCGCTTGCCGCCGACGTTTGCGGCATTCCCGCGCCATTGGATGGAGAACCCGTGCAGCCCGATGTTTTTGTCATTCCATTGAATGCGTTTGATGCGGCGGGCTATCGTTTGGGCTATGGCGGCGGTTTTTTCGATCGCACCCTGGCGGCCTTGCGGCCTGCGCCGCTTACGCTGGGCGTTGGATTTGAGCTGGGGCGGACGAAAAGCGTCTGGCCGCAGGCGCATGATTGTCCGCTGGATTGGTTATTCACGGAGGCGGGTTTTTGGGCGACGCGGGCGCGTCCTCTTTTGCGAAACGGGAAATCGCCAGCGCCAGCAAGCCAACCGCCAAAACTTCATAAAGGGCGGCGGTGAGGTCGTAGACGCCGGTGGCAAGGGAAAATTCCAGATTCGCCCAACTTTGCCGCAACAAAATGAGCAATGCCGCGCCCAGCGCCAGCCAGGCGACGCGCCGGGGCGCGGGCAAACGGAAAACCTGCTGGAAGGCGAGCACCATCGCGAACACATAGCCGCTCATCGCCAGAAACAGGCTCAGCAGCGCGAAATGGTAGGGCGTATAGTCAAGCGGGAATAACGGGGATTTCAACGGCATGGCGAAGGCGAACGAGCGCGTGTTCCAACAGTTTGGGCGCGCAGCCAAAATTGCAGCGCACCCAGCCGGGCGCGCCAAAATCCGCGCCATCGGAAAACCCCAGGCCGCGTGTTTCAAAATAGGCTGCGGGAGACATGTCTTCTGGCAAGGACAACCTCTGGGCAAGTGCGCGGGCGTCGATCCAGGCCAGATAGGTTGCTTCGACATGCGCCATGGAAAGTCCGGGCAAGGCGGCAACCAAGGCTTCCAGACGATCCCGGTTTTGCCGCAACAGGCAGAGCAGTTCTTGGCGCCAGGTCGCGCAATCACGAAACGCCGCCTCACAGGCCGCCAGCGCCAATATATTGACATGCGGCACAATGCCTTGCATGACGCGCGAAAAGCGCTGGCGCAGCCCTGGATTGGGAATAATCGCAAAAGAACAGCCCAAGCCGGGAATGTTGAAGGTCTTGGAGGGCGCCATCAGGGTAATGCTGCGCTCGGCCGCTGCTTCATCCAGCATGGCGAAGGGAAGATGGCGTTTGTCCGTATCCAGAATCAGGTCGCAATGAATCTCGTCGGAACAGACCACCAAATCATGACGCGCGGCAAAGCCGGCAAGCTGCGCGAGTTCCGCGCGGCTCCAGCAGCGCCCGACCGGATTGTGCGGGTGACAGAGCAGCAGGAGCTTCGTGCCGGGAAGGCAAGCGGCCTCCAGCGCCTTGATGTCCATCGTCCAGCGCCCGTCAATCTGCGCGAGCGCGGCGGTACGCAAGGCCTGCGCGCCATTCTTCGGCGCGGCAAGAAAAGGCGGGTAGACCGGAATACTGGTCAGTACGCCCGCCGCATCATCTGCGGCATCGCGCACGCTGCGCACGGCAACGTTGATGCCCGTCACCAGGCCCGGCAACCAAACTATCCATGACGATTGAATTCTCCAGCCATAGGCGTTCTCCAGATAGGCGAGGATGCTGTCGATTAGCGACGGGCAGGGCGCGCCATAGCCAAAAACGCCATGCGCCACCCGCTTTTCCAGCGCCCTGCGCACGGCAGGCGGCGCGGCAAAATCCATGTCCGCCACCCATAGAGGCAGAATATCTCTTCCAGCATATTTCCCCCATTTGATGGAATCGCTGTCGTGGCGCGCAGGCGGATGATGGAAATCGGCGCTCATCGCGTTTCAGAACAGACTAATACACGATGGTGCGCGAGAAAACGAATCCCGGCGCGATTCCTGGCGGAAGCGATTTGTCCTCCCAAGGCGGCAGATCCGCGCCATAGCCCTTGGCGTATCGCAGAATGCGCTCCACATCCTCCCTGGGTGGCGCGACGGGTTTATCGGGCAGGCCATCGTCATCCAGCGTGAAAGCGACGTATTGCCGGGCTGTCGTCGAATAATAGGTGATGCGTTTTTCGCAACGCACCCCGATATTCTTGGATGCCAATAAACCCGGCAAGGCGCCCTCCGCCAATTGCTGCAAGCCTCCCGCGCTGACATCATATTTGTTGCCGACTTCCGCCAGCAGTTCCTGGTTGTCCGGTTTGGCCAGACCTTCCGCCGCCTTGAAGCGCAGCCCTGTTTCCACAAGAAGGCAGGGATCATTGGCCTGTATGCGCGCTTCTCCCTGCGCAAGGAAATGCGTAAGCGCCGCCTTGATGTCCAATAGGGAAACCTGTTTTGCCACGACTTCCGGCGCATTGACGATTTTGCCGTTTCGAAACGTCAGCGTCGCCAGCAGAATGCGATTCTGGTGATCACTCAACAGATCGGCGCCATGCCCGGTACTCACTACGCTGGGCGTACCGGGCATGCTATCCAGTTTTTTTTCCACTTGGCTCAATCCTTCGCCATGATCCGACATCAGAATCACCAGCGCATTTTGCAACGCGCCCTGATGCGCAAGACCCGCCAGCACGTCACGAATCTGCCAATCCGCCACTGGCAGGACGCTCAGATAACTGGCGAGCCACGGATTGTTGTCTTCCACTTTGGCGCGGACATGACGGCTCTCCCACGGCCAGTGCGTGGATTTCAGATGCATTGCCAGGAAAAGCGGCTTTTCCGTGGCGCTTGCCGCGAGAACGGCATTCACGCAACCCTTGGCGTCATAGCTGGGAGTGTAGGCGGCGTTCATATAGGCGTAGGGCAACAGGTATTTTGCCGCCCGGGTTTGCAACAACGCGTTGAACAACGGATGATCGACGAGTTTTTGCGCCATGAAATCCATGACGCCCGCCTTGGGACCGACCACCTCGTCAAAGCCAAAACTTTGATCCATGCTGTTGAAGCGTCTTTCGTCGATGACCCAGATGGTTTTGTAGCCTTGCTGCTGCCGTTGCAGGCTGATCAACTGGTCTTTCTTGATCTTGTCCAATTGCCGCAAATTGAAGACCGCGCCGTGTTCCTGCGGCGTTTCCCCCGTCAGCAGGGATGTCCAGGCCGGGAAAGTGCGTCCCAGCGGAGTATAGGCGCGCGAGTAATACACGCTTTTTTGCAACAGGGCATCCAGGGTCGGCACGCTGCCTGTCTCTCTGGCGCGCGCCAGCATGGCCGCCGAGAGCGCGTCCACTCCCAGGATGATGATATTGGGCGGCGCGCTGGCGGACGGAACCGCCTCCGGCGCGGCAGCTTTTGCAGGTTTCTGGGCGTCGGCAAGGAAGGGTAGCGTGACGTCTTCTCTATCCTGCCCCGGCCAGAACAGGCCAAGACCAAGCGCGCACACGACCAGCATCGCCGCCGGCACAAGACGCGGATGCGACAGTTCCCGTCTTCTGTAGAGCGTTGCCAGGGAAAACAACAGGAACCCCGCGTAAGCGAGCGGCAAAACCAGCAGTCCGGATCCCAGATAGGCAGGCGCAATGAACGCGTAGGCGGAGAGCGGGAAAAAGAAGCCGTTCAGGGAGAAAATCGCCAGGCCGCCAAACAGCATGCCCCAAAAGACACCTCTGGACTCCGGAACGCGCAGGGCGCGCGTCATGCAGACGGCAACCCAACGCAACACCAGAAAACACAAAAGCAGCGAGACAAATAACAGCCCCAGGAAAAACAGCGTATCCATGAACAGGGAAAAACGGAACAGCCCGTTTTCCAGAAGAAAGGCCAGCCCGTCCATGAAGTCGGTGGTCACGACAAGGTTTACCAGCATGGGGGAAAGGTAAAACAACACAAACCACAAAAAACCAGAAATGCGCTTCAGCTTCATTTTGTATCCGTTTTCAAAAGAACGTCCCTGCCTTCAGAAAGGCCGCTATTCTACTTTTTTCCATGCCGCGCGGGGCAAAAGATACAGCGCGATGCGCCCTGCGGACGATGCGCGCCCCTTCCCCACGGCAATTCCGAGCGCCATCCGGCGCAGGGAAACCATCCCTGGAAAGACAGGAAACGGCAGGATACTCCCCCTCTGATTTGTAAGCTAGAGTTGCCGATCCCTGCCTTCCCCCTTATCATGCCCCGCAACCTTTTTTCGGGCGGCTTGTTGCCGCGCAGGGATGGATTCATGGGCAAAAAACTGATCATTGCGGAAAAGCCGTCGGTAGCGGCGGATATTGCCAAGGCGCTGGGCAACCTTCCCAAATACGGCGATTACTTTGGAAATGACGATTACATCGTATCCTCTGCCGTCGGGCACTTGCTGGAAATCGCCTGTCCGGAAGAATACGAGGTCAAGCGCGGCAAGTGGTCGTTTGCGCACCTGCCGGTCATTCCGCCGCACTTCGATCTGCGGCCAATAGAAAAAACCGAGCCGCGTTTGCGCCTCCTGACCCGGCTGATCAGAAGCAAGGATGTAGATGGCCTGATCAACGCCTGTGACGCGGGACGCGAGGGCGAGTTGATTTTCAACTACATCGTCTTGCACAGCAAAACACAAAAACCGGTACGCCGCCTGTGGCTGCAATCCATGACCCAGCAGGCCATACGCGACGGTTTTTCGCGCTTGCGTTCCGGGGGCGACATGAAGGGGTTGGCGGATGCGGCCGTCTGCCGTTCCGAATCCGACTGGCTGGTGGGCATCAACGGCACCCGCGCCATGACCGCCTTCAATTCCAAGACCGGCGGCTTTCATCTGACCACCGTAGGCCGGGTGCAGACGCCGACGCTTGCCATCGTCGTCGAGCGCGAAAGGAAAATCCGCGACTTCAAGCCGCGTCCCTACTGGGAAGTGGAAGCCCGCTTTGCCGCCCAGGCCGGGGAATATGCGGGAAAATGGTTCGATGAAAAATTCAAGAGCGGCGGCGACGAGCATGCACGCGCCGAACGTATCTGGGAGGAAGCCAAGGCGGAGGCTATCCGCGCCGCCTGTCAGGGACAGACAGGCGAAGCCAGTGAAGAGGCAAAACCGGAATCCCGCCTTTCGCCCGCCCTTTTCGACCTTACCAGCCTGCAACGCGAAGCCAACGCCCGCTTCGGTTTTTCCGCCAAGACCACCTTGAGCCTGGCGCAGGCGCTCTATGAAAAACACAAGGTGCTCACCTATCCGCGTACCGATTCCCGCTGTCTGCCGGAGGATTACTTGGGCACGGTCAAGGCGACGCTTGCCATGCTTACAGGCGAGGGCGCGGGCAAGGGGCATGACGAAGTATTGCTCGCGCGTTACGCGCCCTTTGCCCACCAAGTGTTGGCAAGAAACTGGGTGCTGCCCAACAAGCGCGTTTTCAACAACGCCAAGATCAGCGACCACTTTGCCGTCATCCCCACCATGCAGGCGCCGAGAAATCTTTCCGAGATTGAACAGAAACTTTACGACTTTGTGGTCAAGCGCTTTCTCGCCGTCTTTTTCCCTGCCGCCGAATATCAGGTCACGACCCGCATCACCCGCGTTGCCGGTCATCCGTTCAGGAGCGAAGGCAAGGTGCTGGTGCAACCGGGATGGCTGGCGGTCTATGGCAGGGAGCAGGAAGACGACAAGGACAATCTGCCGCCAGTTGCGGATCGGGAAAAGGTTGCCGTCGAAACGACGCAGATCAAGGCCACGCAGACCCGTCCGCCGCCGCGCTATTCGGAAGCGACGCTCCTTTCCGCGATGGAAGGCGCGGGCAAGATGGTGGAGGACGAGGAACTGAAGGCGGCGATGGCCGGGCGCGGACTGGGCACTCCCGCCACCCGCGCGCAGATCATCGAGAACCTGATCGCCGAGCAATACATGCTGCGCGAGGGGCGCGAACTCATTCCGACGGCCAAGGCCTTCTCGCTCCTCACCCTGCTCACCGGCCTGGGCGTGCGCGAACTGACCGCGCCGGAACTGACCGGCGACTGGGAATGGAAACTGGGGCGCATCGAGAAAGGCGAACTCACTCGCGACGCTTTCATGCGCGAGATCGCGGAAATGACGAAGCACATCGTCGAGCGGGCGAAGAGCTACGATTCCGACACCATTCCCGGCGACTTCGGCGTCCTGGAAGCGCCCTGCCCCAAGTGCGGCGGCCAGGTGCGGGAAACCTACAAGAAATTCCAGTGCGCCGCCTGCGATTTTTCGCTCTGGAAAATCGTCGCCGGACGCCAGTTCGAGCCGGCGGAGGTCGAAACCCTGATCCGGGAGCGCGTCATCGGCCCGCTCACCGGCTTGCGCAACAAGATGGGGCGCCCCTTTGCCGCGACGATACGCTTGAACGACAAGCTCGAAACGGAATTCGATTTTGGCCAGGACAAGGAAGAAGAAGGTGGAGATGTCGATTTTTCCGGCCAGAAGAGCCTGGGAAAATGCCCGAAATGCGGCGCCGATGTCTACGATCACGGCAATGTCTATATCTGCGAAAAGGCTGTGGGCGTGGAAAAAAGCTGCGATTTTCGTTCCGGCAAGGTCATCTTGCTGCAACCCGTCGAGGAAGCGCAGATGCATAGACTGCTCGCGAACGGTCGCACGGATCTCCTGAAGGATTTCGTTTCCGCCCGCACCCGCCGCAAATTCTCCGCCTTCCTGGTGGTCGGCAAGGACGGCAAGGTAGGCTTTGAATTCGAAAAGCGCGAACCGAAAACGAAGACGAAAGCAGGCGCGAGCGCGAAAAAGAAGACGGAAAAAGTTTCCTGATATTGGAGCGTCAAAAAGTAAAAACCCACTTTTTGCGCGGCAAAGCCGCACCTGGCTTCGCCAGACCAGCCTTCGGCCTCGTGTCGGCTCAGTCAGCAAAAAAGGACAAACAAAACTCGTCCTTTTCTGGAGTAAAAGCAACGCAACCCCAAAACCGTGCTGGTTTTACGTTGGATTTGCTTGCTTCGCCCTCAAACCCCAACTTACCCGGCAAAAAGCAGGGTTTTGCTTTTTGCCGCACACTTGACGCACGAAGAGACGGCGGCGCGGCGAAGTGGAGAAGCAGGCAAAATGGCCTCGGTGCGGCTTGCCGTAGAATGACAATAAAATAATGTAAAATTTGCCATAAAATGTCTTGACATTTTATGCCGTGTCGTCTATAGTCAATACACATCCTCTTTTCCACTCTTTTTTACGCGAGGAAGCAAAAATGCAATCCTTACAAGAACGGCTCGATGGTCTGGATGCCTTGATCGAAGCGCGGCTTTCCGGGGGGACGGTCAGTTTGCAGCCGATTCCCGGAGAGGTTCCCGTGGTGCAGGTGGTGATCGGCGGGCGCGAGGAACTGCCGATCTTCGTCACCGCTTCTCCCGATCAGATCCTGTGCATCTGTTATCTGTGGCGGGATACGGAGATCCGTCCCGACAAGCGGCTGGAACTGCTTGAGCTGATGCTGGATCTGAGTCCGGCGATGCCGCTTTCCTCATTTGGCCGGGTGGAAGGGCGATACGTGCTGTTCGGCGCGCTCTCCAGCGAGGCCAGCCGCGGGGAAATCGCAAACGACATCGCCGCCCTGAGCGACAACGCGCTCGATGCGCTCGACGCGCTGGCGGAATACCTGGAATGAAGGAAAACATCATGCATGCGCAGATCATGGATACGCGGACGGTTCCGATCATGTCCCAGCCCCTGCACGACAAGCGCCGGGATGATGTGGCAAACGCCCTGGGCGACAGTCTGCCGGACATGGCTTTCGATGCGTTCGGAAATGTCGTGGCGCGCGGGAACGCCAGCGAGAATGTCTGCCGGAACTTCGGGGAGGATGTTCCCGACATGGGCGACGGATTGCTGGACGGCATCGGAGGAACCCTCGCGGACGCGGCGGGCGTGGTGATGGATGCGGCTGGCGCGGTGTTCGAACATTTGGTCGATGGTTTATGAAAGGAGTTTCATCATGAGTGTAATTGGAAAAATCGCTACCCTCATCAAGGGCAGCACCCGCGAACTGGGCGAGAGCATCATCGACGCCAATGGCGTGCGCATCTACGAACAGGAAATCCGCGCCGCCCGCGACGCGATCACCAAGGCGAAGACGGATCTGACGGGCGTCATGGCAAAAGAGATGCAAAGCGCGCGGGACATCGAACGGGCGCGCGCGGAAATTACGCGCCTGGAAAACCTGGCGCTCGAAGCCCTGGAGAAGGACAAGGAATCCCTGGCCGAGGAAGTGGCCGCCAAGGTCGCGGAGCAGGAGGCCGAACTGGAAAAACAGACGCAACTGCACGCCGAATACGCGTTGCAGGCCAACCGCCTGAAGGACCTCATCAAGGCGTCCGACGCCCGGATTCGCGAGCATGAGCGCGAAGTACAGATGGCGAAGACCACGGAGAGCGTCTACAAGGCGACGCAGACGATTTCAGAGAGCATCGGATCGTCCGGCTCGAAATTGATGAGCGCCAGGGAATCGCTGGAGCGCATCAAGAAGCGGCACGAGGACCTGGCCGACCGGATGAGCGCCGCCGAAACGCTGGACAAGGAACTCGGCACGAAGGCGCTGGAGGCGAAGCTGGCGGAAGCGGGCATCGGCGAGGATGTCCAGAGGAAGGCGAAAGTGATGGAGCGTCTCCGCGCCCGCGCGGCGGCGGGGAAAGCGGCATGACGGCACAAAAACCGGCGCGCTGGCAGGGGTCGGACGCGGCCCTGCGCGCGGTGCAGATGGCCTTCGACGTCGAGGCCGCCGTGCTGGATGCCGTGCGCCGCGCCGCGTTCGAGAACAATCTCTCGAACTCCGACCAGATCCGCCGCCTGCTGGGTTTGAAGGTGAGCTGCCGCCCCAAGCGGCCCCGGCTCACCGTCACCCTGGCGCCGGAAGACTATGAAACGCTCGGCAAACGCTATGGCCTTGGTGCCGGAGAGCGTCTGGCGATCAAGGAGCGCGTCACGCAGGATCTGATCGATTTCGCCCGCGGAGAATAGGCTGAAAGCATGAATTTCCTCGAAACCATCCTCTCCTATCCGGTCATCGTGTGCACGATCTTGCTCTGCGTGGTGCTCGTCTATTGGATTCTTGCCATCGCCGGTCTCGTGGATTTCGAAAACAGCGGGCCGGATCTGGACATCGGGAGCGACATCGTTGGCGATGTGGGCGACATCGGCGGCGGCGATGCCGACGTCGATCTGGACGCGCCCGATCTGCATCATCATCCGCTCGACGGCGAGCCGCAGATCAGCACCCTGGCGGGGTATCTCGTCGCGCTGGGGCTGGGTGGGGTGCCGTTTTCAGTGGTGGTGAGCCTTCTCGTCCTTTTCTCCTGGGTCATCGCCAGCATCGCGGCGCTGTGGATCTTGCCCTTCGTGCCGACGGACGTGCTGCGCTTTGTCGCGGGCAGCGTCCTCCTGGTCGCCGCCTTCGCCTTTGCCATTCCGCCCGCGGCGGTCTGTGTGCGCCCGATGCGCCGTCTCTTCGTCACTCACAACGCCATTTCCAATGCTTCCCTGGTCGGCCAGGAATGTGTGATCCTGACCGGCACGGTGGATGAAAAATTCGGTCGCGCCGAAGTGCCGGCGCGCGGCGCGGGCTATCACATCCGCGTCATCGCGAAGACGCCCAACTCCCTCACGCGGGGCGACACGGCGATCATCATGGAATACGACGAAGCGGCAAGGCTGTATCACATCCAGGCGAAGGATTGAGGATGCAATCCAAAGTGGAAAGAACCTTTCCAGGCAAAGCGCGAGCGCAAAACCCATGCGTTCATCTCCAACCTCGTCATTGCGAGGGCCGCAGGCCAGTGGCAGCAATCCAGACGGCCTTTCCGCTTCTTTTGCCGTTCCAGAAAACTGAACCGCCGTCTTGGATTGCCGCGTCGCTGCGCTCCTCGCTTTTGACGAGGTTGGAAGTAGATTCCACAGGGTTTCCTCCACTTTGGAAAGATGCGTTATTCTTCCCCCTGAACTTTTATACGCCAAATTCCACAACCATTTTCTCCTCTGACAAGGAACCATCATGGGATCGAGCCTGATCGTCGTTGCCGTTGCCGTCGGCATCATCGTCCTCTTCATCTTCGGCATCTTCGCCCTCTTTTCGAAGTTCTACCGCAAGGTGGAACAGGGCTACGCCATGATCGTCAATACCACGAAGAGCGAGCCGGATGTCACCTTCACCGGGCGCATGGTCTATCCCATCATCCACAAGGCGGAAATGATGGACATCGCCTTGAAGACCATCGAAATCGAGCGCACCGGCAATGACGGCCTCATCTGCCAGGACAACATCCGCGCCGACATCAAGGTGACGTTCTTCGTGCGGGTGAACAAGACCACCGAGGACGTGCTGCGGGTGGCGCAGGGCATCGGCTGCGGCCGCGCTTCCAACCAGGAAACGCTGGAGGGCCTTTTCTCCGCCAAATTCTCGGAAGCCCTGAAGACCGTCGGCAAATCGATGGACTTTGTCGAACTCTACCAGGCGCGTGACCATTTTCGCGACGAGATCATTCGCCAGATTGGGGACGACCTGTCCGGCTACATCCTCGCCGACGCCGCCATCGACTATCTGGAGCAGACGCCGCTCGCCAAGCTCGATCCGAACAACATCCTCGACGCGCAGGGGATCAAGAAAATCACCGACCTCACCGCGCAGGAGCATGTATTCACCAATGAATACCGGCGCAATGAGGAAATGCAGATCAAGAAAAAGGATGTCGAAACCCGCGAGGCCATCCTGGAACTCGAACGCCAGCAGGCCGACGCCGAATTCAAGCAAAAGCGCGAGATCGCCTCGGTGAAGGCGCGCGAAGAAGCCCAGGCCAGGCAGGTCGAGGCCGAGGAACACACCAAGGCCGAACTCGCCCGCCTGCAAGCCGAACAGTCGATTTCCGTGCAGCAGGAAAACGTCAGCCGCGAGCGGGAAGTGGCCGAAAACAACCGGAAACGCGCCGTGGCGATCGAGGAAGAACGGGTAATCCGCGCCCGCCAACTGGAAATCGTCGATCGCGAAAAGGAAGTCACCCTGCAACAGATCGACAAGGATCGCGCGGTGGAAATCCAGAAGAAGGCGATTGCCGACGTCATCCGCGAGCGGGTCATTGTCGAGCGCACGGTGGCCGAGCAGGAAGAAGCGATCAAGGAAGTGCGCGTGGTGGCCGAAGCCGACCGGCTGAAGAAATCGACCATCATCACTGCCGAGGGCGCGGCGGAAGAAAAACTCATCAAGGACATCAAGGACGCCGAAGCGCAGGAACGCCGCGCCCATTTCAAGGCGACCGAAGAACTCACCCTGGCCGAAGCCCAACTGAAAGTGGCGGAAAAGGCGGCGGAAGCCAAGAAACGCGAGGCCGAGGGCATCGAAGCCATCGCTGCCGCGCCAGGGCTGGCCGAAGCCAAGGTGCTCCTGGTTTCGGCGGACGCGCATGAGAAGCAGGGCATGGTCGATGCGCGGGTAAAAATCGCCGCCGCCGACGCCCTGGAAAAATACGGCCATGCCGAAGCGGAAGCCTTGCAAGCCAGGCTCTTTGCCGAAGCCCAGGGCACGGAAAAACAAGGTCTGGCGGAAGTCAAGGTGCGCGCGGCGGACGCCGAGGCCATCACCCGCGTCGGCGAAGCCGAGGCCAACGTGATCGCCATTCGTTTCACGGCGGAAGCCAAGGGCTTGAAGGAAAAATTCGACGCCATGCGGGCAATGAGCGAAAACACCCGCGCGCATGAGGAATTCCGCATGAAGCTGGAGCGCGCCCACACCGAAACCCTGAAAGCCATCGAAGCGCAAACCGGCATCGCCCGCGAACAGGCCGAGGTGCTCGGCACGGCGCTTGCCAAGGCCAACATCGACATCGTAGGCGGCGAAGGCGATTACTTCGAGCGTTTTGTGAACGCGCTCGCCGTCGGCAAGGGCATCGACGGCGCAATCAGCAAGAGCAACACCCTGAAAGTCGGCCTGCGCGACCACCTCACCGGCGAGCGCGATCTGGTGGAAGATTTCAAGGGCGCCCTGGGCGCGCTGGGCGGAGCTTCCGGCAGCGTGCAAAACCTGTCGGTCGCGGCGCTCCTCAACAAGATCAACACCGAAGGATCGGAAGCGCAGAAAGCGGCGGTCAAGACGCTGCTGGAGGAACCCGGAAAGTAGTAAAACACATTCCTCAACGAAATTCAGTCCGGCGGAGCGAACAACCAAGAGGCGCTACATGAAAAAAACGCTGCCGGAAATCTCGTCCCCCTGACAGGAATCGAACCTGTATCTAGCGCTTAGGAGGCGCTTGTTCTATCCATTGAACTACAGGGAGGAGGGAGAGAGCCTACCATACAATTGCAAGGTGAAGGCTGTTGGGATCGTGCCGGGGTAGGATCAAAGTAGAGGAGAAACCTTTTCAGACGAAGCGGCGGCGTTTCGTTTGTTTTCTCCACTTTGGATTGCATCCGGCGCAGGGATCAAAGTCTGACGCAAACCGAACCGCCGTAAACCCTTTACAGGGTGCTACCCCCCTCAATCCCCCGTCAGGGGGGAAGAAAACACTCCCTACCCTGACAAGGGGATGGCCGGGGAGGGGTTTGGGTTTGCGGCAGTGGAACAGGAACCAAGGAAGGACGCATCTGATTCCCGAACCATGATACCTGACGCTCGATACCCGATCAAAAGCTCTAGGCGAGGCTGCGGCGCAGGCGTTCGTCCTTGTGGTCTTTTCTTTCCAGCACTGTGGCGGGGGCCGTTGTAGCGTTCCACGCTCCAGGCGGCGAAGGGGGAAAGCTCGAAGCCGCGCGGCAGTTTGAGGAGGAAACGGACGCTCGCTTCCCGACCGTTATAGCCGTGGTCCTTGCGGTTGGCGGAAGCGTACAGGTAGCGGCCTCCGGAGAGGAACTCGTGGTTGTTCGCGCCGAAGAAGGGGCGCGCGTATTCGCCCGCCCAGCCATACTTGCCGTTACGCTCGGGATCGAGGGAATAGTCGCGCCGGTCGACGCTGTCCCGGCTGATCAGGTGGAAGGTGGGGCTTGCCGCCCAGAGGAAGGCGGCCTCCGAGCCGATGGAAGAGACATGCTGGTAGAAATCGTAATCGAAGATTTCGGCTTTCAGCCACGCTTCCGCCAGGGTGGCGGAAGTCATGCGCCGTAGGCCAAGAGCGACGCGTCCCCATTGCGATTCGCGGATATTCATCTCCGATAACGCGCTTTTTTCGTTGCCGCGCCAAGAAACCCTGGCGTCGCCCACCAGATGCCAAGGACTGGCGAAAGAGAAGCGACGGGCGAAATCCACATCCGCGTCCAGATACGCGCCGGCGCTTGGTTGCGCTTTTGCGTCCTTCACAGTGACATGTCAGTTGCCGAGATACAAGGTATCGGAACGTGGTCCCAAAGTTGGCGTTGGAATCGTAGAGCAGGCCGCCGCGCAGTGTGCCATGTATCTGGAGCAGGCTGTAACGTTTTCCCAGTCCCTCCTGAACCCTGTCGCATTTTTGCAACACCCCATCCCGACTAAGAGCCTATTTCATCAGGTATGATTTCAGTGATGAAGCATCCCTGCACGACATTGAGAGGAGAGGAAATGGGACGGATTGCCAAGGATGACGGCTGGCGGCTGGGCGACAGGCTCTGGGAGCGGATAGAGCCGC
>JAITRP010000177.1 GCA_031288305.1 Zoogloeaceae bacterium
AGAAATTAGCGGCAGACCTTCAGGGCTGCCGGTCCAACGTCATTGGGAAGGGGTTTCTCTCCCCTCCCCAATGGCTACGGATTGATCCCCCGGCCTTCAGGCCGGGGTCTCACCTTCGCACCGCCCTGAAAGGCGGGGTTTCAAACCAGAGTTCGTTTTACGATGAACGCCGGATCGTCGATCTCGTATAATCACGGCTTTTCATCCGGCAGCCGAACTCATGCGCGCGAATCCCTCCAAGGTCTCCTTCACTTCTCTTACCGGCGCGTTGCGCGCGTTGTCCATGGACGCCATACAGCAGGCCAGTTCCGGGCATCCGGGCGCGCCCCTGGGAATGGCGGAAATTGCCGAAGTGCTCTGGCGGCGGTATTTGAAGCACAATCCGGCCAATCCCGGATGGCCTGATCGTGACCGTTTTGTGCTCTCCAACGGGCATGGCTCGATGCTTCTCTACGCGCTTTTGCATCTGACCGGGTATGATGTAAGCATTGATGATCTCCAGCATTTCCGTCAGCTTGGCGCGCGTACTCCGGGGCATCCTGAAGCAGGGCATACGCCTGGCGTGGAAACCACCACCGGCCCCTTGGGACAGGGCATTGCCAACGCGGTCGGTTTCGCGCTGGCGGAAAAAGTGTTGGCCGCTGAATTCAACCGTCCCGGCCATGCGGTCATCGACCACTACACCTATGCCTTTCTCGGCGACGGCTGTCTGATGGAGGGCGTCTCGCATGAAGCCTGTTCGCTGGCGGGCACATTGGGGCTGGGCAAGCTGATCGCCTTTTACGACGATAATGGCATCTCCATCGACGGGCATGTGGAAGGCTGGTTCACCGATGACACGCCCAAACGCTTTGTAGCCTATGGCTGGCAGGTGATGCCCGCCGTCAACGGACATGACGCAGAGGCCATTGAAGCGGCGTTACAGGCCGCGCGCGCGGAAAAGGCAAAACCCACGCTGATTTGCTGCAAGACGGTGATCGGCATGGGTTCGCCCAACAAGGCGGGGAGCCATGACTGTCATGGCGCTCCCCTGGGCGCGGAAGAGGTCGCCGCCACCCGCGCCGCAATTGGCTGGACGCATCCTCCCTTTACCGTTCCTGGCGAGATTTACGCCGCTTGGGACGCCAAGGCCAAGGGCGCGGCGCTCGAAGCCGAGTGGCGGCAATGCTTTCGCGCCTATAAAGCCGCCTTCCCCGATCTGGCCGCTGAATTCGAGCGTCGCCTCATCCGCCGCGAATTGCCTGTCCATTGGGCAAAAACCGTCGCGCGTTATATTGCCGACTGCCAGGCCAAAGCCGAGAATATCGCTACCCGCAAAGCCAGCCAGAATGCCATCGCCGCCTTGCTGCCGCATTTGCCGGAGCTTTTTGGCGGTTCCGCCGATCTGGCCGCCTCCAATCTTACGTTCGTGAAAGGCAGCAAAAGCGTCACTGCCCGCGAAGGCGGCAATTATTGCCATTATGGCGTGCGCGAATTCGGCATGACCGCCATTGCCAATGGACTGGCGCTCTCCGGCGGACTGATTCCCTATACCGCCACCTTCCTTGTTTTTTCCGACTACGCGAGAAACGCCATTCGCATGGCAGCGCTGATGCGCCAGCGGCAGATCATGGTGTATACCCATGATTCCATTGGCCTGGGAGAGGATGGACCCACGCATCAACCGGTCGAGCATATCCCCAGTTTGCGCCTGATTCCCAATCTGGATGTCTGGCGTCCCTGCGACGCGACGGAAACCGCCGTCGCCTGGGCGGCGGGCGTGGAACGGACGACCGGCCCAACCCTGCTTGCCCTCTCGCGCCAGAACCTGCCCGCGGTGACGGGGGCGATTGACGCCGAAAGCATCCGCAAAGGCGGTTACATCCTCGCGGACGCCGATAAACCGCGGGTAGCGCTGATCGCCACTGGCTCCGAAGTCAAACTGGCGCTGGACGCCCAAACCGCGCTGGCGGCGGACGGCATCGCCGCGCGCGTGGTATCCATGCCCTCGACCAGCGTCTTTGACCGCCAAAGCCAGGAATACCGCCAGTCCGTCCTCGGTCGGCATGTCTTTCGCATCGCCATCGAAGCGGCGCACGGCGATTTCTGGCGCAAATACGTGGGGTTGCACGGCGCGGTCATCAGCATCGACACGTTTGGCGCGTCGGCCCCGGCAGGCAAACTGTTCGAGCGCTTCGGGTTTTGCGTCGAAAACGTGGTGAACATCGCGCGCAACCGGCTCGCCGAAAACACGGACAAGGGATGACGGCAAGCTCCTTTTCCGCAGGAAGGCCGTACAGGAGAAGAAGTCTGATTGCCCGCCGGGAGACGGAGGGCGTTTCTGGCGCTTCGCCCGGGTTCAGAAAAAGCGCGCGAGGCGTTTTTCCAGTTCCGGCAGATAATGTTTGACCATGAGGCCGCCGCCGTAGCCGTCCAGACTGCCGTCATGGGCGATGACGCGGCGGCAGGGGACGACGATGGAGACGGGATTCCAGTGGTTTGCCATGCCGACGGCGCGGGCTGCCCTCGGTTTGCCGACGCGACACGCAATGTCCTTGTAGCTTGCCGTCTCGCCGTAGGGAATGCCCAGGAGCGCCCGCAGCCCATACCGCGCGCCGGCCGCCCGCAAAGAATATCCTGGTAATGCGTCCCGCGTCTTCCACGATGCCGAGTTTGCCCATCGGGGAAGGGTAATGGAACAGGTTTTGCGTCCGCGCCTCCTTTGCCGGAAAGTTCCCGCGTCACACAAGGCCGCCGGCATAACACGCGCTGACTGCGGTTTCCATTGAGACGGATGCGCGAATTCCCAGGGCAAGGCTTTTCCTCTGCTTGCAGGCGTTAACGTCCGTCGTCCTGTTTTTCCTTGGCATGTAATCCGCATTCTTTCGTTCCTGGTTTTTCCCACCACCAGCGGCCGGCGCGGATATCTTCGCCTGCCGCCAGCGCGCGGGTGCAGGGGGCGCAGCCAATGCTGGGGTAGAAATTGTCATGCAGCGGGTTGTAGGGAACGTCGTTGCTGCGAATGTAGGTCCAGACTTCCTTTTCGCTCCAGTCCGCTAGCGGGTTGAATTTTTCCAGCCCATGTTCGGCATCGAATTCCTGTACGGCAAGCCCCTGGCGCGTGGCGGATTGTTGGGCGCGCATTCCGGTAATCCAGGCTTTGCAGCCCGAAAGGGCGCGTTGCAATGGTTCGACCTTGCGAATGTGGCAGCATTGACGCCGCGCCGCTACGGAAGCATAAAAGGCGTTGATGCCATAAGTATGAACGAAGCGTTCCAGCGCCGTGTGTTCGGGATAAAAGACTTCAAAGCGCCTGCCGTAATGCTGTTCAGCGGCAGCCAGGAGGTCGCAGGTTTCTGGATGCAGGCGTCCGGTATCCAGAGTGAAGATACGGATGGACAGCGCGTTTTTCAGGATCATGTCCGTGAGCGCCATGTCTTCCGCGCCCAGGCTGCTGGCGAAGGCAACCGGCGCATGCTCGCGGACGACGCGGCGCAGACAGTTTTTAACGGCGGCAACCTTGTTTGCCAGCGTTTGCAGCAATTCTGGAGTAAGCGGCGGACGCGTGGCCGGATTCTGCGGCGCGCTCTTTTGTGGCAGAGGGGTGAAATGACTCATTTTTTCAAGCGTCAAAAAGTAAAAAACCACTTTTTGTCGGGTTATATGGCAAAAAAGGCAAGGAAAACCCACTGCCGCCCGTCCGCACGGTCGCAGGGGCGCACTGCGCGCGCCCGTTGGCCGTTACGCGGCGGATGATTTGCGGGCGGATGCGGTTCGCTCCTGCGAAAACCGCACAGACCGGGCAGGTTTCGCGTTGGGTTTGGACGTCCGGCTTACTGGTACGGATGGCGCATCATGTGACTTTGGCGCAGGCTTTGCAAGTGGGCGAGCGCGTCTTCGACGTTCTGGCGTTCGCTCATTGCCCAGGCGTTGAATCCCAGGCGGCGCGTAAATAACAGGGTATCGAGCAGGACGTGTCCAACGGCGCGCAATTCGCCCGCGTAGCCCAGGCGTTCGCGCAGCAGACGGGCGAGACTGTAGGCGCGGCCATCGGTAAAGACGGGAAAATCGAGCGCGATAACGGCAAAGTCGGCAATGTGCGCTTTCAGCTCTTCCAGCGCAATGGACGGCGTATCCGGATAAAGCCACAGGCCGAAAATTTCTCCGCGCGCGCGGATGGCTGCTCCCTCCTTTTGCCAGACCGCCAGCGGATACAGCCACGCGCCTTCCGGCAGGGATTGGCGCGCGGCCTCATCTTCCGGCGCGATGCGCCAGGGGTCGTCGAAGACGATCTGAAAATCCGCGGCGGATTCCCGAATCAAGGCGTTCATGCGACGGCTCCCGCGCGTTGCGTTGCGCCGTTGGCGCGCAGGCAGGGTTTGAAAGGGGCGCTGCCGATGCGCTCGAAGGTCTGGAGGAAGGATTCCCGCGCGCGGCGTTCGCGGCGATAGACCGCAAGAATGCCGCTGACAACATCGGCGACGCGCGCGGCGGGAACCGCGGGGCCGATGACCTTGCCGATACGCGCCGCGCTGCCCTGGCGTCCGCCCAGGGTGATCTGGTAGAACTCCTCGCCCTGTCGATCCACGCCGAGAATGCCGATGTTGCCGACATGATGGTGCCCGCAGGCATTGACGCAGCCGGAAATGTTGAGGGAAATTTCCCCTAGATCGAACAATGTCTCCAGGTCGGCAAAGCGCGTTTGAATGGCATGCGCAATGGCGGTGGAACGGGCGTTGGCCAGATCACAGAAGTCGCCGCCGGGGCAGCAGATCATGTCCGTCAGCAGCCCCACGCTGGGCGTTGCCAGCGCGTCTTTCTGCGCCGCCTGCCAGAGTTCGAACAGACGGCCTTGTTCCACATCGGCCAGCACCAGATTCTGTTCGTGCGCGATGCGCGCCTCGCCGAAACTGAAGGCGTCCGCCAGCGCCGCGACGCTTTCCATCTGTTCTGCCGTAATGTCGCCGGGCGCTTGTCCCGGCGCTTTCAGCGACAAGGTGACGGCGGCGTATCCCGGCATCTTGTGCGCATGCACCGAGCGCGCAAGCCAGCGCGCGAAATCGGGATGCGTTTGTGCCGCGGGCTGCGCCGCTTGCGGCGCAAGCGTTCGGTAGGCCGGAGGACGAAAATGGGCGGCGATGCGCTGGTATCTGTCTTCCGTCAGCGTGGCGGAGCCGTCTTTCAGGTGCGCCCATTCGGCTTTTACCTGACGGGAAAATTCCGCCAGACCCAGACGCTGCACGAGAATCTTCAGCCGCGCCTTGTAGGGATTGTCGCGGCGGCCATGAAGGTTGAAGACGCGCACGACAGCCTCCAGATAACTCAGGATGTGCCGCCAGGGCAGATGCTGCTCGATGATCTGGCCGCGCAAGGGCGTGCGTCCCAGGCCGCCGCCAACGAGGACGGAAAATGCGGCCTGCCCCCTGTCTCCACTATCCAGACGCAAGCCGATGTCGTGATACCAGCCCAGGGTGCGATCCTCCGCGCTGCCGGAAATGGCAATCTTGATCTTGCGCGGCAGAAAAGCGAATTCCGGGTGCATGGTACTCCACTGGCGCAGGATTTCCGCCAGCGGGCGCGGGTCCATGACCTCGTCCGGCGCGATTCCGGCGAAAGGATCGGTGGTGACGTTGCGGATGCAGTTGCCGGAAGTCTGGATGGAATGCATCTCCACTTCGCTCAGTTCATCGAGAATATCCGGCACGTCCTCGATGCGGACCCAGTTGAGTTGCAGATTGTGGCGCGTGGTGAAATGCCCGTAGCCCCTGTCATAGCGCCGGGAAATGCTCGCCAGCCTGCGCAGCTGGACGGAAGAAATCATGCCGTAGGGCGCCGCCACGCGCAACATGGGCGCGTGACGCTGCACATACAGCCCGTTTTGCAGGCGCAGGGGACGAAACTCGTCATCACTCAACACGCCGGAACGCCAACGCCCCACCTGCGCGCGAAATTGTGCTGCCCGCTCACGGATCAGCGCCAGATCATCAGGGTCATAACGGTACATATCAGCCTTGAAGGTCGAAGGAAGGTTATGGTAAGACTTATAATTTGAATAAAAAAGAATATGCGGTTACATTGTTATAACTTTTCGTTGTTAGGAGCGGCAAAACAGTAGAATCCACTTTTGTGCGACAAAGCCTGTTTTGGGGGGAGGGCAACGAAACCCCACCGCCTGTCCGCTTGGTCGCAGGGGCGCGCCCCTGCGACAACCGCGCAGACCGGGCTGGTTTTACACAACAAAATGCGGCAAAGCCGCACAAAAAGCGGGGTTTTACTTTTTGAGTTTTTTTTGGGAGCGATATCATGAAATTGCAGCAACTGCGCTATATCGTCGAGGTGATGCGGCGGGGGCTGAATGTTTCCGAGGCGGCGGAAGCCCTGTATACCTCGCAGCCCGGCGTATCCAAGCAAATCAAGCTCCTGGAAGACGAACTGGGCGTGATGATTTTCGAGCGTAGCGGCAAGCGGTTTACCGGCGTTACCGAGCCAGGCCGCGCCGTCATTGAGTGCGCCGGACAGATCTTGCGCGAAGCGGAAAACCTGGTGCGGCTGGGCAAGGATTACGCGGGCGGCGAGACTGGAACGCTCACAGTCGCCGCCACGCACACCCAGGCGCGGTACGCCATGCCGTCCGCCGTGCGGGAATTCATGGCGCGTCATCCCACCGTGCAACTGATTTTGCGCCAGGGGACGCCCACGCAGATTGCCGATTGGGTGGAAAAAGGCGACGCCGACATCGGCATTGCCACCGAAGCCCTGAGCGAACGCGCGGGACTGGTCAGCCTGCCCGTCTGCCAGTGGCGGCATTGCGTCATTGCCACCCGCGGACACCCCATCACCCAGGCGCAGCCCCTGTCGCTGATGGAACTCGCCCGCTGGCCGCTGATTACCTACAATCCCGATTTCACCGGCCGATCGCGCATCACCCAAGCCTTCGAGCGCCACAACCTGACCCCCAAGATCGTTCTTACCGCCCTGGACGCCGACGTCATCAAGACCTATGTCAACATGGGTCTGGGACTGGGGATCATCGCCGCCATGGCCTTTGATCCGGCGCGCGATACAGGATTGGAAGCCCTTTCGACCGAACATCTTTTCGAATCCAACACTACCCGCATCGCCCTGCGCCACGGCATCTTTCCTCGCCGCTTCGAATACGATTTCATCCGCCTCTTCGCCCCGCATCTGGACAAATGGGCGGTCGACAGCGCTTTGCAAGGGGAGGGGGAGAGTTATCAGGTGTGACTAAGAACCTGTTCATCGTAAAACCAACTCCGGTTTAAAACCCCGCCCTTCAGGGCGGTGCGAAGGTTGGAATCCCGGCCTGAAGGCCGGGGTTTCGACCGTAGCCATTGGGGAGGGGAGAGAAAC
>JAITRP010000202.1 GCA_031288305.1 Zoogloeaceae bacterium
CGAGATAGATGAGGTCGACCGATTCGTCCCCGATATGCGCTTTCAGGATGTCCAGATTGTCGCCAAAGTAGAGGCGGTTCGCTTGTTGCCCGGTTGTCATGGATCGTCGCCGTCATGCCCAAAACGCGAAGCCTACACCATTCAGAGGACAGTGTGTAGGGGCGGCAACCTGCCGCCCCTGCGATGCCGTATAAATTACCGCGTGCCTGAGAATAACGGTTGCTTCACTTTGAATCACGCCTCGCTTTTCTCCAAATCATGCCGTGCGCCCGGTACATCTGCTACCATTTCCCGCGTGCCCGAATATGTGGGAATTCGTCATTTTGGGCTTCGTCTGGCGTTATCGCCAGTTTTCTCGAACTTTTTGTCATCCTGAAAAAAAATGCTTGGACATGTGATTACCGGGGCTATCCTGGTGGTGTTGGGGCTGCTGTTGCTGGTGGCCAACCTGCGCTTTTTCAACCTGAACGGCGCGGCGATGGTGGCGACCTGGTGGCCTTTGGGCGTACTCTTGTTGGGCAGCCTGCTGATCAATCTGCGCGCCTGGTTTCTCGGCGTAACGCTGGTGCTGTATGGTTTGTTGTTCCTTGCCGTTGAACTGAACCTGTTGCAGACCTCCGTAGCGTCCCTCATCCGCGTCTGGTGGCCGCTGGGGCTGCTGCTTGTCGGCGTCGTGCTGATCGTGCATCGCCGCGTTTGAAGAGTGGCGAAAAGTGAAAACCTACTTTTCGCCAGTTTGTCTTGGGTTTGAAACCAGACAAAGCCTGGCTTCAAACCGTGTTAAACCCAACGAAAAACCAGCACGGCCTAGGGGTTTCGTTGCTCTTTTTTGCTATTTGAACCGGCACAAGGCCGAAGGCCGCAGGAGAGCCGAAGGCTGGTCTGGCGAAGCCAGACGCGGTTTTTCCGCGCAAAAAGCGGGTTTTTACTTTTTGACGAGATCCATTTCGTAGAGCAGGCGCAGGCGTTTTGCGCTGCGCAGGCTGTGCGGCAGCAGGAGGTAGTGGCCGGAGGATAGGGGGACGGAGAGATACTCGAAACGCGCGCCGAGATCGACACCCGCATGTTGCCAAGCGTACCAGATCAGGGTCGTGCAGTATTGGCCCTTCCTGGTCGTCCTCGACGACGCGAAATGGCGCGCCGAGGCGCTGGTGCGCGTGTCGCACGGCGGTGGCGCGCGCTTCATCGGTTGCTTCGACGCGATAGATGGCAATACCGTGGTTGCGCGCGGGCGCAAGGAAAAAGTCCAGATCGTCGATGACCACTGCGTTCTTCCGTCCGGGAACTTCCACCGGGACGGCGTGCAGCACCTGCCAGCGTCCCGGCGCGCCGATCAGCATGCCGATGTGGCTTGTAGGGTGCTCCACGCTTTTCCCGCGCCTTGTCCGCTTGTGCCACGCCGCGCGCCACTTCGCTTTGCCAGTCGCGACCAATGCGAAAGATCAGATCGCCTTCCGTCAATTGCCCAGCAATGCGCGCGGGTAAAACGATGGGCGGTGCCGTTTCCTCTTCCCGGATGCCATTATCCGCAAGCAGGCTTGCGCCCAGAAAAACGGCGACCATATGAACCCCGCGCCCAGGATGGACGGCAAGACGAAACGCCGGAATCCGCAGCGGCGGCAGGTTCTGGTGCGGGACGTTGTGCGCGCCAGACTCTTCTGTTCCTTCATCTTCGCTAGTTTCCGAAGCGATCCAATGCGCGGCAAAAAGCAGGGTTTTGCTTTTTGCCGTCTCTCCCTACTTGAGGTGGAGTTTCCAGTCGCCGGATTCCTTGATCAACCGTACCTTGTCGGTCGCGGTCTGCCCGTTCCCGTAGGTGATTTCGACTTTGACCCCGTGGCCTGGTTTTCCTTTTGATCGATGATTTTTGTCTTGAGCGATTTCAGGCCGCCCTGTCCCTGGATCATTGCATACTGCCCGCCAATGACGATTTGCAGCTTGCCTTTTGCCATGCTCAAGTCATTTTCCTTGACTCCTTCAGGGAATAAAAATTGATCGCCTCCTCGACCCGGTTTTGGGCGATCACGTCGAAATAGGCTTTACCGCATTTTCCGGCGATTGGTCACATGCGCAAAGCACGAACGCCAGCATGGGTGCCCACGGCAGGGATTTGCCGCGCGGCGGGAAAGAAAACGACATGAAATACCCCTTCATCACGAATCGTAAAATGTTGTCATCATACGCGCGGCAAAACGCCGCGCCCCGTTACCAAATCCGCTAGGATTCTCTGGCTTTTTCGCGTACCTGTCAAAGCTGGGGACAGAAGATGGAAGGTGGAGCGCTTGCTTTGCGGCCCGTTCCATAGTGCGCGTAGTCTTCGGCTTGGCGCGTGACCGCGTGTTGGGCACATGACCGGCTCCGTTCGAGCAGGGGCGGCGGATTGCCGCCCCTGTAAGACCACGCAACGGCATTTTCTATTCAGGAATTCCCTTCCCTCTTGTGGGAGTGTGGCGCGTAGCGCCGGGAGGGGGACGGGAGCGTTTGCTATGCTCTGTCCTCTGCGCACGTGGCGCATTGGGGGTCGCGGGGGAGGTTCAGGGCGCGGATGCGGGCGTTCAGGGCGTCGACTTGCAGCAGGCGTCCGGTGAGGGGTTGTCCCATGCCGGTCAGCAGTTTGAGGGCTTCGCCGGCCTGCATGGCGCCGATGATGCCGGTCAGCGGGGCAAAGACGCCGCTTTGCGCGCAGCGCGGCGCATCCTCTTCCTCGACTTCCGGGAAAAGACAGTGGTAGCAGGGAGAAGCCTCTGTGCGCAGGTCAAAGACACAGATTTGTCCCGTAAAGCCAATGGTCGCGCCGGAAACCAGCGGCTTCTTGAAGCGGACGCAGGCGCGGTTGATGGCGTGACGGGTGGCAAAGTTGTCGCTGCAATCGAGCGTCAGATCGGCCTTTCGCACCGCTTCTTCCAGCGCCATGCCCCGCAAGCGCCGTTCCCGCGCGATGACGTCGATCTCTGGATGGAGGGAGGCCAGCGCGCTTTGCGCGGAGCGCGCCTTGTTCATGCCGATGCGCGTTTCCGTATGCAATATCTGCCGTTGCAGGTTGCTGGCCTCTACCGTGTCGCCATCGGCGATCACCAATGTCCCCACGCCCGCCGCCGCCAGATAGAGCGCCGCCGGAGAACCCAGTCCGCCCGCGCCGACAATCAGCGCTTTTGCGCCCAATAAACGCTCCTGACCGGCAATCCCCAGTTCATCGAGCAGAATGTGGCGGCTGTAGCGCAATAGTTGTTGATCGTTCATGGCGTGAATGCGTCAAAAAGTGAAAAACCACTTTTTGCCGGATTGTCTTGGGGGTTTGAAACCAGGCAAAGCCTGGCTTCAAACCGTTAAACCCAACGAAAAACCAGCGCGGCCTGTGTAGTTCCCGTAGGGGCGCGCGCAGATGCGTAGTGGGTTGCGTGGCCTTTACTCCAAAAAAGGGCAGGCTTTGCCTGCCCTTTTTTGCTGACTGAACCGGCAAAAAGTGGTTTTTTTACTTTTTGCCGCCACCACCGCCCAATATTTGCAAACCCTTCAGCAGATTGAGCGCCTGCTGAAACTGGTAGTCGGAAGCGGAAGCGTATTCCAGGCGTTGCGGCAGGTCTTCCGCGGTTTCTTCCTTGCCCTTGTTGTCCGGCGTCTTGGCGGGCTTGTCGTTGGCGGCGTCGGTTGCCGTGTCTTCGCGGTCATTGATCAGGTGGCCTTCGAGGTCGGCTTCGCGCAGACGCATGCCCCGACCGCCGTTGGAACTTTCTTCCACTTCGATGTCCGGTTCTATGCCCTTGGCCTGGATGGAGCGGCCATTGGGCGTGTAATAGCGGGCAGTGGTCAGCTTGATGGCGGCGTTGTCAGGCAGGGGGACTATCGTTTGCACCGATCCCTTGCCGAAAGTCTGCGTCCCCATGATCACGGCGCGCTGATGATCCTGCAACGCGCCCGCGACGATTTCCGATGCGGAAGCCGAGCCGCTGTTGACCAGCACGACCATGTGCACATTCTTGACGCCTTCCGGCAACGCGCGCAGCGGATCGACCTGCGTGCCGCGCAGATAATCCTCCGGCACTGCCCGGTATTCCTGTTTGGCGTCGGGAATGCGTCCATCGGTGGAAACCACCTTGCTGCCCGCGGGCAGGAAGGCGCTGGAGACGCCAACCGCGCCATTCAGCAGGCCGCCGGGGTCATTGCGCAGATCCAGCACCAAGCCTTTCAGTTCGCCCTGCCTATAGAGATCGTTCAGATGCTTGGCCAGCGACGCGACGGTGTTTTCCTGGAACTGGGTCACGCGCACCCAGCCATAACCGGGTTCCGCCAGTTTGGACTTGACGCTTTGCACCTTGATGATTTCCCGCGTCAGGGTGAGTTCTATGGGCTTGTTCTCGCCTTTTCTGAGGATGGAGAGGCGAATCTTGGTCTGCGGCTTGCCGCGCATCTTTTTTACGGCGTCATTCAGGCTCAAGCCCTTGATGGGCGTATCGTCCAGCTTGAAGATCAAATCGCCCGCCTTGATGCCGGCGCGATAGGCGGGCGTATCCTCGATGGGCGAAACCACCTGCACCAGACCGTCTTCCATGCCCACCTCGATTCCCAGTCCGCCAAACTCGCCCTGGGTGCCGACTTGCAGCTCGTTGAAGGATTCAGCGTCGAGATAGGAAGAATGCGGATCGAGATTGGAGAGCATGCCGGAAATGGCATTGGCGATCATTTTCCTGTCTTCGATCGGCTCGACATAGCCCTGCTTGACGGCGTTGAATACCTCGGCGAAGGTACGCAGTTCTTCTACCGGCAAGCCAACATCCCTTTCGGCGAAGGCGGGAAATTGCAGGCTGATGAGCACGCCGGCGGCAAAACCGCCGAGCGCGAAACTGAAGGATTCTTTTCTGTTCATGTGCAACTCTTTATTTGAGAGAAACCCATTGCATGGGGTCAAGCGCTCGTCCCTGATGACGAAGCTCGAAGTATAAACCGGAATCCGCGTTGCCGCCGCTATTGCCCGCCGCGCTGATCGTGTCGCCGCCTTCCACCCGATCGCCCACCTGCTTGTAGAGCGCGTCGTTGTTGCCATAGACGCTCAGATAGCCAGAATCATGATCGATGATCAGGAGATTGCCGAAGCCGCGCATCCACTCCGCATAGACGACCTGTCCCCTGGCGATGGCCTTGACTTCGCTTCCCGGCGCGGCGCGGATGAACAGTCCTTTCCAAGTTGTGCCGCCTTCGCGCGGCGCGCCGAAACGCCCCATGATCTGACCGCGCGCCGGCAGCCGCAGCTTGCCCTTGAGCCGGGCAAAGCTGCCGCTGGCGGCGGCGGGCAGGGCGCGGTTTTCCAGTTGTCCGGCGGCGGCGTTTTTCCCGGCGTCCTTTTTGGCGCGTTCTTCGGCTTCCTTCTTCTTTTTCGCGGCGGCTTTTGCCTGTTCCGCCAGCAGTTTGGTCAAGCGGTCGATGAGCCGCGTCAAGCGTTTCTCATCGCGTTGCAGATTGCCGATTTCCTGTTTTTGCGCGTTGATTTTTCCAGCAATCTGCTGGAGGACTTTTTTGCGCTCGGCCTTTTGCGCCAGCAGCTTGGCGTGCTCCGTTTCCTGCTCCGCCCGCACTTCGGCAAGCTCGGCTTCCCTGGCTTTTGCGTCTGCCGCCAGCTTCTTCTGCCGCGCGAGGGTGGCGCGCATTTCCGTCAGCAAGACGCCGCGCGCGCGGGCGATGATGACAAGATAATAAAGATCGCGCGCCAACTGGTTGGGATCGTTGCCGTTCAGCGCCAGTTGCAGGGCATCCGGCGAGGCTTGCAGATACTGGCGGTAAAGGAGCTTTTCCAGTTGTTTTTGCTGTTGCGCCAGGGTGTTTTCCAGCTCGCGCGCGTTGCGGGCAAGTTCCTGCAAGGTGTTTTGCAGCCTGGACTGCTCCTGTTTCAAGGTCAGCAATTGCCGCTGGGCGGTGGAAATCTGTTCCTCGGACTGCTTTAGCTGATCCGCGGCGTCTACCCGGGATTCCTCGCTGGCGGAAAGCTCTTTTCTCAGGGCTTCGATGCGCCCGCGCAACTCCTTCAAATCTTCCTTCTTGCCCGCGATTTCCCCTGTCCCCTGCGCCAGCAGGGAGATGGACCAGAAGGACAGCAAAAGCGGGAAGAAAAGGCGCATGGGGTATTCAAGGAGGTTCAGGGAAAGTCAATGGCGAGGATGACCGCAATGGAAGACGGTTCTTCGTCAAGCCCAAGCGTTTTGCGCCCGAAGTTTTCGCCCGCTTTCCCTGACGCTTGATTTAGCGATCACTGGCTTTCGTCAGGCGACCGCCGCCAGCTTGCGGTAGCGCGCCATCAGCGCTTCCCGCGTTTCTTCGCGGTCCTTGGGGATGCAGTCGACGGGGCAAACCTGGACGCATTGCGGCTGGTCATAGTGCCCCACGCATTCCGTGCATTTTTCCGGGTCGATTTCGTAGATTTCCTCGCCCTGGCGGATGGCTTCATTCGGGCATTCGGGTTCGCATACGTCGCAGTTGATGCACTCGTCGGTAATTTTCAGAGACATTTTTTGGGTTCTCCCAGTTTTAAAAAAATCAAGATGGCCGCCGCTATCGGGCGGCCTCGCGCTGTTTGGTCAGCCGCCGCGCCACGTCAGGGTGCACGAATTTGTTGACATCGCCGCCCAATCGGGCGATTTCACGCACCATGGTGGCGGAGACGAACATGTATTGCTCGCCCGGCGTCAGGAAGACGGTATCCACTACCGGAAAAAGCTGGCGATTCATGCCTGCCATCTGGAATTCGTATTCAAAGTCGGAAACCGCCCGCAACCCGCGAATGATGACCTGCGCGCCTTGTTCCTGCACGAAATGCATGAGCAGGCAATTGAAGCCGCAGACTTCCACATTGGCCAGATCGGCGAGCATTTCCCGCGCCATTTCCACCCGTTCGACAAGCGGGAAAAACGGCTGCTTGACCGGACTTTCCGCCACGGCCAGGATGACCTTGTCGAAAAGCCGCGCCGCCCGCCGCGCCAAGTCTTCATGGCCGCGCGTGATGGGGTCGAAGGTGCCGGGATAGACGGCGAGGCGGCCATCCGGCGAGGTGCGCTTGTTCAAGGTATCCGGCTCCAGCATGTTCATCAAGAAAGCGGCAAGAAGTAAAACCCTGCTTTTTGCCGCTTTGTCTTGGGCTTGCGCCCTGCAAAGGATTTGCGGCCAGGAAAAGCCTGGCTGCAAACCGTGCAGACCCACCGCAAAACCCATCCAACCGTGAGTTTTCGTTGTCATCCAAAGCGTCAAGAAGCAAATTCAGCAGATTCTATTTTTTGACGCCTCCTGAGTAAATGAAAATAAACCTGTCCAGCCTGTTTTTGGCGCACGGCGCGCCACTGTCCCAGGGTCTCGACGGGAAATTCCGATTCCGCGTACAAGCTGCCTCCAGCGTCAAGCAGCGCGTCCAGGACGGGTTCGAGGCGGGCAAGCCAGCCCTGTCGATAGGGCGGGTCGGCAAACACCACGTCGAACGGCGTCATGCGGGAAGCAGCGAATTCTAACGCATCCGCCGTAACGAATTCCACCGTCACCGGCATTTTGAGCCGCCGCGCGTTTTCCTTCAATGCCCGCATCACCCTGGCGTTTTTTTCCACCATCACCACCCGCGCCGCGCCGCGGGAAGCCGCCTCGAAACCCAAAGCGCCGCTCCCCGCGAACAGATCGAGACAGGCGCGCCCGCTTAAATCCTGTCCCAGCCAATTGAACAGGGTTTCCCGCACCCGTCCCGGCGTCGGACGCAAGCCCGCGCTATCGGGAAAATGAACAATCTGCCGCCGCCACTGGCCGCCGATGATACGAAGCGAATTCATCAAAAAAATGGAGAAAGTCGCGCAAAACGAAAGATCGGACAACCTCCCTCGCGCCGCCCGCATTATTCCACAGCAGACGACCTTCCATGCTTCGTCCGTTGTCTCCCCCCTGTAGTATCCTCTTCGTCCCTTGTTTTTTTGAGCGGCTGTTCCAAAAATGCGGTTTTCCCTTCAGAGTACAGACGCGCTGGCGCGGCGCGGCGTTTTGACGCTGACGCATGGCGTGGCGGAGACGCCGGTGTTCATGCCGGTGGGCACCCGTGGCGCGGTCAAGGCGATGACGCCCGCGATGTTGCAGGCGGCGGGCGCGCAGATTTGCCTGGGCAATACCTTTCACCTGTGGCTGCGGCCAGGGGTCGAGGCACTGCGGCAATTCGGCGGACTGCATGCCTTCATGGGCTGGGAAAAGCCGATTCTCACGGATTCCGGCGGTTTTCAGGTGTTCTCGCTGGGAGGGATGCGAAAAATCAGCGCCGAAGGGGTGAAATTCTCTTCCCCCATTGATGGCGCCAAACTTTTTCTTACGCCGGAGCTTTCCATGGACATCCAGCGGACGCTGGATTCGGACATCGCGATGATTTTCGACGAATGCACCCCCTATCCCGCCAGTTTCGAGACGACCGCCCAGTCCATGCGCCTGTCGCTCGACTGGGCGCGGCGCTCGCGGGCGCGGCATGACCAACTGGAAAATCCCAACGCCCTGTTCGGCATCGTGCAAGGCGGCATGTACGAGGAACTGCGCGCTGAATCGCTGGCGGGCTTGAGCGACATCGGCTTTGACGGCATGGCCATCGGCGGGCTGTCGGTGGGCGAACCCAAGGAAGACATGGCGCGCGTCCTGGCGTATGTCGCGCCGCGCCTGCCGGCGGAAAAACCGCGCTATCTGATGGGCGTCGGCACGCCGGAAGATCTGGTGGCGGCGGTGGCGCAAGGCATCGACATGTTCGATTGCGTCCTGCCCACGCGCAATGCCCGCAACGGTCATTTGTTTACCCGCTATGGCGATGTGCGGATAAAGAACGCCGCGCACCGGCAGGATGCGCGTCCGCTGGAAGAAGGCTGCGCCTGTTACGCCTGCCGGAATTTCAGCCGCGCCTATCTGCACCACCTTTTTCGCGCTGGAGAAATCCTGGGCGCGATGCTGAACACCATGCACAACCTCCACTACTATCAAACCCTGATGGCGGAAATGCGCGCCGCCATTGACGCGGGACGCTTCTCGGCGTTCGTCTCCCGCTTTCATGCGGATCGCCAGGGAGAAAGCGTAAAGGGATGCTAGAATACGCAGCCTTACATGTTTTGTCCTTGAGCAAGAAATTAGCGGCAGCCCTTCAGGGCTGCCGGTCTAACGTCATTGGGAAGGGGTTTCTCTCCCCTCCCCAATGGCTACGGATTGATCCCCCGGTCTTCAGGCCGGGGGATCACCTTCGCACCGATTCTTCCGGGCGGGGTTTCAAACCGGAGTTAGTTTTACGATGATTAAAGGAGTGGTTTGATGATCAGCATCGCGTACGCGCAGGAAGTCGCCGCGACCGGCGCAACAACCGTCGCCCGAACAGGCGGACTCATGGATTATTATGTGCTCCCCATCTTGATATTCGTTTTCCTCTGGTTCGTGATGATTCGTCCGCAGATAAAGCGTACCAAGGAACACAAGCAGTTGATGGAAAGCCTGCAAAAAGGCGATGAAGTGGTTACGCAGGGCGGCCTGGCGGGGCGCGTGAGCAAGCTGGGCGAGAGCTATGTCGCGCTGGAAGTGTTTTCCGGCGCGGAAATACTGGTGCAACGCAGCGCCATCGTGCTGGCCTTGCCGAAGGGAACATTGAAATCCGTGTCCTGAGTCCCCATCTGGCGGATTGCGTTGATTCTTCCCGTCGGAAGTTTTTGACCTTGTCCATGTTTGTCTTTCACGTTTTCAGGCTTTTCCATGAATCGTTATCCTCTCTGGAAGTACATCACGGTGCTGGCGGCCCTGTTGTTGGGTTTTGTCTATACCCTGCCCAATCTGCTTGGTTCGGCGCCTGCCGTGCAGGTTTCTTCCAACCGCGCCACCCTGAAGATCGACGATAAATTCAGGCCGCGCGTCGAGGAGATTCTGGCGGCGGCGGGAATTGAAAACACGGGCATTTTTACCGACGCTGTCGGCATCAAGGTGCGCCTTGCTGATGAGGACGCGCAGGCCAGGGCGCGCGTCGCGCTGGAAAAGGCGCTGAATCCCGCGCCTGATCCTGCCGACCATGATTATGTGGTGGCGCTGAATTTCCTTTCCGCTTCGCCGCAGTGGCTTACCAGCATCGGCGCGCTGCCCATGTATCTGGGTCTGGATCTGCGCGGCGGCGTGCATTTTCTCTTGCAGGTCGATATGCCGGGCGCGGAATTGCACCGCCTGGATTCCATTTCCGCCAGCCTGCGCGCCCTGATGCGGGATGAGAATCTGCGCTATGGCGGCATCAACCGTGAGGAGAAAAGCGTCGTCTTGCGCTTCCAGGACGCGGGAACACAGGCGAAGGCGCGGGAATTGATCCGTGATCGTTTTCCGGAACTGGCGCTGGTGGAGGCGGAAGCCGCCAGCGCGGACGCCAGCGCGCTGTCCCTGACGGCGGTCATGCGGCCGGAAACCTTGCGGCAACTCAGTGAATACGCGCTGAAACAGAACATCAGCACCCTGCACAACCGCATCAACGAGCTGGGCGTGGCCGAGCCGGTGATTACCCAGCAGGGCATGGATCGCATCGTGGTGCAGTTGCCAGGCGTGCTGGATACCGGCAAGGCCAAGGACATGATAGGCCGCACCGCGACGCTGGAACTGCGCATGGTCGATGAAACGCCGGGCGCGCTGGAAGCGGCGCTTGCCGGGAATCTGCCTTTTGGCGACGAACTGCTGACCGAACACGAGCGCGATGGGCGCAAGCGTCCCATCCTGCTGAAAAAACAGGTGGTGCTGACCGGCGAGAGCCTGACCAACGCCCAGCCTGGCGTGGATGAGAATGGCCAGCCTGCTGTGCATCTGGATTTTAACGCTTCCGGCGCGCGCGTCATCCGCGTCATCACTGGTGAAAACGTCGGCAAGCGCATGGCGATTCTGCTGATCGAAAAAGGCCGCGCCGAAGTGGTCACCGCGCCGGTCATCCGCAGCGAAATTGGCGGCGGACGGATGATGATTTCCGGCAACATGCGAATGTCCGAGGCCAGCGACATCGCGCTCCTGCTGCGCGCCGGCTCGCTGGCCGCGCCGATGGAAATCATCGAGGAGCGCACTGTGGGACCTTCGCTGGGCAAGGAAAACATCCAGAAAGGCTTTGATTCCACCCTCTGGGGCTTCATCGCCGTCGTGACCTTCATGTGCCTTTACTATCGCGTGTTCGGGCTGATTTCCAGCGTCGCGCTCACCGCCAATCTGCTTTTCCTGGTGGCGCTGCTTTCCATGTTGCAGGCCACCCTGACCCTGCCCGGCATTGCCGCCATTGCGCTCACCCTGGGCATGGCCATTGACGCCAACGTGCTCATCAACGAGCGCATCCGCGAGGAACTGCGCGCCGGACTGCCGCCCCAGGCCGCCATCCATGCCGGTTATGAGCGCGCCTTCGACACCATTCTCGACTCCAACCTCACGACACTGATTGCCGGCCTGGCCTTGCTGATTTTTGGCTCCGGCCCGGTGCGCGGCTTTGCCGTGGTGCATTGCCTGGGCATCTTTACCTCCATCTTCTCCGCGGTCACGGTCTCGCGCGCGCTGGTCAACCTGGTCTATGGCTACCGGCGCAAACTCGCGCATGTCTCCGTCGGACAGGTCTGGAAACCTGAACCCGGCAAGGCCCGATAAGGAAGACCATCATGGAATTTTTCCGCATCAAGCAAGATATTCCCGTCATGCGCCATGCGCTGATGTTCAATATCATTTCCTTTGTTACTTTCGCGCTGGCGGTCTTCTTTCTGATTGTGCGCGGCCTCAATTTTTCCGTGGAATTCACGGGCGGCACGCTGGTGGAAGTGCATTACGCGGAAAGCGCGCCGCTGACCGAAATTCGCGCCGCGCTGGAGAAGGCCGGATACAGCGACGCGCCGGTGCAGAATTTTGGCTCCACGCAGGACGTGCTGATTCGCTTGCCGCTGAATCTGCGCGATGCCGCTGCCGATAACCCGGAATCCGCTGGCGCCGCGCCTGACGCCGCGCGTCATGGCGAACTGGTGCTGGCGATGCTCCGGTCGACCGCCGCCGTGCCGCCTGAACTGCGCCGGGTCGAGTTTGTCGGCCCTCAGGTTGGCAAGGAACTGGCGGAAAACGGCGCGCTGGCGCTGTTGTTCGTGGTAGTCGGCATCATGGTCTATCTGGCCTTTCGTTTCGAATGGCGCTTTTCCGTATCCACCATCATCGCCAACCTGCACGACGTCACCATCATTCTTGGTTTCTTCGCCTTCTTCCAGTGGGAATTCTCGCTTTCGGTGCTGGCGGCGGTATTGGCGGTGCTGGGGTATTCCGTCAATGAATCCGTGGTGGTCTTCGACCGCGTGCGCGAGACGTTTCGCAAGACGCGCGGCCTGACAACGCCGCAAGTGCTGGATCAGGCCATCACCAGCACCATGTCGCGTACCGTCATCACCCACGGCTCCACGCAGGCGGTGGTGCTTTCCATGCTGGTTTTCGGCGGCGAGACCCTGCACAATTTCGCGCTGGCGCTGACTGTCGGCATCTGCTTCGGCATTTACTCGTCGATTCTGGTCGCTTCGCCCATTGTCATGTGGCTGGGCGTCTCGCGTGAACAGTTCATCAAACCCGTCAAGGCCAAGGACCCGACCATGCGGGCGGACGGCGCTTGTGTTTGAGCGGCGTCTTTTCTAGGAAGGAGTTGGCTTTCCATGCAAACCGTCAAAGTCTGGGATCTGCCCGTCCGTCTTTTTCACTGGCTGCTGGTCGCTTCCATCGCCGCGCTGTTCATCACCGGCAAGATGGATGACGCCATTGCCCTGCATGGCAAAATCGGCATTTTTGTTGTCGGCCTGCTCGTTTTTCGTGTGCTGTGGGGATTCATCGGTTCGACCTACGCCCGCTTCTTGCAGTTTTTCCCCACGCCCGCCCGCATTTTTGCCTACCTGAAAGGCGAGTGGCGCGGTCTGGGACACAACCCGCTGGGCGCGCTTTCCGTCTTCGCCCTGCTTTTCCTGACCGCCCTGCAAACCGGCCTGGGGCTGTTGGCCTACGATGAAATCAGTTTTCACGGGCCGCTCTCCGCTCTTGTCGGCGACGATCTCGCCGTCCGTTTCACCGGCTGGCACCAGACGCTCGCCTATGTGCTGCTCGCTTTTGTCGGTTTGCACGCGGCCTCCATCGTCTTCTACAAATTCGTGCAAAAACACGATCTCCTCCTGCCCATGCTCACTGGTCGCGCCGAAGTCCCGGAAAACGCGCCGTTGCCGCCCGCCAAAGACGGCAGCATAAAATCCCTGCTGCTGGCGCTGGCGCTCGCCGCCTTTTCGCTCTGGGCCGCCTGCGGCACATGGATCGCGTGGATCGAACCCGAAGCCCCCCTCCCCGCCGCCGTGGAAACCCCCGCCTGGTGAAGAGGCAGGGACAGAGGACAGAGCGGTCGCTGGCGCGGTCTTTGTCGTTTGTAATCCGTAATCAGAGACCTGTGCCAACTGTCTACTGACTTTGCGCGAACACTGCCGCATGCTGGGTCATGTGCCCTTGATCGGCCATAACCCGCGTGGCGGGGAGAAGATCGAATTCGAGCCGCCCGGCGCGGTTCGTTATAACGAGCGCAGCGTGGCCGAGCGGAGCAAGAAATTAGCGGCAGCCCTTCAGGGCTGCCGGTCTAACGTCATTGGGAAGGGGTTTGCATCCCCTCCCCAATGGCTACGGTCGAAACCCCGGCCTTCAGGCCGGGGTCTCACCT
>JAITRP010000205.1 GCA_031288305.1 Zoogloeaceae bacterium
GACCATTTTTCCGGAGAATGCAGCGCCAGCGCGGCGCGGTTGGCGAGGCATGGGCCGTTTTCGGTGATGATGGCCGTGATCAGGTTGGCGGGCGTAATGTCAAAAGCCGGGTTATAGGCGGCCACATCCTCGGCAATTCGCAGATGGGCGAATTTTCCGTCCGCCCCGATGCCGGATATCTGCCGTAATTCATCGCCGTCACGCGTTTCAATGGGGATGTCCGCGCCGCTCGTCCGCGAAAAATCAAAGGTGGTGGAAGGCGCGGCGACATAGAAGGGAATATGCTGGCGGGCGGCGGCCAGCGCCTTCAGGCAGGTGCCGATCTTGTTGGCGACATCGCCATTGGCGGCGACGCGGTCGGCGCCGACGAGGATGGCATCGACGCGATTTTGCAGAATCAACAGACCAGCGGCATTGTCAGCAATCAGAGTATGGGGAATGCCCGCTTGCTGGAGTTCCCAGGCGGTGAGCAAACCCTGATTGCGTGGACGGGTTTCGGAAACCCAGACATGCAGGGGAATTTTCGCGGCATGCGCCGCATAGATGGGCGCGAGCGCCGTGCCATGCTCGATCGTGGCCAGCCATCCGGCATTGCAGTGGGTCATCAGTTGCAGGGGGCGGCGGGGATGCTCAGCGGCAAGATCGCGCAGGAGTTTTTGCCCGTGCGCGCCGATGCTGGCGTTTTGCCGGGCGTCTTCTTCCGCGATGGCGTCCGCTTCCCGCCATGCGGCGGCGGGACGTTCGCCTGGCGGCAAATGCTGGAGATGCGCGCGCATCTGCCCCAGCGCCCAAGCCAGATTGACGGCGGTAGGCCGTGTGGCGGCAAGACGGACAGCGGCTTCATTCAGGGCTGCGTCGCTGGCGTCCTGCTTCAGCGCCAGCGCCAGTCCGTAGGCCGCCGTGACGCCAATCAGGGGCGCGCCGCGCACCTGCATGACGCGGATGGCGCATTCGGCGTCCGCCAGGGTTTCCAGACGCAGCCAGACTTCGCGCCAAGGCAGTTGCGTCTGATCGAGAACATCCACGCGCTCCTGTTTTTCCGCGTCCAGGGCGCGGCACAAGGGGCGACGCAAGAGAGCGGCTTTCTTCATCGTAAAACTAACTCTGGTTTGAAACCCCGCCCGGAAGAATCGGCGCGAAGGTTGGAACCCTGGCCTGAAGGCCGGGGGATCAATCCGTAGCCATTGGGGAGGGGAGAGAAACCCCTTCCCAATGGCGTTAGACCGGCAGACCCCTGAAGGGCTGCCGCTAATTTCTTGCTGGCGCAATGCGCGTCAAAAAGTAGAATCCACTTCTTGGCGGCTCCGGCGGCAAAAAAGGACAGACGAGAGCTTCGCCCTTTTTTGGCGTAAAGGCAACGCGACTCAAAAACAGGGGGCATTTCTTGACGTCTCCCTACTCGCAAAAAAGCAGGTTCCAGAGCGCCGACACGGCGGCAATCCGCGTTTCCACTTCCGCGCGCGGCAGGCGCAAGGGCGCGCCGTTCAGGCGTTTGCCGTGTTGCAGCCGCCGGTACTCGCGGTAGGCGTTGCGCGTATCGTCCGCCGCTTTCGCGGGAATCAGTCCCAGGCTTGCCGCCATGCGCAACAGGGCGATGTTGCCCAGATTGGCGGTCAGTTCGGGATAACGATGGGCGTGGCCGAGCACCAGATATTGCACGATGAATTCCACGTCGATGATGCCGCCGGGATCGTGCTTCAAGTCGAAATAATCGGCATCCTTGCTGGCGTGGTTGTCGCGCATCTTTTGGCGCATGGCGAGCACTTCCGACCTGAAGGCGGGCAGATCGCGCCGCCGGCAGAGGACTTCCCTGCGCACCGCCTCGAAACGGCCTCCGAGTTCGGCGTCGCCCGCGACGAAACGGGCGCGGGTCAGCGCCTGATGTTCCCACACCCAGGCGTGTTCGAGCTGGTAGTCGCGGAAGGCTTCCAGCGTACAGACCAAGAGGCCGGAGTCGCCGTTGGGACGAAGGCGCAGGTCGGTTTCGAACAGTTGTCCGGCGGCCGTACGGTTGGCAAGCCAGGTATTGATGCGCTGCCCCAGGCGGATGTAATTGCGTTCGGCGTCGGGATGCGCGTCGGCGTCATCGCGCAAATAGACAAGGTCGAGATCGGAGGCGTAGCCCAGTTCCTTGCCGCCCAGCTTGCCATAGCCAATGATGGCGAAGGCGGGCTTTTTCCGGTGCGCGCCGGCAAGTTTTTGCCAGCAGAGGGAAAGCGTGGTTTCCAGCAGGATGTCCGCCAGTTGCGTCAAATGGTCGGAAATGCGCTCGATGCTGTGCAGTCCCGCCAGATCCTGCACCAGCAGACGAAAGACCTGAGCGTGATGCAGTTCGCGCAACACGTCCATTTCTCGCTCGGCGTCATTTTCCGCGTCCGCCAGCATGTGCGCGAGTTCGTCGCAAAATGCCGCCCAGTCCGTCGCCGTATCCAGCAGGCGGGCGTCGAGCAGTTCATCGAGCAGCAGGGGATGCTGGTTGAGATATTCTGCCGCCCAGGAAGAGGCGCTGACCACGCTGGCCACCTTGTCCAGCGTCTGCGGATACTGCTGCAACAGGGCCAGGTAAGCGCCCCGGCGGGCGATCTGCTCAAGCAGTTCCAGGCTGCGCCCCAGCGCCAGATCCGGCTCCGGCAAGGCGCTGACGACATGGAGCAGGCGCGGCCCGACCATGTTCAGCCGCGCCCGGTTGGAAGCGGGCAGTTGCTGATAGCGACTGGAAGCGCGCAAGGCGGCAAGCCGCGCCCAGGCTTCCTCCGGCTGATGAAAACCGATTTCCGCAAGCTTTGCCACGCCCGCCTCCACCGGCAATTCCCCCAGCCAGAGGTCGGTCAGGGGATGCGCCGCTTCGCCGGGGTCGGAAAATACCGCCTCGAAATGGACGCTGACCTTGCCGCGATGGACGTTCAGCCGTTCTTGCAGTTCATTCCAGTGCGCGCAACCCATGCTGACGGCAATGTTCTGGCGCGCCGCATCCTCCGTGGGCAGGCTATGGGTCTGCTGGTCTTCCACATATTGCAGGCGGTGTTCGAGTTTTCTCAAGAATCTGTAGGCCAGATGCAGTTCGGCTTCGGTATCCGCCGGCAGGATGCAGCGTTCGGCCAGGCAGGAAAGCACGGCAAGCGTGGGACGGATTTGCAGGCGGGTATCGCGTCCGCCGCGGATCAACTGGAACACCTGGGCGATGAATTCGATTTCCCGGATGCCCCCCGGCCCCAGCTTGAGGTGATCCGCCCGATCCTTGCGCGTCACTTCACGGCGAATCTGCGCGTGCAGATCGCGCATGGCGTTGATGGCGCCAAAATCCAGGTAACGACGAAAGACAAAGGGGCGCACGGTTTTTTGCAGGGCGTCCATCCATTGCGCCTGCGCGTTGCCGCCGCTGTTCATGACGCGCGCCTTGATCCAGGCGTAGCGTTCCCATTCTCGTCCCTGGGCGATGAAATAGTGTTCCAGCGCGGCGATGGAGGAAACCAGCGGCCCGGAATCGCCGTTGGGCCGAAGGCGCATATCGACGCGAAACACCTGTCCATCGGCGGTGATTTCGCCCAGCGCGGCAATCAGACGCTTGCCCAGGCGCGTGAAGAAATCGAAGTTGTCGATTTTCTTCGGCCCGGCCGTCTCGCCGTCTTCCGGGTAGACAAAGATGAAATCCACGTCGGAAGAAACGTTCAGCTCGCGCCCGCCCAGCTTGCCCATGCCGACGACCATCAGACATTGCGGCAAGCCTTCATGATCCAGCGGTTCGCCATAGTCCCTTGCCAACGCCGCGTGATGAAAGGCAAGCGCCGCGTTGGTCGCCATATCGGCAAGCAGGGTCATGCTTTCCATTACTTCGTCGAGCGGCGCGCGCGCGCACAGATCGCGCAATTCGATCTGCGCCATCGCCCGCTGGCGCATCTGCCGCAACTGCCGCTGCAAGGTTTTCTCGTCCGCCGCCACCGGAAAAAGCATCGCCCGCAACGCATCCTCCGTCAGCGGCTGCCGCCAATCTTCCGCCGCCTGCTCCGGCAAATCCGGCCTTGCCGCAAACAACCGCCGCAAATACCGGCTGTGCGCCAACGCGCCCGACCATTCCTCTGGCATCACAAAAGGCGCGCCTTGCGACGTATCCTGCGAAATATCCATACCCGTCGTTTTCCAAAGAGACGCGCCATTGTAGTCCAAGAGACGGAAGACAGAGCGATTGCCAGCGCTATGCTCCGCATGATGAAACTGGATTGCCACGGCGCTACGTTCCTCGCAATGACGATGCAGTGGGTTTCATTGCCTTTCCCTCCAAAATGGTCTGGTGCAAAACAGGTTTTCACTTTGCGTCACATCTCAAGTATGGATTGCCACGTCGCTTTGCGCATCGCAATGACGAGGCGGGGAGAACGTCGCGGCGCGCAGCATGTGCAATGGCGACAGGAAGGATACGCGCCGCCCGGCTCGCCTGGCGGATAAATCCAGAACCGCCCCCACGGATTCCCGATCCCTGATGGCAAAGGCCGCGTCAGCGGTCGCCCCAAGGCAATCGCAGCAAGAAATTAGCGGCAGCCCTTCAGGGCTGCCGGTCTAACGTCATTGGGAAGGGGTTTCTCTCCCCTCCCCAATGGCTACGGTCGAAACCCCGGCCTTCAGGCCGGGGTCTCACCT
>JAITRP010000102.1 GCA_031288305.1 Zoogloeaceae bacterium
GTGAGACCCCGGCCTGAAGGCCGGGGGATCAATCCGTAGCCATTGGGGAGGGGAGAGAAACCCCTTCCCAATGACGTTAGACCGGCAGCCCTGAAGGGCTGCCGCTAATTTCTTGCTGGAGGAGGCGAAGGCCATTTACAATGCTGTGAAGAAGTACGACACATGCAAGAAGCTGACGGGCGATCACAAGTGCACGTACGCGCGCGGTGAAGGCGGCGCTGGATGGGATGCGCACACAGCTTCTATTCCCGGAGAACACCGTGGAATTCGAGCTGGAGTCGATCAAGTGGTAAAACAAGGGCGCGTCCTTGGGCGCGCTCGTCACTCTTGTCTTTTGGAGGAGGGAAAAATCATGCGTACCGCAATGACAGTCTTGGCGGTCTCGTTTATCTTGGCGGCCTGCGCCAAGGAGCCGATTGACGATGTGCACACGGTGGATTGGTTTCTTGATCCGGCAAACATGGAGACGTTCATTTCGATCCAGGAGCTTTGCAAGAGCAATCCCGGAGAATACGGGAAGAAGCCGAATTGTGTGAATGTCGGCGTTGCGCGGAGAAATCTTTATGACATTGATTCTGATGGCAATTTCACCAGCAAGACGTATACTTTGGAACAAGTGGACAGAGTTACGAATGGAGGGGCGTCTGCGGCAATACGAACATACAAAAATCTTTCTTGTTTGGAGGGAAGAGGAACGAAATCGGTTTGTGATGCTTATTTTCTTTGTTTGAAGAAAGAGAGAGAAGGGAAAGAGGGGGCGGATTGTAATGTTTTGTTGGACCAGGTTCAGATAATAAAAAAATAAGGTTTTACGATGAATGCGTGCCTGAAAGTTCTCGTTGCTGGTTTTGTGGCATTGTTTTCCGTGCTCGCGTGGGCGGCGCGATTCCAGGACTGTCGAGGATGCGCTGCTGCGCGCGTAGGACGGCGCGACGGGCGGGACAATCGCGCTTGTCACGGGTTTGGCGGTTTGTTTTGTCACCATGTCCGATACGGGCGCGTCATTCCCGGTGCCGCAGGCCTGCGGCAATCCAGACGGCCTTTCAATTTGCCTTGGCGTTTCAGATGACTGAACCGCCATCTGGTTTGTAGTCTGAGCGGAGGCAATCATGCCAAATGCGCGACAACGGAATGCAGGGGACAAAGCAAGCAGCGTTGTTCTGTCCTCTGTCCTCTGTCCTCCGTCCTCCGATCACTATGCCGTTTTCGGCAATCCTGTCGCGCATTCCAAGAGTCCGCGGATTCACGCGGAGTTTGCGCGCGCTTGCGGGGAAAACCTTTGTTATGAAGCTCGTCTGGCGCCGCTGGACGGGTTTGCCGCGGCGGCGCGCCAGTTCATTCTCGAAGGCGGGGAATACGCGAAAGGGGCAAACGTTACCGTGCCGTTCAAGGAAGACGCCTTTCGTCTGGCGGAGGAATGCACGCCGCGCGCCCGCGCCGCCGGGGCGGTCAACACCCTGATTTTCCAGGAAGGCCGCATTCTGGGCGACAACACCGACGGCGCGGGGTTTACACGCGACCTTACCGAAAACCTGGACTTTTCCGCCGCCGGCAAACGGGTGTTGCTGCTGGGCGCGGGCGGCGCGGCGCGCGGGGTCGTCGAATCCCTGCTGGCGCTCTCCCCCGTCGCGCTCGTCATTGCCAATCGCAGCGCCGAAAAGGCAAAATCCCTGGCGGCGGCCTTTGCCGGACGCGGTCTTGCGCCTTGCGGCATGGGCTTTGCCGCGCTCGCCGAAGAACCAGCCTTCGATCTGGTGATCAACGCCACTTCCGCCAGTCTTGCGGGAGATGCCTTGCCGCTGCCCGCCGGGATTTTTTCGGCAAGAAGCCTGGCCTACGACCTGATGTACGGCAGGGAAGAGACGCCCTTCCTTGTCCAGGCGAGAAAGGGCGGAGCGAAACGGCTGTCGGACGGGCTGGGCATGCTGGTGGAACAGGCCGCCGAATCCTTTTTCGTCTGGCGCGGCAAGCGCCCGCAGGCCGCCGTGCGCGCGGCGCTCATCCGGCAATTGCGCGCCGCATGAAAAAGAAATCCCCTGCGCCGCGTGGTTTTTGGTCGCGCGTCTTCTCCTGGATAAAACGCGGCATCTGCCTGGCGCTTTGTATTTTCCTGTTCATCCAGTTGTGGTTTTTCGGCTGGATACTCTGGTGGAAATGGACGCCGCCTGCGGAAACGCATTTCATGCGCCTGCGTCTCGTTGAGTTGCGCCAGCAAGACCCCGAGGCCAGCTTGCGCCATCAATGGGTGGATTATGAACAGATATCCCGGCATTTGAAACGCGCCGTCCTCGTCGCCGAGGACGCCCGTTTTGTCGAGCATGACGGCTTTGACTGGATCGGCATCCAGGCGGCGATGGAAAAAAACCAGAAAAAGGGACGCTTTGTCGCGGGCGGGTCCACCCTCACGCAGCAATTGGCGAAAAACCTTTTTTTGAGCCCGCGCCGCTCCCTGATCCGCAAGGGGCAGGAAGCCCTGATTACCCTGATGATCGAAGCCCTGTGGGATAAAAAGCGCATTTTCGAGGTCTACTTGAACGTCATCGAATGGGGTAACGGCGTGTTCGGCGCGGAGGCCGCCGCCCGCCACTACTACCAAATCAACGCCGCCAGACTTTCCTCCTGGCAAGCCGCCCGTCTCGCCGCCATGACCCCGAATCCCCGCTACTACGACTCCCACCGCAAAACCGCCTACCTCACCTACAGGACCGCCTCCATCCACGCCCAAATGCCCGCCGCGCGGTTGCCGTGATCGAAGGACGTGGGACAGAACGGCGCTGCGCGCCCTGTCCCTGTGGGGGCGAACCTCGCCGTACGGTCGCAAAGGCCGCGCTGCGGGCGCACGCAGTGCGTCCCTACGAAAACCGTACAGACCGGACAGGTTTTTGCCGTTGGGTTTATGAAGCTAGGCTCTGTTGACAATCAAGCGAGCCAAATGACAGAGGCACACACTGCGATGAAGGAGGCGAATCGTTCGGCGAGTTTGTCATAGCGGGTGGCAATACGGCGGAATTGCTTGATACGGCAGAAGAAGCGCTCGACCAGGTTGCGGCTCTTGTAGAGATGGCG
>JAITRP010000158.1 GCA_031288305.1 Zoogloeaceae bacterium
GTTCGATTTCAGCCACATTGAGCCAGCTTCCGTGTTTCGGGGTGTAATGAATTTCCAGTTTCTTCGAGAGCCGCAGGGCTTCATCGGCAGGGAAGGCTTCATACAGCGATGCCGTCGAATGCGTGTTGAGATTGTCCATGACCAGAACGACCCGCTCCGCGCTCGCATACTGTTTGTCGAGGAATCGCGGATGAAACGCGCCCAGTCCAGGCGGGCGCGCCGTTCCGTGATCTTGACCGCGCGCTGGCCAGCAAGGGTTCGACCGCCATGAAGATATCGGCCACGCCGTTACGGACGTATTCGTCGTCCTTGAGAACAGGATGGCCACCGCCATGGGAATGGGGGGTGACCTCGCCGATCCGTTGTTTGCCCGATTCGTCCATGCGCACGACCGGACGAGTGGCGTCGCAAGGTCGCTTGCAGACTTCGAGGACATCTTCCATCGCCACCACGACGAAGCGCTCCTTCAGATGCTCCAGCGTCCGATCCGTCATGCCTACCGCTGTGGCTACAGCATCCACCTTCCAAGGCCTACCCCAAACTCGCCCTCATCCAATAACAATAACGCCCGGCCAAGAAGCACTTTCCGCGCGCTCTCCTTGCCCTCGCGCGTCATCGCCATCAGTTCCTTCCTCTCCGCTTCGCTCAAGGTTACCCTGTAGGTCGCTCTCCTGCCCATGATCTCTTCCTCTTCATGACTAAAATCATGCCTCGAAGTATAGCGGATATGAACTTATATAGGCGAAATGTTTATGTGTATGATGCACTAGGCGGCAAAAAGTGAACTCCCCGCTTTTTGCCGGTTTATATCAGCAAAACCAGCGCGGCCTGCAGGGCTGTTGCAAGGGCGCGCTGCGTACGCCCGTCGGCCATCCTCGGCGGGATGGTTTGCGGGCGTAACGCAGTGCGCGCTCCTGCCCGATGCGCGCGCGCCATGTGAATGGCCTGATCGGTGCGGCCATGGGCAGAACGCAGACCGAACAACCCGGTCCGTGAATCATGCGCGCCCGGAATGGCAACAGGTCGAGCAGGCCATAACAGGAACCGCGCCCAACGCCAAGCCCCTTGCAGGGCGATCATTGGGTTGTGTTGCCTCTCCCAAAGATGATACGGCGCATCTTGTGCCGCAGGCAATCGGGGCGAGACGTTGCCAGACATTTGTATATGTGATTTTTGTCTTTCCCTATCCCGCGTGGGGCGTGCATCATGCGGCATGCAATCCTCCCGGATAAACTCAATGTCATCTTCCGTCTTGCCGTCCGAACCGCTTTTGATTGTGCCTGGTCTCAACGACAGCGGCCCCGGTCACTGGCAGACCTGGCTGGAGCAACGCGCACCAAAGAGCCGCCGTGTGCGGCAGGAGGATTGGGCTACGCCACGCCTGCCCGTCTGGGCGGACGCGGTGCGGCATGGCTTGCGGTCTCTGGACGCGCCCGCTTGGATCGTCGCGCACAGCTTTGGCTGCCTGGCTTTCGTGGCTGCTGCGCGCGCCTTGCCCCAAAAGATCAAGGGCGCGGTGCTGGTCGCGCCCGCCAATCCGGAACGCTTTCAGATTCCTTCCGGGGCGCTGCACGGCGCCCTGCCCTTTCCCGTGCGCGTCATTGCCAGCGCCAACGACCAATGGATGCCGCTGGAATCCGCGCGCCATTGGGCCTGCGAATGGGGCGGCGAATTTTCCAATGTGGGCGCGCAAGGACACATCAACACCGAATCCGGCCACGGCGCATGGCCGGAAGTATTGACGTTCATCGGGGAGCAAAAGACAGGGGATCAAAAGACAGAGGACTGAAAACAGAAGATAAGAAGAAACCCAATTCCCGATCTTTTTGCTACAGTACAGTCCATACTGAAAACAACCTGAAGGAGCGCACATGAAGAAAATCGAAGCCATCATCAAGCCGTTCAAACTCGACGACGTGCGGGAAGCACTCTCCGAAATCGGCGTGACGGGTCTGACGGTCAGCGAAGTCAAGGGGTTTGGCCGCCAGAAGGGGCATACGGAACTCTACCGGGGCGCGGAGTATGTGGTGGATTTCCTGCCCAAGCTGAAAATCGAAATCGTCATCACTGACGAACTGCTGGAAACAGCCATCGACGCCATCGTCAAGACCGCGCGCACCAACAAGATTGGCGACGGCAAGATTTTCGTCCTGCCCGTCGAACAGGTGGTGCGCATCCGCACCGGAGAAATCGGCGAGTCGGCGGTGTAATGGTGGTGGCGGCAAAAAGTAGAACCCCACTTTTTGCCGGTTCGGTCAGCAAAAAAGGACAGGCAAAGCCTGCCCTTTTTTGGAGTAAAGGCAACGAAACCCCAAGACCACGCTGGTTTTGCGTTGGGTTTTAACGGGTTGAAGGCGAAGCTTGCTTTGCCTTCAACCCCTGACTGACCCGGCAAAAAGTGGATTTTTACTTTTTGCCGTTTCGGAGTGTCACGGGGCGTGGCGCGTTCTTGCGCATGCGGATGTTGAGCATTTCCACCAGCACGGAAAACGCCATTGCGGAATAAATGTAGCCCTTGGGCACATGGTGGCCAAACCCATCGGCCACCAGCACCACGCCAACCACCATCAGGAAGGAAAGCGCCAGCATCTTGACGGTGGGATGTTCGGCCACGAAGCGGGCAATCGGGCCGGAAGCAACCATCATCAGGGCGACCGAAGCCGCCACGGCGGCGATCATCACCGGCAACTGACTGACCATGCCAATGGCGGTAATGATGGAATCAAGCGAAAACACCAGATCGATGACGATGATCTGCGTAATGACGGAGGCAAAAGAAGCCTTTGCCGTGGAAGACGTTTCGTCCGTTTCGCCTTCCAGCAACTGATGGATTTCCCCAGTGCTTTTCCAGATCAGGAAAAGACCGCCCGTCATCAGGATCAGGTCGCGCCAGGAGAAGCCATGTCCGAACAGGGTGAAGAGCGGCTTGGTCAGTCCGGCCATCCAGGCGAGCAGGGCGAGCAGGGCGATGCGCACGAACATGGCCAGGAACAAACCCAGCCGCCGCGAAAAATCCCGTCGTTCCGGCGGCAGCCTATTTACCAGAATGGCGATGAAAATGATGTTGTCAATACCCAGCACCAATTCCAGCGCCGTCAGGGTCAAAAAGGCAAACAAGGCTTCCGGCGTCAAAAGAATGTCCACAATATCCTCCTTTCGGACAAGGCGCGTACTCTACCAGATCACCAGATCAGGACACGGCGATCAGCGTCAGAATATCCTTGCCATATCGTTCCCGCTTGGCCTCGCCGACGCCGTGGATGGCGAGCAGTTCGTCCAGAGTTTGCGGACGATGGGCGGCAATGGCTTTCAGGGTTTTGTTGTCGAAAATCACGTAGGCGGGAACGCCCTGTTCCTTGGCGGCTTCCAGCCGCCACTGGCGCAAGCGCTCGAACAGGGTTTGCGCCAGCGGATCGAGGTCGGCGGCGCAACGGGCTTTTTCTCTGGTCCTGCCCGCTTTGGCGGAGATGACGGCAGTCGCGGAACGGCGGCGCAGTTCTATCCGCTGTTCGCCTTTCAGGAGCGGACGCGCGGCGGCGGTGAGTTTCAGCGCGCCGTATGCCGCCATATCCACGTGCAGGAAGCCTGCCGCCACCAGTTGCCGGAAAATGTCGCGCCAGTCGCTGGCGGCGATGTCCGCGCCGATGCCCCAGGTGGACAGGCGTTGATGGGCGTAATCGCGTGTTTTGGGGTTTTCCTTGCCCGTCAGGACATCGATCAGGTGATGGACGCCGAAACGCTGGCCGGTGCGAAAGACGGTAGACAGCGCCTTTTGCGCGGCGACAGTGCCGTCCCAGCTTTGCGGCGGATTGAGGCAGGCATCGCAGTTCATGCAGGGCTGGCTTTCCTCGCCAAAATAGTTGAGCAGCACCACGCGTCGGCAGCGGGCGGATTCCGCATAGCCCAGCAGCGCGGAAAGTTTCTGGTTTTCCAGGCGCTTTTGTTCCTCGCTGGCGTTCGATTCCTCGATGCGCGCGCGTTGCAGGGCGACATCCTGGAGGCCGTAAGTCATCCAGGCTTCGGCGGGTTCGCCGTCACGTCCGGCGCGTCCAGTTTCCTGGTAATAGGCTTCCAGGCTCTTGGGTAAATCCAAGTGCGCGACAAAGCGCACATCGGGCTTGTCGATGCCCATGCCGAAGGCGATAGTAGCAGTCATGATGAGGCCATCCTCGCGCAGGAAGCGGCGCTGGTGCGCGCCGCGCGTCGCCGCATCCAGCCCTGCGTGATAGGGAAGCGCCGTGTATCCCTGCGTATTCAGCCACTGGGCGGTTTCTTCCACTTTCTTGCGCGACAGGCAATAGACGATGCCGCTCTCGCCTTGACGCGACGCGAGAAAATCCAGCAATTGCCGCCGGGGACGTTCCTTTTCCACGACGCTGTAACGTATGTTGGGACGATCGAAACTGGAAATGAAAACCCGCGCCTTCATGAGTCCCAGGCGTTCGATCATTTCCTTTTGCGTGGCTTCATCGGCGGTGGCCGTGAGCGCGATGCGCGGCACGTTCGGGTGACGCTGATGAATTGCGGAAAGTTGCAGGTATTCGGGACGGAAATCGTGTCCCCACTGCGAGACGCAATGCGCTTCGTCAATGGCGAACAACGCCAGCCGCCCGCCCTCCGCCAAGCCGTCGAGCAAAGCCAGGAAGCGGTCGGTCATCAGCCGCTCCGGGGCGACGTAGAGCAGGTCGATCTCATCGGCGAAGAGCCGTTGTTCGGTTGCGCGCGCCACTTCCCGGTCGACGGTGGAATTCAATAGCGCGGCGCGTATGCCCAACTGGGTGAGCATATCCACCTGATCCTGCATCAGGGCAATCAAGGGCGAAACCACGATGGCGACACCCCGGCGCAGCAACGCCGGAATCTGGAAACACAACGACTTGCCGCCGCCGGTCGGCATCAGCACCAGCGCGTCGCCGCCCGCGACGATATGCCCGATGATTTCTTCCTGCCGTCCGCGGAAGGCGGGATAGCCGAAGACGTGCTGAAGGATGTCGCGGGCGGTAGACATTGTGTGCGTCAAAAAGTAAAAAACCACTTTTTGCCGGGTAAGTTGGGGTTTGAAGGCAAAGCAAGCTTCGCCTTCAAACCATGCAAACCCAACGAAAACCAGCGCGGTTTTAGGGTTTCGTTGCCTCCTTGGCAACGTGTCGAAAGCGCGGACTTGAGCCAAAAGCCAAAAGCTTGATTTTTTACCGTCCGCGGGGATTGGTGGTGGTGATGGGCAGGATCGAACTGCCGACCTGTGGGTTATGAATCCACCGCTCTAACCATCTGAGCTACATCACCATCGGTTTTGCGCCTTTGCGCGAGAGGCGGCGGATTATAGGAGTCTGCAAAAAGACGGTCAAGTTTGCCGTTGGGATGCGTACAATACCGTCTGTTGCCTTTTTGTTTTCCCGACATGGAAATCGTCCTCATCAGCGGTCTTTCCGGCTCCGGCAAATCCGTGGCCTTGCACGTGCTGGAAGACCGAAGTTACTACTGCGTGGATAATCTGCCGACCGCCATGCTGGCCTGGCTGGTCGAACTGTTGCAGGCGGAAGGTTATATGCGCGCGGCGGTAGCCATCGACGTTCGTTCGGGCACGGCCATCGACACCCTGCCGGAAAAAATCATCGCCCTGCGCCGGGATGGACATCTTGTCAGTTTTCTGTTTCTCGACGCGCAAGACGATACGCTGATCAAGCGTTTTTCCGAAACGCGCCGCCGTCATCCGCTGGCTTCCGACACCCGCACACTGGTGGAAGCCATCCACGAGGAACGGCGCCGCTTGCTGCCGCTGGCCGGATTGGGGCATCACATGGACACTTCCGATCTGCGCGCCGCCCAGTTGCGCGAATGGACGTTGCAGGTTGCCGCCGCGCCGGTACAGGAAGGGCTGACCCTGCTCATTCAATCCTTCGGTTTCAAACACGGCCTGCCGCAGGACGCCGATCTGGTGTTTGACGCGCGCTGCCTGCCCAACCCGTATTACGAACCCGCCCTGCGCGCCTTGACGGGCCTGGACGCGCCGGTAATCGAATTCCTGGAAAGCGAAGCGACGGTGCTGAAAATGCGCGCCGACCTGCATCGCTTCCTCTGCGGCTGGTTGCCGGCCTATTGCCGGGATAACCGCGCCAACCTGACCATCGCCATCGGTTGCACCGGCGGTCAACACCGCTCCGTCTACCTGGCGGAATGGCTGGGCCGGCAGTGCCAGCGCCTGGTTACGCGCGTACTGATCCGGCACCGGGCGATCCGCGAGCGAACGCCAGAAGCCGGGACGACTTGAACCCAGCGCATCTGTTCGCAGGTTCAGGGCGCTGCCGCCAGCAAAAACAAGGGCGGGAAGAACGTCATGAATTCACGTCCTGCAAAATCCCGCCCTGGCGGAGGCTCAGCATTTCCCGGCGGCTTTCAGCAGGTCATTGCACTGTTGTCCCTTGCCGCCGCCGGAGGCGGGTTTTTTTCCCCCGCCCAGTTCCGTGCACAGCGCATCCGAAACAGTACGTCCCGCATAGCTCATGACGCCAGTGACATAGCAGGAATACTGCCGTCCAGCTTTGGTTTTGACCCTGTATGAGGTCTTCACGCCTTCATCAACACGGTCTGAAATCGTGAATGCGCCGACCTCTATGCCCAAGGCATGCGCGGTGTTGCGCTGGAGAACGTCCTGCGTCACCGCGACGGACGCGCAACCAGAAAGCAAACCCGCGCAAATGACGGCCAAAAAATAGTGTCGCATGTTCTTTCTCCAAAAAAATCATGATGTTGCGCCCTTCAGCTTCCCAGCAATGCGCCAAAACCAAGTAATGCCCATAAAACAGGCGAGGTGAAGAATCCGATCAGTACCAAAATCCATCCCAATACATTGACCCCGATCGATCCCATGTCTTTTGATCTTGCGGCGCCAATTGTTCCAATGATTGCGGTAATGAACCCCAACGGAACAAAAATCACGCCCAGAAACAAAATCCCGATGACGCCAAAAACACAGGCGAATATGCCTGCCAACATTCCTGTTTTCATCAAATTCTCCTTGAATCACGGTTGAAAACAACGCGACGAAACATGCGCTACACAGGACGCACTCATGAAGCATGACTTTCGAGGGTTAAAAACTTGAAACACCCAGGGAAAATCATCCTGACAAAACCGTGCGCTTTTGCGCCAAGAAGGAAAAGCGGGGTGTCGCGCTGATTTACGCGCGCTTCAGATTCGCGCGAACGCGAGAAATTCGGGGGGGG
>JAITRP010000208.1 GCA_031288305.1 Zoogloeaceae bacterium
GTCTTCCTCACCTCTTCCCGCGCGACTGTCCGTTTCATCATGCCCTCCTTGTGAGGTGACCATGACGACCGGACAACCATCGCGCTATCAAAGCGGACAGATACAACGCTCGCTACACAATTTGCCTCCGTTCTTGACACTCTGCTTGTCAACCCATAGAATTGCTTCCCTTTTTTCTGGCAGAGGCTAACCGGAGCCTCTGTTTCGTATAACGACAGGGCTGGAACCTGCGTGTTCCGGTGCGTTTAGGCGGATATGCCGCCAAAGGACTGAAAAGATATGCCTACCATTAATCAGCTCGTGAGGAAGCCGCGCGAGGCCGAAGTCGTCAAGAACAAGGTGCCGGCGCTGGAAAAGTGTCCGCAAAAGCGCGGCGTGTGCACGCGCGTCTACACCACCACCCCGAAAAAGCCCAATTCCGCCTTGCGCAAGGTGTGCAAGGTGCGTTTGACCAATGGCTATGAAGTCATCTCCTACATCGGCGGCGAAGGCCACAACCTGCAGGAGCACTCGGTGGTGCTGATTCGCGGCGGCCGGGTGAAGGATTTGCCCGGCGTGCGCTACCACACCGTGCGCGGTTCCCTGGATACCCAGGGGGTGAAAGATCGCAAACAGGCCCGTTCCAAGTACGGCGCCAAGCGTCCGAAGGCCGCCTGATTTCTAGCCGATTTCCAGGTCGTCCCGGAAGTAAGTGGCCGCCCCTGCTTTTTCAAAAGCTGTCGGGCGGCTTGAGGTTTTATGCGAAATGGTTTTGCACAGCCTCAACTGAATAGGAAAGAGAAGTCATGCCTCGTCGTCGTGAAGTGCCCAAGCGCGAGATCCTGCCCGATCCCAAATTCGGCAGCCAGGATGTCTCCAAGTTCATCAACGCCATCATGCAGTCCGGCAAGAAGTCGGTTGCCGAGCGCATCGTCTATGGCGCGTTCGCGCAGATTTCCACGAAAAGCGGCAAGGATCCGCTGGAAGTCTTCTCTTCCGCCATCGGCAACATCAAGCCGCTGGTGGAAGTCAAATCCCGCCGCGTCGGCGGCGCGAATTACCAGGTGCCGGTGGAAGTGCGTCCGGCGCGGCGCATGGCGCTCGCCATGCGCTGGCTGCGCGAGGCTGCCCGCAAGCGTTCCGAAAAAACGATGGGTCTGCGGCTTGCCGCCGAAATGCTGGAAGCCTCGGAAAATCGCGGCGGCGCGGTGAAAAAACGCGACGAAGTCCACCGCATGGCGGAAGCCAACAAGGCCTTCTCCCATTTCCGCTTTTAAGGAACGCGCATCATGGCACGCAAAACCCCTATCGAGCGCTACCGCAACATCGGCATTTCCGCGCACATCGACGCCGGCAAGACGACGACGACCGAGCGCATCCTCTACTACACCGGCGTCAATCACAAGATGGGCGAGGTGCACGAAGGCGCGGCCACCATGGACTGGAGACCGCAGGAGCAGGAGCGCGGCATCACCATCACCTCGGCGGCCACGACCTGTTTCTGGAAGGGCATGGACAACAACCTTCCAGAACATCGCTTCAACATCATCGACACTCCGGGACACGTCGATTTCACCATCGAGGTGGAACGCGCGTTGCGTGTCCTGGACGGCGCGTGCATGGTGTATTGCGCCGTGGGCGGCGTGCAGCCGCAGTCGGAAACCGTATGGCGACAGGCCACCAAGTACAGTGTGCCGCGTCTGGCGTTTGTAAACAAGATGGACCGTTCCGGCGCCAACTTCTTCAAGGTTGTCGACCAGATGAAGACGCGGTTGAAAGCCAATCCCGTGCCCGTTGTAATTCCCATCGGCGCGGAAGAGCATTTCGTCGGCGTAGTCGATCTCATCAAGATGAAGGCGATCTACTGGGACGAAGAATCCAAGGGTATGAAGTTCGATTACCGGGAGATTCCCGCCGAGCTTGCAAGCGAGGCCAAGAACTGGCGTGAGCATATGCTTGAGGCTGCCGCCGAGGCGACCGAAGAGCTGATGAACGAATATCTGGAAAACGGCGACCTGCCCGAAGAGAAGATCAAGGCGGGTCTGCGTCTGCGCACCATCGCCTGCGAGATTCAGCCTATGCTGTGTGGATCCGCCTTCAAGAACAAGGGCGTGCAGCGGATGCTGGACGCGGTGATCGAATTCCTGCCCTCGCCGGTCGATATTCCCCCGGTGACGGGTGAGGACGAAAACGAACAACCCGCCACCCGCAAGGCCGACGATACTGAAAAATTTTCCGCGCTTGCCTTCAAGCTGGAAAATGACGAGTATGTCGGACAACTGACCTTTATCCGCGTTTATTCCGGTGTACTGGAATCCGGCTCCACAGTCTATAACTCCGTGAAGGGCAAGAAGGAGCGCATTGGCCGCATCGTGCAGATGCACGCCAATGAACGCGCTGACATCAAGGAAGTTCTGGCGGGCGACATCGCCGCCTGTATCGGCCTGAAGGAAGTGACCACCGGCGAAACCCTGTGCGATTCGAACGCGCCTGTCATTCTGGAGCGCATGGTCTTCCCCGACCCGGTGATTCACGTCGCCGTGGAACCCAAGACCAAGGCCGACCAGGAAAAAATGGGCATCGCCCTGGGGCGTCTGGCGATGGAAGATCCTTCTTTCCGTGTGCGCACCGATGAGGAGTCCGGGCAGACCATCATCTCCGGCATGGGCGAACTGCACCTGGACGTCATTATCGACCGCATGAGGCGCGAATTCAACGTGGAAGCCAACGTCGGCGCGCCGCAGGTCGCCTACCGCGAATGCATCAAGAAGACGGTGGAGCAGGAAGGCAAGTTCATCAAGCAATCCGGCGGACGCGGCCAGTATGGTCACGTCTGGCTGAGGCTCGAACCCAATGAAGCGGGCAAGGGTTATGAATTCGTCGACGCCATCAAGGGCGGCGTGGTGCCGCGCGAGTATATTCCGGCGGTCGACAAAGGCTTGCAGGACGCGATCACCAGCGGCGTGCTTGCCGGTTTCCCGGTCGTCGACATCAAGTTCACCCTGTTCGACGGTTCCTACCACGATGTGGACTCGAACGAAAACGCCTTTCGCATGGCGGCCTCCTTTGCCTTCAAGGACGGCATGAAGAAGGCGCAGCCGACGCTTCTGGAGCCGATGATGGCGGTGGAAGTGGAAACGCCGGAAGAATACATGGGCAACGTCATGGGCGACCTTTCCTCCCGGCGCGGCATCGTGCAGGGCATGGAAGACCTGCCCGGCGGCGTCAAGGCGGTGCGCGCCGAAGTGCCGCTCTCCGAGATGTTCGGCTACGCGACGCAGTTGCGCTCGCTCTCGCAGGGGCGCGCCACCTACACGATGGAATTCAAGCATTACTCGGAAGCGCCCAAGAACGTCGCCGAGGCGGTCATCAACAAGAAATAACCTGGAGAATTGAAATGGCAAAGGAAAAGTTTTCGCGCAACAAGCCGCACGTGAATGTGGGGACGATAGGCCACGTGGATCATGGCAAGACGACCTTGACGGCGGCGATCACGACGGTGCTGTCGCGGAAG
>JAITRP010000218.1 GCA_031288305.1 Zoogloeaceae bacterium
AACTCCGGTTTGAAACCCCGCCCTTCAGGGCGGTGCGAAGGTGAAACCCCGGCCTGAAGGCCGGGGTTTCGACCGTAGCCATTGGGGAGGGGATGCAAACTCCTTCCCAATGACGTTAGACCGGCAGACCTGAAGGGCTGCCGCTAATTTCTTGCTCAAGCACCTTGGAATTTCCCCAGGTCACATCCCCCCTCCTTATTCCGGAAAGCTGGTACTTGAACGGTCGTTACACAACGAACTGGAATTTCAGCTGGGCCGGAAGGACCCGGAAGAGGCTGAGTTGGCAGGGACGATGGAAGAGGTAGATTGGCGGGCGGCGGAGATTCTGGAGTTTGTGCTGCCGCTGATGGATCAGCTTCGGACGGTGGGCGGCGTGGATGATTTTTATTATAACGAAAAGGCAATGGAGAAAATGCTTAATGAACGACTTGTCAAGGATTCATTTGCTTGGGAAAATGCGATTTTTTCCACGATTGATCATAAAACTAACTCCGGTTTGAAACCCCGCCCTTCAGGGCGGTGCGAAGGTGAGACCCCGGCCTGAAGGCCGGGGTTTCGACCGTAGCCATTGGGGAGGGGAGAGAAACCCCTTCCCAATGACGTTAGACCGGCAGACCTGAAGGTCTGCCGCTAATTTCTTGCTCATCAATCCTCGTTTTCGGAAATATCGAGTACATGCAATCCCAGGTCTTCTGCCGGAACGCGCGTCCAGGACTTGCCGTCCCGCCAGATTCCTGCCAGCCAGCGATTGCTTTCCAGCGTTCTTCTGTAGTAAAGCTCCATTTCTGGCGGAATTTCCTGTTTTTCGCCATCGATGACGCCGCAAAAGGACATGCCCTGTCTTTTTGCCTTCCTTTCTTTGAATGGCCTCTGGAAGAGCTTCATCACCTCCTTTTTTTCGCCGTCGGCAAGGTGGAGGGAGAAGGGATTGTTTGCCCACAACATGTAGTCGTTGTAACGGGGATTGAGCGCATGACGATAGACGCGCATCCTGTTCCCAACGGGCAGCGCGGTCAACAGGACAGACGTGTCCTTGTCCATGCCCATGCGCATGAGCATGGAGTCGTGATTCAGCAGTCTTGCGAGGCTGATGAAGCTGGCGGGATCATCCGGCAGCTTGCCTATCGCGCCAGCTTGCCAGGAAAGGGAGGCTTTTGCCAAGTAATCTTTGCTCAAATAATCACTACTGTTCTCATCCATTTTCAGCCCGATCGTGTCGGTCATCGACCATTTTGTATCCAGCGCCCATTCTGAATCCAGCGTTGAATCCAGCGCCTTTTCCGCGTCAAACCTGCCAAACAGGACGAGTTCGCCAGGATGAGGCGTGAGACAAACCTGGCCTTTGGCGGCTTCCGTCCATGTGCCCTCCCAAAACATCGGAACGGAAGAAGCGTAGGTATAATAAAACAGACCGTTATCGAGCAAAACAAGTAATTCGCCATTGTCGCTGTAACGTCCGCTCGCGGTACGGGTTCTGGCGGATTTTTCCGGTGTTGTCGTTTGCAGTTTCTTCGTCAGTCGCTCCGTGGCGGCGGCATCTTCCGCGAACCGGGCGTAGAGCAGCGCGCTTTCCCATCTTTCCCTTTGCCGCGCGGCGAGATGGACGCCCGTGCCGTCCTCCTCATACAGTTTTATCAAAAAGCGCAATGCGGCATTGCGGTCTTCTTCTCTTTTTCCATCATCATGCGCCAGACCCTCCAGTTCGATGGCCAGGATGCGCAGGGTTTCCGGGGGAAGGGAATCCAGGGGAAAATCCAGTTCGGGATGCTGGCTGAGCAATCTGGCAAGTTGCGCATACAGTTCGGCATCGGCAAAAAGACGCGCGGCTTCCTGCACGCCCCGCGCGCCTTCCTCGCCGCTTGCGGCAACCCCGCCCAGGATGCTGCTCAGCACGGACTTCAGGGCAAGCAGGTATCTTGGCGGGTAGTTTCCGTATTTTTCCGCCTGCGCGCTTGTTGTCGCCGTCAACGCCTGATAGTAAAGGTCAAAGGCGCGTTTTCGGTCTCTTGGATAACCGATTCGCCCATTGACATGCATATCGGCAACGATTTTCAGCGCGCCCGGCTCACTCGCGTCCGCCGCCTTTTGCAGCCAGGATTGTCCCGCCGCGTTTCCCTCGCGAAAAAAAAGCAAGGCGGTCCGGGTCATGGCCAGCGGATCGCCCTTTTCGGCTTCGGTCAAAAAAGATCTCATGGTATCGTCATCCGGCGCGCAATCCGCGCAATCTTGCGCCGCAAGGGAAGCGGCAAAAAACAGGGAAAAAACGAGCAGCAGGAGAGCAGGAACGGTGAAGGCAAGCGAAGACGGCTTGTACATGGCGGGTTTCCTGCGCGGTTCCGGTCGCGTCAATCCTTGAACATCCGCCAGCCGGAAATCATGGCGGAGATCAGCGAATGCTTGGAGAAGCGCCCCCTCGCGGGTGGCGGCACAGGCGTGGCGCCGCCCTGCTGGGCGCGTGGATCGGCAAGAGCGCGCCACGTCACGGGTCAGGGGATGCGCCGAGCGGATGAAGGGTTCCGGGCAACAGGCGGCGCATTCCAGACCATGCAGCCAGAGAACGGGCGTGCGCGGCTTGGTTTCCAGCGCCTGCGCGATTTTCGGCATGGCCGCGGCGGAAAGTCCCGGCGAGGCGGTCGTCAGGCCACGGAATTCCAGAAAACTGCGCCGGGCAATCCCTTGGCGGCGCAGCAGGTCATAAAAAGTCTCGCGCATTGGAGTGGTCGTTTTCCGTTCGTGTCCTTGATTTTCTCTGCAAGCGCGATTATCGCACTTCAAGGGAAAAATTATCAGGGGCGGAAGACAGAGGACAGAGGACAGAGGACAGAGGACAGAGGACAGAAGACAGAGGACAGAGGACAGAGGACAGAAGACAGAGGACAGAGGACAGAGGACAGAGGACAGAGGACGGAAGACGGAAGACGGAAGACGGAAGACGGAAGACAGAGTGGCGCTTTGCGCCTTTGCAATCCGTAATCCGCAGGACCCGCGAAGCGCGTCATGCCAGACGCGCGGCTACGGAATACAGACCACAAGCGAGCGCTCTGTCCTCTGTTTTCCGATAACGTCATCGTTCGTGCGTATATCCCGCGTCTGATCCATAATGACGCCGGTGGTTTTGCCAATTTTCGCGGGGGACGAAACAAAATGCTCGATACATTCAAGTGGGATCAGCGTTACGAAACCGGCATTCCCATTGTCGACAGCCAGCATCATCGTCTGGTGGATATGCTCAACAACATGGTCGATGAGGTCACCGAGCGCCAGCGGCACATCACGCCGGAGAACATTGTCACCCTGCTGGACGCGCTGGCGGCCTACGCGGTGGAACATTTCGCCGACGAAGAAAAACTGATGCGCGAAAACCGCGACAACATCCCCAACGAAGAATTGCGCGCCGCCTTCTGGCAGCACGAGGAACAGCACAAGCGCCAGCACACCGCCTTCGTGGAGCAGGTCGTGTTGACCCGCGCCGAATACCTGGCTTCGCAGCATTCGCAGAGCACCCTGGAATTGCTGGTCAATTTCGTCACCAGTTGGCTTTCCTTCCATATTCTTGGCTCCGACAAGGAAATGGCGCTGCTGATCGAGCGCGTCCAGCAAGGCAGAAGCGGCGGCCTCGAACACGCCGACGGCGAGGAGGCGCCCACCAGCATCCTGCTCGAAGCGATGGAGCAGCTCTATGACCTGATGGCCCAGCGCAACATCACGCTGGTGAAGACGCGCGACGAACTTGCCGCCCTGAACGCCAATCTGGAGCAACGGGTGCGCGAGCGCACGGCGGAACTGGAACAGGCGCTCTCGGAAGTCGAGCGTACCCGCGAACGGTTGCTGCAATCCGAAAAGATGTCCGCCATCGGCCAGCTTTCCGCCGGCGTTGCGCATGAAATCAACAACCCCGTAGGCTTCGTCAGCTCCAATCTGGAAAGCCTCCGGCGCTACACCGCGCAACTCATGGAACTCATCGACGCCTACGACGGCCATGCCGCCAAACTGCCGTCCGCCGATCGCCTCGCGCTGGAGGAAAAGCGGCGCGCGCTGGATTTCGATTTCCTGCGCAACGACATTGGCGAACTGTTGCGGGAATCCACGGACGGCATCGAGCGGGTGAAAAGAATCGTCCGTGACATGAAGGAGTTTTCGCATGTCGATCATGGCAAATGGCAGGAAGCCAATCTCAACGACATGCTCGATTCCGCCCTGAACGTCGTCCGGCACGAACTGAAATATGTCGCCGATCTCGAACTCCATCTGGCGCCGGAACTGCCCGGCATCCGCTGTCTGCCCGCCCAGGTCAGCCAGGTGTTGATGAATCTGCTGGTCAATGCCGCGCAGTCCATCGGCACGCCTCCCGGCAAGATGGTCCTTGCCACCCGCGCCACGCCCAATGGCGTGGAATTCAGCATCCAGGACAACGGCTGCGGCATGACGCCAGAGATCAAAAAACGCATTTTTGAGCCGTTTTTCACTACAAAATCGGTCGGTCATGGCACCGGGCTGGGGCTTTCCCTTTCCTACGAAATCATCAAGCGGCATGGCGGCGATATTCTGGTGGAAAGCCAGCCGGGGCAAGGATCGACCTTCCGCGTGCTCCTGCCGCTGGATCCGGACGAGGCGGAAGACGCCTCCGCGGCCAGCGCGCGCTGAGGAAGAGGTTATCCGTGTCTTGTGATCCGTTTTTCGCCGTTGCGCCGGGCATGCGCCGCGGCGGCGGTCGCGTCATCGCTCTGGATTTCTTGCCGACCGCGCGTGGAACAGGGAGCGGGGCGTAATGACAGAAGCGCCGGATCAGGCGGAAATCGATCTGTTCTGTGATGCCATGTGGCTGGAAGAAGGTCTGGCAAAGGCGACGCTGGAAAGCTACCGCGCGGATCTGTCGCTCCTTGCCCGCTGGCTGGAAACACAAAAGCGCGGCGCGCTACGGACGGCAAAGGATGCCGATCTGGCGGCATTTCTCGCCCATGTTTCCGTCAAGCGCCGCGCCAGCACGCAATCCCGCTATCTTTCCAGCCTGCGCCGTTTTTATCGCTGGCAATTGCGCCGTGGCGGCCTTGAATATGATCCGTCCGAACATCTGGCGCCTCCCGTGCCCGTCGGGCGGCTGCCCAAAACGCTCACGGAAACCCAGGTCGAGCGCCTGCTCGACGCGCCCGATCCGCAGACGCCCAAGGGCTTGCGTGATCGCGCCATGCTGGAAATTCTCTATGCCGCCGGATTGCGCGTATCGGAATTGGTGACGCTGAAACTGCATGCGGTCAGCTTCGATCAGGGCGTATTGCGCGTCATGGGCAAAGGCGGCAAGGAACGCCTGACGCCCATTGGCGAGGAAGCCATTGTCTGGCTGCGCCGCTACCTGGCGCAAAGCCGTCCCGCCCTCCTGCGCGCGCGTCTTTCCGACGCCCTGTTCGTCACCGCCCGCGCCGCGCCCATGACCCGGCAGATGTTCTGGACGCTGATCAAGACCTACGCCCAGAAAACCGGCATCGCTCCCCGCCTGATTTCCCCGCACGTCCTGCGCCACGCCTTCGCCACCCACCTCCTGAACCACGGCGCCGACCTGCGCGTGGTGCAAATGCTTCTGGGTCACGCCGACATCACCACAACCCAAATCTATACCCATGTCGCTCGCGAACGCCTGAAAACCCTGCACCAGCAACATCACCCCAGGGCATGAAATTCCCAGAACCTGTTCATCGTAAAACCAACTCCGGTTTGAAACCCCGCCCGGAAGAATCGGCGCGAAGGTTGATATCCCCAGCCTGAAGGCCGGGGAATCAATCCGTAGCCATTGGGGAGGGGAGAGAAACCCCTCCCCAATGGCGTTGGACCGGCAGACCTGAAAGGCTGCCGCTAATTTCTTGCTCGTCTCTGGTTCCTTCTGGCGCGGCTTCCCTCACCTCGTCAAAAGCGGGGAGCACAGCGACGCGGCAATCCAGGCGATCTTTCAATTTGCCTTGGCGTTTCGGGTAACGGAACCGCCGTCTGGATTGCCGCGGGCCTGCGGCCCTCGCTTTTGACGAGGCGGGAGAGATGGAACAGAGGCCGCAAAGAACCAGAGACCATGAACAGGCTCTCGGAAGACAGTGGGCAAAATACAGAATGATCGCGCGGCGGCCTTGGGATCAGGAGTCAGCGATCAGGAAAACCCCGCGCTCCCTGCCATGGACTGCTGGCCACAAAGCGCGCCTGCCCTGCTCCTCGCCCAATAGAAAACTGGCGTGTGCCCTGTCTGCCTTCTCGTCATCATGCGAACAGCGCCTTCATGCTTTTGGCAAACCCTTGCGCGAAGATTCGCGGGTCATGCATGCCTGTTTCCTGTATGCGGGCGCGAAATTGCGGGTCGGGAGCGGGCGGAATCCGGCGCGCGCCTTCGAGATATGCTTCCGGAGTCTGGCAGATCCATGCTCCGGCCCCCGCCAGTTCCAGAAGGGCGGCGGGACGCCGCGACCAGGGGAGCGGCGAGGCGAGCGCCAGATAGGGACGTCCCATCCACAGGCAGGCGGGCAAGGCGAGATCGCCCGCGTCCACTGGCGGATGCAGGCCCAGATCCACCTCCCGCCAAAGACGGCACAGCGCCTCCGGCGTATGCGCGCGCGCAAAACGCAGGCGCTCGGCGGCAATGCCGTGACGGGCGAACTCCCCGCCGATGAAATCCTGCGCGGCCTTGCCCAGGTCTTGCAGGTTGAGCAACAGGGCGCTTCCGGGATTTTGCTCCAGTATGGCGGCAAAGAGTCGCCAGCCTTCCCGGTCGATGCGCGCGGTCGGGGTGAGACAGCCAAAGCGCGGAAAGGTTCCGGCGGGACGCGACGGCGTTTCCATTGGCCAATCCGGCAAATCGCAATATTCGCCCATTTCGGGCAGGGTCACACAAGGCAAGGGATCAGAGGCCAGACGTTCGCCCGCCAGAACCCGGCATTGCGGCGAGAGCGGCGGCATGGGCGCTTCGCCCCAGAGGAGTTTATGGGAAACCTTCGCTTCCAGAAAAACCTTCAACCGTTCTTCCGGGCCATAGGCGTCCAGATCGATCAGGACATCCGGCGCGATCTTCCGGACAAGGTCATCCGCCCCGGCATCGTCCATGCCATGTATTACCTGGACATGGTCCGCCAGCAGCGCGCAAAAATTGACGTGATCGTCATTTCCGCCGCGCGGGCCGCTTACCAACAGACACGTGACGAAATCCTCCGGGGGCAAATGCGAGAGCAACGCAAAAAGCCTTCGCAGACGCGCTTCGCGCGCAAAGTCGCCGATCAGGAAAGCAATTTTCACAGGATGCCTGCCCGTGGCCTGGTGAAGATCGCCATCCGCGGAATTCACGCAGGCGTCGGCCAATCGTTGTTGCACACGCCCCAAGGTCTCCAGCAGACGTTCGCCATCGGCTTCAAAATGGGAAAGCGCGCGCACGGCGGCAAGTTCATCGGCAAGCGCGCGCGGGAAACGTAAATGCGCGCGGGCAAGTTCACGCAAATCGCCCTGGCGCGCCAGAATTTCGAGCAGGATATCCTGGATGCTGGTTTGCACCGGGGAAGGCATTCCCGCCACAGGCAGCAAAAGCGCGACCGCCGCTTCGTCCTGCCCGGAAAGATGCAGGCACTGCGCATAGGCGGGATAGGCTTCCAGAAAATCGGGACGCGCCAGAATCGCCGCTTGCAGATACTTCGCCGCCCAATCGGGCATTCCCGACTTCAGGAAAGATTCCCCCAGCGCCGCTTTCAGGTCGGCGCGATCCGGCGCGAGGCGATCAGCTATCCCGATGAAATCCGCCGCCGCCGCCACATCTTTCTGCCGCGCGGCAATGAAGGCCAGATAGGCGGGCGGCAGGGGATTTTGCGGCTCGGTTTTCAACAGCGCGGAAAAGTGCGCGATGGCTGTCTCATCGTCATCCGTCTGAAACGCCATAATCCCCTGTTGGAGTCTTTGCACGGGTTTTCTGGTTTTCTTGGCGTGGGTTTCTGCCGCCGCCTGCGTGACCTTGATGAAATGTTCGACGGACTGCAAGGCTTCCCGCTTTTGCTGATGAAAGCGATGATCACGGGCAACTTTGTCGAGAAGCGGAACGCTGGAAAAATCCAGATCCTCTTCCGGAATCGCGGAAACCCGCATGCCAGGAATGGCGATGCTGGAAACATCGAATTGACGCAGATAGTCGGTAATGACAAAAACAGCGGGACAGCCACAAGCGACCGCCTCGATCACCATGGACGATGGTTCATAACAGTACAGCACTTTCGATGTCCTGAGTATCTCGACAATTTCTTCGACAGGACGGGGAATATCCTGGCACAGGCTAATGCCGTTCGCAACGATCTCCCTTGCAATCCTGCCGCCAAAGGAAAGGTATTTATGCGCGTAATAGCAAAATCCCGTCCTGTTTTCCGGCAAGGCATCTCCTTCATGGAAAATATTGCTGTCAACATGCGGGATAAATAGCTGTCCTTCTGTTTTTTCGCCACGCAGAAAAAATCTATCCCAATAAAAAATCAGTTCCTCTGGCGTAAAAACCCCATGGTCGCGGCGCAAATGTCCTGCCCTGTTGAGCAACCAGCGCGCCACGACAGGGCGCTGGAGCGGATTTCCAGGAACAACCTCCGGGTAAACCGCAATGGCCGGACGACCGGCGTCGTCGTGTTTTTCAATGATTTCCCGCTCCAGCAAAGGAGTACGCAGGCGGGGACTGGTTTTATTGGCCGTGATATAGGCTTCGTAACCCAATTCGTTGAGAATGTGACACAAATGATGCAGCGCGCGCGGTCCAGCCGATCTCTGGGTGAAGCCAGGAGACGCGATATAATATGGAAAGTGGCGGCTCCCGAAGAAATCGGGAGAACAGGCAAGAGATTCAGGAGGATACATCATCATTTTTCCATCTTTGAATTTCCCTGTTTGAAGGAAAAATTCTTGTGCGCAAAATACGTCAATATCGTAACCGAAAGAATGGCAAAGCCCTGTCCAATGACGGGATGAAAGCCCAGTTTATCCACAAAAAAGAAAACGATGCCCAATCCAGAAACAAGCGCGACACTGTAGGAAAGATTGAATCTCAGGAATTCCCTGGCAATCTTCCCCGTAGAGCGGAAAACAATATATTTATGGCAAAAGAACGCTTGCGCTACCGCCACGAAATGACTGATGACGGCAATGGCGAGATAGTTATCCGTATTCCCGAAAAAATTGTACAGGACGATAAAAGACGCATAACCAAACAGGGTATTCCAGACGCCTGTGAGCAGGAATCTTGCTTTCTGATTGTTTTTCCACAGTTCAAAAAGCAACGTCATGTTTTTGAATGTTCTCTTGCGGGCGGATTCGTAAAATTGACCCGTTCCGCTTCAATAACCAGCGGACGCTTCAAGACCTGGGTATGGATGGAACCGATATACTCGCCAAGAATGCCAATGAAAAAAAGCTGCATCGAGGCGAAGAAGAAAAGGCCGATGATCAGCGGCGCGACGCCCAGGGAAAAATGATCCCACCACAAGAGTTTGGCGACGCCATATCCCATGGCAACCAGCAGATTGAGAAAGGCAAGCAAAAAACCCGTCATCGTGGCCAGACGCAGCGGCACCTTGGAATGGGTCGTGATGCCCAGCATCGCCAGGTCGTACAGGGTATAGAAATTGTTCTTGGTGATGCCGCGAATCCGCCGTGGCTGTTCGTAGGGGATTTCCGCGTGCGCAAAGCCAATCTCCGAAATCATGCCCCTGAAGTAGGGATAGGGGTCGTCCATCTTCCGTATGATGTCGATGACCGAACGATCATAGAGACCAAACCCCGTGGCGTTCTGCACCAGACGAGTCTCCGAAATCCGGGCAATGGTCTTGTAGAATGCCCGGCGAATGATGAACATCAGGCGCGATTCCAGGCTTTTGGGCTTGACGCCAAGCACGATGCGAACCCCTTCTTCCCATTTTTCCAGGAATTTCGGAATCAGTTCCGGCGGGTCCTGCAAGTCGGAAGCCAGACCGATGACGGCGTCTCCGCCGGCTTGCAGGAAAGCATGTATGGGCGAGCGAATATGGCCGAAGTTGCGGCTGTTTACGATCAACTTGACGCGCGGGTCTGTCGCGGCCAGCGCCTTGATTTTCGCCACGCTGTCATCCGTCGAGGCGTTGTCGATGAAAATATGTTCATAACGGTACTGCGGCAACAGGGCGAATACGGCGCGAATCCGCTCCGTCAAGGGCAGGATGTTGTCCTCTTCGTTATAGCAGGGCGTGACGATGCTGATGAGCTTCATATCCGGAAAGTCCGTTTCGGGTTCATATTCCCCGGCGATAAATCAGGTCCTTCAATTCCTGGTTTTCCGCATAGGGACTGTCGATGTCATCGATCATGACAGGCCGATCACTGGCAATATCCCGCAACAGTTTTTCACCATGCAATTCGCGGCAGGAGATCTGACCTTTTTGCAGGGGAATGGCAAAATAAATATCGTCGATCTCCAGCGTTTGACCGCAGACCAGATCCCTGCGCGCGTAGACGCCGCGCACCAGACTATCCAGATAAAGAATTTCCCGTTCCGGCGGCACGCGCTTTTGCGTGCCCGGCGCGCCGCATACGGCGACGGCTTTTTTGTAGGCCTTGAACCATTCGTCAATCTGGTGCGGCAGGGAGCAATAAGGAGAAACGGGGATGCCGTCGGCTTCGATATCGATATGCCGCTCGAAGGTGCGCGCGCCCTTGGCGTAGGCAATGGAAACCGTGGTATGCCAGTCGTGGTATTCGTGACTGGAAAATCCAATGACATTCTCCGGGTAGCGCGCCTTCAGGAAATCGATCTGGTTCAGTTCCAGCTCATGATCTTCCGAGGGATAAAGGGAAACACAGTGATTGATGGCCAGCGGAATGTTGCGATTGGCAAAGAATTTGACCAGATCGTCGATGCTCTTGAGCGAGGAGCCGCCGGTGGAAACGATGACCGGGCGGCGCGTGGCGGCGATTTTCTCGATCAGCGACCAGTCGTTGATGTCGGAACTGGCGATCTTGATGATGTCAATGCCCTGTTCCACGCACTGCTCGACCGATTGTTCGTCAAAAGGCGTGGCCATGGGAATGCAGCCGCTCTTGCGAATGGTCTCGACCAACGCGGCGTAATCCTTGCGCGCCAGACGGGTATCCATCGTTTTCTTGATATAGCGGATTTCCTGGTTCTGCCGGTAATCCTTGTGGATGAACGCGTCGACATCCCGGAATTGCAGTTTGATGGCCGCCCTGACGTTATTGAACCGCACGATGCGGGAAAAATCGGTGATGATTTTCAGGCCGCGTTCAAGGCGTCCCCAGTGGTTGTTGGCGAGTTCCAGGACGAACAGGTCTTCAAAGATACGTTTGGCGATCATGGCGTGTTTAGGCGTTTTCGGGAGGGAGCGGAGATGTTAACATATTTTGCGCCAGTTCTTCCGCTTCCAGAAAGGGATGCATGTCTTCCAGCGCCGGGGAGACAATCCGTCCGTCCGGCAATTGCCGGGAAGCCATGCGCGGCTCGAAGCCCTGCGTTTCGTCGAGGAGGACGTCAACGAGCGCGGGGCCTTCGGCGGCGAGAATTTCCGCGAGTTCTCCGGCAAAGGCTTCTGTCCGGAGCGTCCGGGAAGGCAAGCCAAAGGCAGCGCCCAGGGCGGCGAAATCGGGAAACGAGACGCCGGAATCCGGCCCTTCGCCGGTCAGGCGGCCAAAAAAGTTGTTTTGCGAACCGCGAATGGAGAGATAACCGCGATTGTTGAGGATAAAAATCTTGATGGGCAGGCGGTGATGCGCAATGGTCTGCAACTCTTGCAGGTTCAGCATGACGCTGCCGTCCCCTGCCAGGCAGATGACGCGCCGCTGCGCGCCGCGCGCCGCCAACGCGCCATGATACGCGCCGATGGCCGCCGGCAGGTCGTAGCCCATCGAGGCGGAGCCGGAGTTGGAAAAGAGGCGCATCCCGCGTTTTATTTTCGCGGCCTGGAAAGGCACGATGCAGGCGGCGGCGTTGGCGCAGGCGATGATGTCGTCCGCCTCCAGCGCATCGAACAGGGTTTCGATGAAATGATAGGGATTGATCTTGCCCTTCCACATACGCTGGCGCGGCAGGACGGCAGGGTAACGCTCCACCCGCTCGCGGCACCAGGCGAGCCATTCGGCGTGCGGCCTTTGGATCTGCGGATTTTCGGGCAGGAGTCGATGCAGCGTTTCCAGAAAGGCGCGGATATCGCCGCAAATGGGCAAATCGATGCGCACGAAGGGCTTTGCCAGTTCCGCCGCGTCGATGTCGACTTGAATCTTGAAGGCGTTTCTGGCAAACGAAGCCCAGTTGTAACTTACCTGACGGATATTCAGCCGGCTGCCGAGCGCCAGCAGCAGATCGGCGTTCTGCACCGTGAAATTTCCCGCGCGCGTCCCGATGGTGCCGGGCCGGCCGCAGAACAGGGGATCGTCGCTGGCTATCAGGTCATGCGCCCAGGCGGTGACCACGGGAACAGCCAGCTTGCGGATGACCGCTTCAAACGCGGGCAAGGCATGTGCCGCGTGAATGCCGCTGCCCGCCATGATGACAGGACGTTGCGACCGCGCAAGAAGCGCCAGCACTTCCCGGCATTGCGCCTCCAGCTTTTCCCTCTCCCCCTGTGGGAGAGGGCTTGCGCCCTGCAAAGGGTGGCGCGAAGCGCCGGGAGAGGGGAGCGGCGGTTCGGGGTGGGCGGGCTGTTGTTCCAGCGCTTCCCCCTCTCCCCCAACCCCTCCCCCGCAGGGAGGGAGGGGAGCGGGATTTTCTCCCGCGCAAGAGAGGGGGGGGATGAAGCCGATGAGCGTCTCCGGGTCGATCAGCGCGGATTGCACGTCGATGGGGATGTCCAGCCAGCAGGGGCCGGGGCGGTCGCGGGCGGCGAGATGGAGGGCTTTCTCCAGCTCGAAGCGGACGCGTTCCGGTTCATCGGCAAAGGCTACGTATTTGCAGATGGGCGCGGCCAGCGCCACGATGTCGACTTCCTGATCGCCGAGCTGGCGTACAGGCAGTCCCGTATGGCGCAGGGATGTCTCGCGTTTGACCTGGCCGGAAAGAATCAGCATGGGCACGGAATCCGTCCATGCGCCGAAAACGCCGTTCAGGGCGTTGATGCCGCCTGGCCCGGTGGTGACGTTGATGACGCCCACGCCGCCGCTGATGCGCGCGTAGGCTTCCGCCGCCATGGCCGATGCCTGTTCGTGGTGGTTGCAGACGATTTGCAGTCCCGGTTGATGACCGAGCGCGTCGTTCAGGAACATCGCGCCGCCGCCGGTCATGAGAAAGACATGGCGAATGCCCTGCTGGACGAGATGGCGGGCGATGAATTCAGCGACGCGGATTTTCATGGCGTGTGCCGCCTCCTTCATGTCGCCGATTCGGCAGGCAGCGCGTACAGCACCAGTTCGCAAGAATTCCGGGCATGGCCGCGCAGGTAAAAACGGTAGCCCAAATCCCAGTCTTGCAGCAACAAGGGAATCTGCCACAGGTGCCCGGGCGTGTGGTAGAGACTGATGGCGAGTCCCGGACGGTGGCGCGCGATCATGCGGCGCGCGCCCCGCAACGCTTCCAGTTCCGCGCCTTCGATGTCCATCTTGATGAGATTGGGCGCGAAGGCGGGCAGGACTTCATCCAGCGTCACGCACTGGACATGCCGCGTGCCGGTACTGGAGAGATGGCTGGACATGTCGGCGTCTGCGGAAAAGCGCAGCAATTCCGTTTTTGAACCCAGGGCGCAAGGAAAACAAACAGCATTGCCATATTGCCCGGACGCCTGCGCAAGCCGACAGAAATTTTCCGCGTCCGGCTCAAAGGCGGCAATGGCGGCAAACGCATAGCCAGCCCCTGCCAGATGCTCCAAGGTATCGCCATCGAACGCGCCGCAATCGATGAAGCGCAGGGGATTGGGCCATGCGGGCAAATCCTGGGGACGGTATTGATCCCCAAGGTGAGGTTCGGGAAGCGCCGCGTAATCGCCCGACAGACGAAAACGCAGCACGGCTTCCAGCCAGTGATGGCTGGCCTCGTCGGCAAGAAGGGAATCCAGCCGATCCAGCGCCGCGCCAAACGCCCGATAAGCGGTTCTATCCGTGAGCCAGTAATGGTCGGGAAACACGCCCGGCAAGGCGTTGTAGAGTTCAACCACGTTCAGCGTCCGTTGGAATCCCTTCTTTTGGATGGCGTTCTGAAGCGCTGGTATTTCCGCCTTGTAATTGTGAATGGCTATGACTACGGAATGATTGGGGGGGGCATGGTTAACGTCATTCAGCGTCAGGACAGGGATATTGTCGACGCGTTGTCCGGGTTTGGCGTGCGTATCCAGGAATCCGGCGATGACGTAACCTCGCCGCGCCAAGACCCGCATGACTTCCCGTCCCTTGTTGCCCGCACCGTAAATCCATACGGAATCGCCCTCCAGCATGGGGGCGGGATGGGAAAGCGACGCTTGAATCAATCGGGAAAATTTGCTCATGATGGGTTCTCCGGGCAATTTGCCAGAATAGATAGAATTTCAGATCGCGTATCCCAACAGACGAAATGACGGACGAAAAATTGGGAAACACGGAGGCGCATCGCGTTCATATTGCCACAGATGGTTTTTTCCGCAGCTCAAGGAAAGGCAGATTTGCGTTGATTGCAGCCAGTTCGCTTTTTATTTCATCAGCATAATGAATGGCCGTAATCACTACCAAGGTATTGGCAGGAAGCGAACGCAAGCCCTCTTCGGGGGGCTGTATGATAAGCCTCTTCCCTCCACCCTCCCACGGGAAGGCCTTGCCCTGTTTGCGCGGATCACGATCAACAACCGCCACGATATTCGCATCCTTCCAGACGGGATGCGCCATCTGCCGCTGCACATCCACACCCATGCCCCACACTGCTACAGGACGATTTTTTATCGTAGCAGACAAGATTTCTGTCTGTGCGTTCAGGAGTCGTTGCGATTCAGAAACATAACCGGCGATAGCTTTCCTCAAAGTGGCGTTGCACTCTTTGCTCAAGGGCGAAGCCAGGGTATGCCGTTCGCCATGCGCAAAGAGGACGCCGACCGCGAAACTTTGCTCGAAGGCGTTACCGATGCCGATATTCTTGCAAATGACTTCGGAGACACCAAACCCGTGCAAAGCGCCGAGCATTGTGAGGCGGGGAAGATCGAAGTGGTTGATGTGCTCGAAACTGAGCGCATGAAACGGTGGTAAATTTTCCGAGCCATTGTGGTAACAAGCGGCATCCGGCACTTCAAGATAGACCTTTCCGCCAGGAGACAGAAGTTTGCGTAGCGAGACAAATGTTCCATGCACATCGACGACATGTTCCAGAACATGCGACAAAATAATGAAATCAAAATCCCGTCCGCAGTCGGCAGGCAAGCAGTTCAAATTCCCTTGCCATGCGGAAAACCCAGAAGCTTTCAGATGCGTGATGCACTGCGCCAGGGGATCGATGCCGGCAAGCGAGGAGAATCCCCGCTGCGCAAGCGCCGCCAACAGACCGCCACGAGCACAACCAATATCGACAATTCGGGCATTTTTTGCACTGATACGCGACGCCAGCCAGTCGGCGCTCTGTTCCTGACGGGCAGCATCTTTGATGCCGCTCCCTATGCTGTTTTCAGCGGCATAACCAGCCAAATCTGCATAATACCGATCATAATCCGCCTGTGTTCCCGATGTGTCAGCATAAACCATGCCGCAAGCATTGCAACAGACAATGTCGCTGGCGGCAGGCAAGGGAAAATTTTCCAATACGGCATATCGCATGGTGATGAGAATTTCCGCCCGTTTTCCACCGCACACCGGGCAGGAACGCAGCGCGATTTTTTCAGTGTTCATTTCGTGTTGTTCCTTTCATCCAGTTCATGGTTCGCAGGATGGCTTCGTCGATGCCGATGCGGACTTCCAGCCCCAATTCTTCCCGCGCCCGGCGTATGTCGGGCGCGTAGCGCGGCGGCGGGGCGGAGGATGGCGGGTCGCGCACCAGGACGGCATCCATGATGCCCGACGCCGTCTTGACGCGCCGCGCGAGATCGGCGACCGAAAGGACTTTGTCGGAACCGGCATTATAGGCGCGCGCGGGCGTTCCATGCAGCAGGATGGTCAACAGCCAGATCATCAAATCCGCCATGTAAAGATAGGAACGCAGCGAACGTCCATCGCTATTGACATGGATGGGGCCGCCGCGCGCGGCGTCGGAGAGGAAGTTTCCCGCCGCGAAATGGGCGTCGAGCGGCAGATGCGGGCCGATGAAGGCAAAGCAGCGGGCAATGACGCAGGAAATGCCCTGTTGCGTGGCGATGGCGCAAAGGAGTTCCGCCATGCGCTTGCCTTCTCCATAGGCGGAGGCGGGATCGAGCGGATCGGGCGCGTGCGGATGCGTTTCAGGCAGCCGCGGCAGTTCCGGCGGCTGGACGCCGTAGACCGCGCCGGAACTGACCAGGAGCAGACGCCTGCATCGTGATTGAGCCGCGAAGCGAAGCACGCGGCGGGTTCCATCGACCAGGGTATCCAGCATTTCCTGGGCGGGAACAGGGTAGGAAGAAGTCGCCGCGGCATGGACGATGTGGCTGAATTCTCCCGGAGGAAAAGGAAATGTCCGCACATCGCCCTCTTGCCAGCCGAACATGGCGTCCCCCGCCAGATGCGGCGCTTTTGCGGCAAACGCCGGAAAGTCGCGGGTCAGCGCCGTCGCCTTGAGGTCAAGGTCAAGCTGTTGCCGGGCATACGCCAGCGTCTCCAGCAGCCAGAGACCGAAAAAGCCGGTGCCGCCGGTGATGAAAAAACGCGCGCCATCCAGTTCCCGCCACAGGGGGGCCGTGTGCCGGAGAATGTGCGCGAGGTCGTCGGCGGGCAGCGGAGCAACGGGCAGGGGCGGCATGGTGGTCAAGAAAAAGAGTCCAGTCCAAAAAACTCGCGCAGGCAGCGCGCCGAGTACGCGAGCATGTCTTCGGAAAGTCCCGGATAGAGGCCAATCCAGAATGTATTGTTCATGATTTCGTCCGCGCCGGAAAGCGCGCCGGAAACGCGGTAGTTGCGTCCCTGCATGTAGGGCTGGCGGGTGAGGTTGCCGGCAAAGAGCAGGCGGACGCCGATTTTCTTCTGGTCGAGGTAGCGGAGCAAATCGACGCGCCGGGCGGCGGCGCGCGCTTTCAGGGTCAGGGGATAGCCAAACCACGCCGGGTCGCTTCCCGGCGTGGCTTGCGGGAGCAGGAGAAACTCTTCCGCCTCCGCCAGCGCCTGATGAAGCGTGGCGAAATTCCGCTTGCGCGCGGCAATGAATCCCTCCAGCCGGTCGAGTTGCGCAAGCCCCAGGGCTGCCTGCATGTCGGTGATCTTGAGGTTGTAGCCCAGATGCGCGTAAACGTACTTGTGGTCGTAGCCTTCCGGCAGTTCATCCCATTGCCATTGAAAGCGCCTGTCGCAGGTGTTGTCCTTGCCCGGCGCGCACCAGCAATCGCGTCCCCAGTCGCGCAGGGATTCCACGGCGCGCTTCAATACCGGATCATTGGTGAGGACCGCGCCGCCTTCTCCCATCGTGATATGGTGCGCCGGGTAAAAGGAGAGCGTGGCGATATGTCCGAAAACGCCGGTCATTTTCCCCCGATACGTCGATCCCAGGGCGTCGCAGCAGTCTTCGACGAGCCAGAGACGATGCTTGTCGGCAAGGGCGCGGATTTCGGCGGCGGCAAAGGGATTGCCCAGGGTGTGCGCCAGCATGATGGCGCGGGTTCTGGGGGTGACGGCGGCTTCGATGGCGTCTGCCGCCGGGTTGTAGGTGGGCGGCGCGGAATCGACAAAGACCGGAACCATGCCGTTTTGCAGGATGGGATTGACCGTGGTCGGAAACCCGGCGGCGGCGGTGATGACTTCATCGCCGGGTTGCAGGGCGCGTTCCTTCAACAGCGGCGAGGTCAGGGCGGAAAGCGCCAGCAGGTTGGCCGAGGAGCCGGAATTGCAGGTGAGGACAAAATCGACGCCCAGGAATTGCCCCAGTTTTGCCTCGAACGCCGCATTGAACCGTCCCGTGGTCAGCCAGCCGTCCAGCACGGCGGAAACGGCGCATTCCAGTTCCGGCGCGCCCAGCACCTTGCCGGAAGGAGGAACGGGCGTTTGCCCGCGCGCGAACTCCGCTCGCGGAAGACTTTCCGCATAGGCGCGGACAAGTTCCAATATCCTGGCGCGATATTCTTCTGGCGTCACGCGGGAGAATCCTCTTCAAAGGCGGCGATTTGCGCCAGCGTAAACGCCCGCATGTCCTGCCCCGCCAGCCATGCCTGTTGCCAATCGACGACGCGCGTCAATGCCGTCTCCAGCCGCCAGCGGGGACGCCAGCCCAGTTGCAGGCGCGCCTTGGCGGCATCCAGCCGGAGCGCGCGCGCCTCATGCGGATGCGCGCGCGGGTCGGCCTCCCAGACGAACCGCCCCTGCCAATCGCGCGCCAGCCGTTCCACAAGCCATTCCACCGGACGGGCGTCCTCCGCCGCCGGGCCGAAATTCCAGGCAGAAGCGTAATCCTCGCCCTCCGCGTAAAGCTTTTCCGCCAGGAGGAGGTAGCCGGAGAGCGGTTCCAGCACGTGTTGCCAGGGACGCACAGCCCGCGGATTGCGCAGGCGAAGCGGCGTGCCGGCAACGATGGCGCGCAGGATGTCGGGAATCAGCCGATCCTTGCCCCAATCGCCGCCGCCGATGACGTTTCCGGCGCGGGCCGTGGCCACACGCAGGTTTTGCGCGCGGAAAAAGGCGTTGCGATAGGCCGTGGTGACAAGTTCGGCACAAGCCTTGCTGCTGCTGTAGGGATCGTGCCCGCCCAATGGTTCATTTTCCCGGTAACTCCACAGCCATTCCCGGTTTTCATAGCATTTGTCGCTGGTGACGTTGAGCATCGCCCTCAGCGAATCACACTGGCGCGCGGCCTCGAAAAGATGGACCAGTCCCATGACGTTGGTGGCGTAGGTTTCCGCCGGGTCGGCATAGGATTGACGCACCAGGGGTTGCGCCGCCAGATGGAAAACGATTTCCGGCTTCGCCTCCCGCAAGGCCGAAAGGATTGCTCCGGCATCGCGGAGATCCGCAATGACGGAACGCAAACCCTGCCCGACCTGCGCCAGTTCGAACAGCGAAGGCTGTGTCGGCGGCGGCAGGGCGAAGCCGGTGACCTTCGCGCCAAGGCGCTCGAGCATGAGCGCGAGCCAACCGCCCTTGAACCCCGTGTGGCCGGTGAGAAGCACGCGCTTTCCCCGCCAGAAATCCGTCGCGCTCATGCCCAGTTTTTCCAGGGAACCTGTCCGGATTGCCAGAGCTGTTCCAGATAATTCTTGTCGCGCAGGGTATCCATGGGCTGCCAGAAGCCATGATGCCGCCAGACGGAAAGTTGCCGCCGCGCCGCCAGGGTTTCCAGCGGCGCGCTTTCCCAGGGCGTCCGATCGCCTTCGATCAGGTCGAGGACGGCAGGAGAGAGCACGAAAAATCCCGCGTTGATGAAGCCTTCGCTGCCCGCCGGTTTTTCGTCGAATCCGGTCGCGATCTCGCCCTCGATCTGCAAGGCGCCGAAACGCCCGGGCGGCGCGGCGGCGGTGATCGTCGCCAGCCGTCCCTGTTCCCGGTGAAAGCGGATGCCGGCGCCAATATCGATGTCGCCCAGACCATCGCCGTAGGTGAAACAGAATTCCTCTTGCGGCGAAAGGTAATCGCGGACGCGTCTCAGCCGTCCGCCGGTCTGGGTGTTTTCGCCCGTATCCACCAGCGTGATGCGCCAGGGTTCCGCGTGCCGCTCATGCACCTGCATGCGGTTTTCGGCCAGATCGAAGGTGACGTCGGAAGTGTGCAGGAAATAATTGGCGAAGTATTCCTTGATGACATACCCCTTGTAGCCCAGGCAGATGATGAAATCATGAATGCCGTGACCGGAATAGATCTTGAGGATATGCCAGAGCATCGGTTTTCCGCCGATCTCTATCATGGGCTTGGGCTTGAGGTGGGATTCCTCGCTGATGCGGGTGCCCAGTCCTCCGGCCAGGATAACGGCTTTCATGGCAGTTTCGTTTGCGCGCGGATGCGGCTTCATTCAGGAAAGCCGCCAGTATATCGGATCAGAAGACAGAAGACAGAAGACAGAAGATGGAAGATGGAAGATGGAAGATGGAACGCTCATTATGCTTGCTTTGTAGTCGGTGTTCCGTAGTCGCGTGTTTGTCATGATATGCTCTTTCGGTCAAGCTTTACGAGATATGCAGATGTTCACCTTAAAAACCCGCGCCGAATGGCTCAAGGCAGCGCGGCGGTTAATTGACGCGCTGGATGCCCGTTTGTTGTTGCAGGCGGTGACAGGGCAGACGTACGCCGGACTGATGACCCATCCCGAAAGCGCGTTGTCCCTTGCCGAACAGGAGCGCCTGGATGCTTTGCTGCGCCGCCGGGAAAACGGGGAACCGCTGGCCTACCTGCTAGGCAGTGCGGACTTTTATGGCCGCCGTTTCCGGGTTTCGCCCGCCGTGTTGACGCCACGTCCCGAAACGGAAGAACTGGCGGCGCTGGCACTGGAAAAGCTCGCGCAGTTTCCGGGAAAGGCCAGGGTGCTGGATTTGGGCACGGGCAGCGGCGTACTTGCCGTCACGCTGGCGCTGGAACATCGCGCCGCCGAACTCGTTGCCGTCGACCTTTCCGCTGCGGCGCTGGAAGTCGCCCGTGCCAATGCCGCCGCGCTGGGCGCGCCGGTGCGTTTTCTGGCAAGCGACTGGTTTGACGCGCTGGCGGACGAATGCTTTCACCTGATTGTCGCCAACCCGCCCTACATCGCCGCCGATGACGCGCATCTTGCGGACGACGGTCTTCGCTTCGAACCGCGCCAGGCGCTCACCGACGAAGCCGACGGCCTCACCGCCATCCGCGCCATCACCGCCGCCGCGCCCGCCTACCTCCACTCCGGCGGCTGGCTGCTGTTCGAACACGGCTGGAACCAGGGCGCGGACGCCCGCGCCCTGCTTTCCGCTACCGGATTCGACAACGCGCAAACCTGGCGCGATCTTTCCGGACAAGAGCGCATCAGCGGAGGACAAACGCCAGCTTGCCGACGGTAGTGGCGGCGCTTTGCCTTTCGTCTTCCCGTCTTCTGAACAGCGCAAATGCGTTACAATCCCTTCACCTGAATCATTGCGGGTTTGTCATGAAATCGATTCCTTCCTCGCGTTTTGGCGTGGGCGCGCTGTTTGCCGTGTGGATGCTGGCGGGATGCGGCGCGCTTTCGTTCGCGCCGGAACCGGTTGCCGCGGAAAGGAAAACGCCAACGCCAGCGCTGGCGCCAACGCCGACCGTCTTTCCGGAAAGTGGACAGCCGCGCCTGCTGGCCGGGCAGCATTGGCAGGCCATCGCCAGGGACGCGGCGCGCAGCCTGGCGAACAGCCTCGCGCGCGGGCAGCGTTGCGGCGCGGGGATAGCGCCGTGCCAGGCGCTTTTCGTGGTGACGCCGCAATATGTCACCGAGTTTTCCCGCGCCTTTGTCAATGCCCTGGTCACGGCGCTGGTGCAACAGGGATTGCATGTTTCGCAGGCGGAAGAAGGCGCGCTGGCGCTGCATGTGGATGTGCAGGGCGTTCGTTTTCGCGAGAACGCGGGTAACGAAGGCTGGATGAAATCACTGGCGCCGGGACTGTGGGCGCGGGCGGAAGAAGGCGAGAAGAGCGGGCAGGCGATGACCTTGCCGAATGAGCGCAGCGAGATTATCGTCACGCTCTCCGTGCTGGAGGGCAAACGCTACGCGGCGCGCAGCAGCACTGTGTATTACGTGGGCAACGCCGACCTGCCGCTGTATGAACAGGAAATCTGCTCCTTGAGCCGTCCCTGCCAGGGGAGCGCCCCATTGCCAACCCGCACCGCGCCGCTTTCCATTGTTGGCGACCCCGCCTGACGCGCCTTTCAATCATGCGCCGCCCTTTCCTGCTTCTCCTGTTCCTCCTGATGGCGTCGATGTTTTCCGCCTGCGCGCCCCGGCAGAAAAGTTATCGTCCCGTCTCCTACGACAGCGCCGCCCAGAGCGAACTGATCGCCGCCAGCTACCAGGCCGCCGACGCGCTGATAAGCCAGGCGGGCGAATCCTTGTCGTTGCGGCATCCGGTCATCATCGCAACCCTGGTCAATATCAACGCGCTGGAAGAATCCTCGCCGCTGGGACGCCTGGTTTCCGAGCAACTGGGCGCGCGTCTCGCGCAGCGCGGATACAAGGTGGTGGAACTCAAGATCCGCCAGAAGCTCTACATGAAACGACACGAGGGCGAACTGATGCTCACCCGCGAAATCCGCGACATCGCCCAGCAACACAACGCCCAGGCGCTGGTCATCGGCACCTACACGGAAGGCGCGGATCGGGTGTTCCTCAACCTGAAACTGACCCAGATCGAAAGCAATATCGCGCTCGCCGCCGTGGATTACGCCCTGCCGCTGGACATGAACATCCGCGCCCTGCTCTACCGACCCGGCAGGTAACGGCAAAAAGTAAAACCCCGCTACAGGAAAACGTCAAAAAGTAAAAACCCACTTTTTGCCGGTTGATTTGGGGTTGAAGGCAAAGCGAAGCTTCGCCCTCAACCGTGAAAACCCAACGCAAAACCAGCCCGGCCTTGGGGTAGCGTTGCCTTTCTTCCCCGACGGGCGACGCATGCGTCGCGCATACGCTTCTGAACCGGCACAAGGCCGAAGGCCGAAGACCGTGGGACAGGTTTTATAATGTTCGCTCAATCCGACGCAAGGAAAGCGTCGAAAAGCAGTTTTTCTGACGCTTTCCTTTCTAAACCGATGTGGAGTATGTGTTCATGGCAACTTCTTCTCGCAGGCAGGAAACGGTTTCCCATCCGTTGCCGGAGAAAATAGGCTTTTTGCTGCAGGAGTCCCGCTGGCTGCTGGTCGGCGCGCTGGCGCTGTTTCTGGGGTTGTCCCTGTGGGGCTATCACCGGGAGGACCCGTCCTGGTCGCACGCGACGGGCGTGACGGTCGTCCTGAATCCGGCGGGACGCGCCGGGGCGTGGGTATCGGATGTCCTGTTGTATGTCTTTGGCTTTTCCGCCTGGTGGTGGGTCGCATTGTGCCTGATGTTTGTCTGGTGGGGCTACCGGCGGCTGAACGGACTGAGAACGCCAAAGACAGCGGCGGAGGCGCAAGAGGGCGAAGGAAACCGGGAAAAGGGGCAGGATCGCCGCGCCTTCTATCTGGCAATCGTCGGCTTTGTCCTTTTGCTGTCCGCCAGTTCCGCGCTGGAAGCCCTGCGTTTCCACACGCATGTTCCGGTTTTGCCCGGAAATCCCGGCGGCATCATTGGACAGGAATCCGCGGACTTTCTGCGCGCGCTCATGGGCCATACCGGCGCGACCCTGTTGTTGCTGGCGGCGCTCGCCGTGGGCTGGAGCGTTTTTGTCGGCATGTCCTGGTTATGGTTCTTCGAGCGGCTGGGCGCGGCGCTGGAGCAAATCTATCTGTGGGCGCTGGCGGGTTACGAGCGTTGGCAGGATCAGCGCATCGGCAGGAGCGTGGCGGAGCAGCGGGAAGCGGTGGTGGAAGAGGAAAAGCGGCGGGGAGAATTGAAGGAACCGGTGTGGATCGAGCCGCCCGCGTCGGTGGAAAAGGTGTCGCTCAAGGCGGAAAAACGTATCGGACGGGAAAAGCAATCCGCGCTGTTCCCGGAGGCGCTGGCGGGCGGTCAGTTGCCGCCCCTGCATTTGCTGGATGCCGCCGCGTCCGCGCAGGGAGAGAGTGTGGCGGCGGACACATTGGAATTCACCTCCCGCCTGATAGAGCGGAAGCTCGCGGAATTCGGCGTACAGGTCAAGGTGTTGGCCGCCCTGCCGGGACCGGTGATCACCCGTTATGAAATCGAACCGGCAACCGGCGTCAAGGGCGCGCAGATCGTCGGTCTGGGGCGCGATCTGGCGCGCGCGCTGGCGCTGGTTTCCATCCGCGTGGTGGAAACGGTGCCCGGCAAATCCTGCATGGCGCTGGAATTGCCCAACCCCCGCCGCCAGACCGTCAAACTCTCGGAAATCATCGCCAGCAAGGTCTGGAACGATCTGGCAAGCCCCTTGACCATCACCCTGGGCAAGGACATCGGCGGTCTGCCGGTGGTGGCCGATCTTGCCAAGATGCCGCACCTGCTGGTGGCGGGAACGACGGGATCGGGCAAGTCCGTGGGCGTGAACGCCATGATTCTGTCGCTGCTCTACAAGTCCGAACCGGAAAACGTGCGCCTGATCCTGATTGATCCGAAGATGCTGGAGCTTTCCATCTATGAGGGCATTCCGCATCTGCTCGCGCCGGTGGTCACGGACATGCGCCAGGCCGCCAATGCCCTGAACTGGTGCGTGGGCGAAATGGAAAGGCGCTACAAGCTGATGAGCGCCCTGGGCGTGCGCAACCTGGCCGGATTCAACGGCAAGATCCGCGAGGCGAAGAAACGCGGCGAACTGCTGCCCAATCCGCTGTCGCTGACGCCGGAATCACCGGAACCGCTGGAGGTGCTGCCGTACATCGTGGTGATCATCGACGAATTGGCTGACCTGATGATGGTGGTGGGCAAGAAGGTGGAAGAACTGATTGCCCGTCTGGCGCAAAAGGCGCGCGCTGCGGGGCTGCACCTGATATTGGCGACGCAGCGTCCCAGCGTCGACGTGATCACCGGTCTCATCAAGGCGAATATTCCGACGCGCATTTCCTTTCAGGTTTCCAGCAAAATCGACTCGCGCACCGTGCTCGATCAAATGGGCGCGGAAAACCTGCTGGGACAAGGCGACATGCTCTACCTTGCGCCCGGAACCGGCTATCCGGCGCGGGTGCACGGCGCGTTCGTCACCGACGATGAGGTGCACCGCGTGGTGGAGCACCTGAAACAGGTGGGCGAGCCGGAATACGTGCCCGATATCCTCATCGGCGGCGCGGAAGACGGCGATGGCGCGGGCGACGCCGCGGAGGACGGCGGGGATGTGGAAAGCGACCCCATGTATGATCGGGCAGTGGAAGTGGTGCTGAAAAGCCGCCGCGCCTCCATTTCGTCGGTGCAGCGCCAGTTGCGCATTGGCTACAACCGCGCGGCGCGCTTCATTGAAGCCATGGAACGCGCTGGCCTGGTTTCCGCCGTGGATGGGCGCGGCGGACGAGAAGTGCTGGCCAAGGCGCCGGAGGAATGAAAGATGCAACACGATTTCTGGAAGCGCGTTTCCCGCATGCACACTTTTCGAGCCGCCACGCCGCCTTTTGCGCGGGGATACTCCACGTCCCCTTCCTTGCGCCCGGATGGCAAACCGATGTTTTCAATATGGATTTCATGATGAAGAGTATGTATGGATTCTGGTTTTTTCTCCTGGCCTTGCCGCTTTCCGTCCAGGCGGGCGCCATGGACACGCTGGAGCGTTTCCTGACGACGACCACGAGCTTTCAGGCGGAATTTTCCCAGACCATGCGCGGGCCGGGCAGCACGACGCCGCAGTATTCGCAGGGCAAGGTGGCGCTCGTCAAACCCGGCAAGTTCCGCTGGGAGATTACCGAACCTTACGCGCAACTGGCGGTGTGCGACGGCAAACAGGTCTGGCTGTTCGATCCGGAACTCGAACAAGTCACGCGCAGGAAAATGGACGCCGCCCTCTCCGCCTCTCCGGCGGCGCTGCTCGTTGGCAAGCGCGATGTCCTGCGCCAGTTCGATCTCGCGGAAGAGGAAAAAACGGACGCGGAAGGCATTTCATGGGTGCGCGCGTATCCCAAGAACAAGGAGAATTTCGAAAGCGTCCGCGTGGGATTTCACGCCAACGGGCAACTGGCGGGCATGGAACTCCTGGATGCCTTCGGCCAGACCATGATCTTTCGCTTCCACAACCCCCGGCAAAATCCCCTCCTTCCCGCGCGCCTCTTCACCTTCACCCCGCCGGAAGGCGTGGCGGTAATCGAAGAGGAATAGGGAGCGCCTTATCCGCCACCCGGCGTCGTGAGGGTCTGGCGCAAGGAAGAAGACCCGGCGGCCCCATAACGCGGGTTTGCTTTCATTTCTTCCTGGCCTTGCCCGTTGCCTTGTCGTAGTTGCTGCCCGTGTCGATGATCTCCCCCGAAGCGTCCAGCGCGTATTCCGTAGCCGCCGTGCGGGAAAGATCAAGACAATCAAATTTCGTCTTCACGATCTCCAGCTTGCCGATCTGGTCATCTCGAATTTCCAGTTGACCGACCTCACAGTTCTCCAGGCGAAGATGCTTGGTATGCATCCAATTGAGTTGGACGTAAGGAATCTTGCAATTGCGGATGACGCATAGCTCATTCTTGATGGGCGTCTTAAAAATATCCGCTGTCGTCACCGCATACGCGCCGCCCAGATTGGCCGATTTGTCGGAGCGGCAAACCACGTTCTCAATCAGGGTGTCGACCGCGCCCATCCCGTTGACGACGAAGACGTGCTTTTCCTTGTTTTCCGCGCGTTCGCCAATGGCACTGAAGTCACAATTCCGGACGCGCAGCTTCCCGTGGTAGCCAACCCCTGAAAAATCGAAGAACCCCTCTCATACAGCGCCATATCTTCGACAATCAATTCCTGTGCTCTAAAAGCTCCCTTCGCCACGCAACGGGAGATCGTGAGGTTTTGCACCACTGCGCCCCAAAGGACTTCTTCCGCGTTCTCGAAAGCGCTGTCAAGAAATGAAAAATCGGGCGGGCTATCCGTAAATTCCTTGTAAATGTCATCCTCGAACGGATAGCCGCTCTTGCGCATCCCGGAACCCAGCCTGCCGCTCTTGCCGAAGACGCAGTCTTGCAGGATGAGCCGCTCATCGCCGCGCCAAGTAAAGCTGCCTTTCTTGCGGCACTTCAACAGGGTTACCTCGTCGCCCGCAAGGATGTAGGGAGAAACACGGTCATGGGAATGGGGCGGCGGACTCTCCTTGTTGGAGAATGTGCACGCCTCAAAGCTGGCCTTGCCATTAAAGACGACGCTCCCCCTGTCGAACCTGCACCGCTTGAAGACCACATCAAGGCATTCGCCGAGTTGCATGGCGTCGTTGCTGGCGGACGGGCCAAATTCGCAGTCGATGAAATTGCAGTTCGCCAGTTGCGTCAAAAAGATATTGTGCGAAGCCGGAAAATGGCAATGGATGAAATCGTAACCACCCCATGCGACATTGATGAACGCTTCTCCGACGAACTCGGCGTGCTCGATGACGATGCGCTCCTTCTGCCTTTCTTCCCGGCGCAAGCGAGCGTCCTTGAGATAGTCATGAATGCGCCCGAACTCGCGGATGGACTTTTTTCGCGCAAAACCGAACCCTGTAAGCAGCGGCAGGGCGGCAAGGGTCGAAAGGCGCGTCAGCAGACGGTGGCGGGTCTTGGAAGGCATGGGGTAACGCCAAGCGCAGGGGAAATGCCAAGAATTATCCCATTTTCCTCGATTGCCCCCGGGTAAACTGGCGCAAAGCGGGCAGTAGAGCGGGTCATAGCCGATAAAGGAGGGACGCCCGATGGGTGAAAAGGGAATGAAAAGCAAGGCATTGGCAAAAAGGCCTGGACAAGCG
>JAITRP010000139.1 GCA_031288305.1 Zoogloeaceae bacterium
GGAAAGTCCGGGCGCCGCGCGCGGTCTTGTCTTCCTTGACCTCCAGATAAACCCAGCGAGTCGCCCGGTCGATGGCGACGAAAAGATAACGCCGCTTCGTCTCGTCTTCCATTTGCGGCAGATACTTCACGTCCATGTGGAGAAAACCCGGCGCGTAGTCCTTGAAGACCTTCACTGGCGCTTTGGCCTCCTTCGGCAGCGGGTCACGCGGATTGCCCACGCCGTGCCGACGCCCAAGACCGTACCTTCGCGCCAGGGCGCTGACGCCTTCCGCGCTCGCCGCGATCTCCGTCCGCGCCGCGGGCGTCGTCCGGGCATTCTTGTGCAAACGAAGTTCCACCTTCCTCTCCTTTCGTTCTCCTTCAGCGAATCTGCCGCCTCTTCCAACACTTCACGCGCAAAAAACAGCGGTCAACGTGAAAATGGTATCGAATCGTCCGGGATGCGACAATTTAATTGACAGGCTCAAGTATCAGCTCCGGTTTATGAATATACCCGGTAATGGCCGTGCCGGAAGAATATGGGTCTTCATTTCCAGGAACCGATTTTATATATAACCAATCATCATCGACCGTCCTGAGTTTGAGTACGTAGCTGCCATTTTTGAGTCGATATGACACGCTGGACGCAACATCGGGAGCGGATCGGACTTCGATCCGGCGGGAAGTTTTCGACTTGACATCAAATATCTCGTCATAGGGAACCGGACCACAGAAACGGGGAAGTTTGCTCAGGATATTTTCCTGGTCGAGGATGATTTTCGCCGGCCCGCCAATATCAAGGAACAAACCGAAAAAATTGTAGGCATCACATTCCTTGAAGGCGGTCAAGCTGGAAAATTTCAATGTTGTGGAAAGAAGAATGAATCTCTCCTTGTATTTCCAGAAGTTCTCAGGGATATTTTTGACATCTTTCAGGAGCGCGTGGATTTTCTTCTCTGGAAAAGCAACGAAAATTTCCGGACGCGCATTGCTTCCGACACCCATTCCATCCGGACGAAATACGCGCTTGTTTTCGCGCAATGACGGCAGACGTGACAATGCTTGCGCATCCGGGAAAAAATTCATGTGCAAGGTTCTTTCCGGAAGACATTCCTGCTCGCATTCCCATGACACAGCCCAGTAAATCTGCAATATGCCGGATGCCGTTGCTTCTCCCGAAAAGACCAGATAATCGGCTCTGGATTTTCCTGCATCGAGAACCAATCCAGAGCCGGTTGGAACGGATACGGTCGCGTCCAGTCTGTTTGGCTCCGCATGAACAGAAGAGACAAGCCAAGCCAGAAAGAATAACAGGACAACGTTTCTCATGACAGGTCTACCTCCGCAAAAGAACATCAAGGTCTGAAGAATATCCGCAAATCCAGCGGGCGAATCGAGGCGCAGCCGGCCATGCCTTCCCCTGTGCGGCTTTCGCCAATACACGCGACCGCGCCATCGATGCGCCAACGCATATCCGAGACATCCATTCGCTGTATTTTCCGGCAGTCTCCGGTATCATAGGAAACCAGATCGCTCCCTGAATCGCTGAATTCATTCACAAGCAAAACGCGTTCATCCCCGCTCAGGTAAACCTCCGCCCGCGCCCATATTCCTCCTTTCTCAATGGCGCATCGTTTCTCCGTCACGCGGTTCACCATGACCACCGGCGGTTCGGGAAAAGCGTCGGTATCCGCTCTTTCGATATGGCTGCGAAAATGTACTTCAATCCGGTCTCCGCGCGCCACGAATTCCCGCGGAAAATTCGGCAACGGGGCCAGTGGTATCTTATTGAACGCATGATTTCCATCGCCCAATGGTTCGGCATGGACATGCGAACAGGAGAAAAACAGGAAAATCCATGCGCAAAAAAAGAGTTTTTTCTTCATCTTCATTTGCCTCCCTTGTCGAGCCACGGTGGAACATGCCTGCTTTCTCCGGGTTTCAGGCCGCCGAGATGCTGGAGCACATCGGCATATCCAGGTTCTCCAGGCTTGTAGCGAAGCTGAGCACCTCCAATAATACCAAAATCTTCGACCATCGCGCGTAAATCCAGAACGATGTCGCCGTTTTCTTCCATCGTGGCCGAACCGATAGCGGGTTCATCGGAAGGGGCAAGAGAAGAAGCCGAATCCGGCATGACCGTCTCCTTGTGAACAATATCCCTGGGAAGTTCGACGCCCTTCTCGCGCAACTTCTCCAAGGCCAACCGCGCGGGCGCGTATTCTTGCGTGGCCGCTTTTTCGTACCAGCGCGCGGCCTCTTCGTCGCTTTGGGGAATCCCTCGCCCCTTTTCGTACATTCGCGCCAGATCGAATTGCGCAAAGGCGTCTCCCTGCTCCGCCGAATTTTGCATCCAGAAAGCGGCCTTTGTATCGTTCCGGGGAACGCCCCGGCCTTCCGCGAACATCGTGCCGAGACTGTATTGCGCCCCCGCATTGCCCTGCTCCGCCGCTTTTTCATGCCAGAGCGCCGCTTCCGCATCGCTTTGGGGAAGACCGCCCTCGCCCGCTCTGTATTTGCGCCCCAGTAGATATTGCGCGGAAGCCTCGCCCTGTTCAGCCGCCTTGCGATACCAGAAGACCGCCTTTTCCGCATCCTGGGCAACACCGGCGCCCATGTCATACATGACGCCGAGATTGGTCTGTGCATCCGCATTCCCTTGTTCCGCCGCCTTCCGCATCCAGGTCAAGGCTTGGCGGTCGTCATGCGCTTCTCCATCTCCCCAATACAGGAGGACCAGCGCCAACTGCGCGAGCGCGTAGCCGTGCTCCGCGCTCTTCCGATACCAGAATGCCGCGCGCTTTCTCATCGCGCGGCGTGCCGATGCCGTGCTGGTATACGTCACCCAATAAAGACTGGATTTTCATCAACCGTTCCGGGGGCACATTGGCCTCTTTGGCCAGGACGAGCGTTTCCTCCATGTCTCGCATCCAAACGAAAATCCGCGCCGCCGCTTTTTCATCGCCTTGCATGGCGCGCACCCAGTGGATGTCCCATTCCGCCTGCCCGGGAAACGCCTCCAGCATGTCAAGCGCTTTCGTCGATTCCGCATCAGGCGCGAGACCGCGCGCATGCCGCTCCTCCGCCCACAGCGGATCGCCAGACAGCGTGACGCTACCAAGCATCAGAAATCCCACCCAAACGAAAATTCCCTGTTTCATCGTAAAACCAACTCCGGTTTGAAACCCCGCCCGGAAGAATCGGTGCGAAGGTTGATCCCCCGGCCTGAAGGCCGGGGGATCAATCCGTAGCCATTGGGGAGGGGAGAGAAACCCCTTCCCAATGACGTTAGACCGGCAGACCTGAAGGGCTGCTGCTAATTTCTTGCTGACCGCTCCCGGATTGCTTCGGAAAAAATTGGAAGGATTCAGCGGATCGGCGCGTAGCCCGCTGTTTCAACAAAACGCTGTCCCTCGTCGCTCAAGAACCAATCCGCGAGTTTTTGCGTGTTTTCGGAAAGCGGGCGCGCGCTGACCATGTAGACCTCCACCGTGAACGGATAGCTTCCGTTGCGGACGTTTTCCAGGGTCGGCGCGACATCGTCGATGGCGAGGAGTTTGAGGCCGGGGACGGGGTTCAGTTCCGTGGCGTAGTAACGGAAGGAATAGCCCAGCGCGTTGTGGAGATTGCGATATTCGGCCACCATTCTGACCATCATTCCCATGCTCATCGGGATATTTTCCCTGCGCGCTTCCTGCAAGTGACTTCCCTGCATGACTGTTTCCATGATGGTCTGGCTGCCAGAGCCGGACGGTCGCTGGAAGGCCAGGATGGGCGCGTCCACGCCGCCGACTTCCTTCCAGTTCGTGATCTGGCCGCTGTAAATCGCGCGAACCTGGGCAAGGGTCAGGTGATCGACCGGATTTTCAGCGCTTGTCACGAAGACGAAGGCTTCGCGCGCAAATGGCGTCAGCTTGAGCGTCAGTCCCGCCTCGGCGGCCTTTTCCCGCTGTTCGGCGGAGGGCGCGAGCGCGAAAATCATGTCCGCCTCGCCCTGAATCAGACATTCATAGGCTACCGGCGTCGTGCTGCTATGGACGCTCATGCCGTCAAGATAACTATCGCGCCGGGAGATCATCCACGCTGCCCGCTTATGGGGTGATGAGGTCGGGGGGCGTCCCCATTCTGCGTCGATTGGCTCGTCGCGATAGATCGCCTGCGCCGCCGCCATATAGACATGCGCAAAGGCCGTCGCGCCATCCAGCCGCGGATAATCTCGCGTGATGGCAAGCGCTGGCGCTCCTTTTGGAAACGTCAGCGCCAGACGGGCTGTCCGCGCGTAACCCGAATCCCGGTACCCTTCGTCCGGCAAACGCTGTGTTTTGGGAACATACGGCAGGTCGTCGCGATAGGGGACGACATCGGCGGCAAAGAGATCGGAGCGCGCGGCGAGAAGAAACAGGCAGCCCAGGAACAGGCGGCAGGCGGAAAGGGCAGGGACAAAGCGGGTGGGTTTCATGGCGGCATCATGTGGAAGAATTGGCAGGCGGCAGGCGAATGGCGCGAAAAGCATTATCTACCTTTCCATGACACAATGTGAATGTGTCACGCCGAGGCGGGTCTCGCTGCGACACCTTTTGTCGCATGATCCCGCAAAATGATGTCGCAACGCCGACCGTCACGGTGCTGGAGAAATGTCAAGAAACAAAACCCTGTTTTTTGCGCGGTTTCGCCAGACCAGACTTCAGCCTTGCAACAGGGCAGGTTTGGGCTTGAAGGATAAGGGCGCATTGCCTGCGCCCGCAAATTCATCCGTCGCGTGACGTCCTGACGGGCGAGTTCGCCCTACGATCATGCGGATGGGTAGCAGTGGGTTTCCTTGCCTTTCCTCCAAAAAAGGGCAGGCTTTGCCTGTCCTTTTTTGCTAACCAAACCGGTAAAAAGCAGGTTTTTACTTTTTACCGCCCAACTCCAACAACAACCTTGCGTGAATGCCGCCAAAGCCGCCGTTGCTCATGACCAGGATATGATCGCCGGGTCTGGCCGCTGTCGTTATCGCCGTTGTCAGCCGGGCGAAATCCGTTTCCACCAGGGCGCGTTCGCCCAGCGGGGAGAGCGCGGCGGCGGCGTCCCAGCCCAGATCGGCAGCGTAGCAGAATACCTGATCGGCGTCCATGAGGCTGTCCGCCAGCCGGTCTTTCATCACCCCCAGCTTCATGGTGTTGGAGCGCGGCTCCAGCACGGCGAGAATGCGCGCGTCGCCTACCTTGCGGCGCAGACCGGCAAGGGTGGTGACGATGGCGGTCGGGTGATGGGCAAAATCGTCATAGACGACAACGCCTGCCGCTTCGCCGCGTTTTTCCAGCCGCCGCCGGACGCTCAAAAAGCGCGCAAGCGCCGCCATGCCGCGTTCCAGCGGAACGCCCGCATGTTCCGCCGCCAAAAGCGCGGCGCAGGCGTTCGTGCGGTTGTGTTCGCCGGATACGTCCCAAACCCCGCGGGCAATTTCGCCTTGTTCGCCCCAAAGGCACAAACTGCCTTCGGCGTCGTCGCCCGTCATCCGGTAGCCCGCCGCATCGTTGAAATACGTCACTGGCGTCCAGCAACCACGCGCCAGCACCCGTTGCAGACTGGCCTCCTGGCGATTGCAGAGGATCCGGCCAGAAGAGGGCAATGTCCGCACCAAATGCTGGAATTGCCGCTCGATGTCGGCAAGATCGTCGAAGATGTCTGCATGATCGAATTCAAGGTTATTCAGCGCCAGGGTTTTGGGGCGGTAGTGCACAAACTTGGAGCGTTTGTCGCAAAACGCCGTATCGTATTCATCCGCCTCGATCACGAACAGGGGAGATGCGCCAAGGCGGGCGGAAACGCCGAAATTCAAGGGTACGCCGCCAATCAGGAATCCAGGCGACAATCCCGCGTCTTCCAGAATCCAGGCAAGCATGGCGGCGGTGGTCGTCTTGCCGTGCGTCCCCGCCACAGCCAGCACCCAGCGGCCTTGCAGCACCTGTTCCGCCAGCCATTGCGGGCCGGAGACATAGGGCAGACCCGCGTCCAGAATGGCTTCCAGCAAAGGATTGCCGCGTGAAATGGCGTTGCCGATGATGAAAATATCCGGCTGTATCGCCAGTTGTGCCGGATCGTAGCCGATATGCAGGTCGATGCCCACCGCCGCCAGTTGTTCGCTCATGGGCGGATAGACATTGGCGTCGCAACCGCTGACCCGATGTCCGGCGGCGCGCGCCAGTTGCGCCAGACCGCCCATGAAGACGCCGCAAATGCCGAGAATATGAATGTGCACGGATTTTTTCGCCAGAAAAGAACCAACATCGAGGGTAGAATCACGGATCGAATTCTACTTGATCCTCAAGGCGCAAAAGCCTCATGTCCCGTCACGAACGTCCCCGCCCGCCCCGCGCCCATGCCTCCCGCCTGCGGATTGCCAGCACGGCGGCGCGGCTCATGGCCGAAGACGGCATCACCGACCTGAGACTGGCAAAACAGAAAGCCGCCCGCCAGTTGGGTCTTCCAGAATCCGCAACGCTGCCCGACAACGCCGAAGTGGAAACGGAATTGCGCCTCTACCAGGCGCTCTACCAAAACGGCACGCAGCCGACAGAACTCTACAGGTTACGCGCGGAAGCCTGCAAAATCATGGGAATTCTCGCCGATTTCCATCCCTATCTGACTGGCCCGGTACTCGACGGCACGGCGGGCGCATCTTCCGTCATCGACCTGATGCTCTTTGCCGACAGCGCCAAGGAAGTGGAAATTTTTCTGTTGAACCGCGACATGGCCTTCGAACACGCGGAAATTCGCGCCGCGCGCCATGAAAAGGCGGAAGCCGCGCTACGCTTGTTTACCCCGGAAGCGGAAGCCAGCCTGATGATTTTTCCGCCGCATTGCGAACACAGCCATTCCAAACACCGCGATGGCCGTCCGCGCGAACGCGTACGGCTGGAAGCCCTGTCGCGTATGATGCAAACGCCATGCGACGGCAAATAGGGAACAGATGGCTTCCGGTTTGCGCGCTGCTCCTGCCGCTGGCGTTACTGGCGCTCGTTCTTCCCTGGCCGGGAACGCGGGAAGAACCCGCCCCATCCTCCATCCTGTCCGCCGAAGACGCCGCGCTGCAACAGCTTCTTCAGCGCAAGCTCGTCGATGTGAACCAGAAGGTGATCGACCTGGCCGCATGGCGGGGACGCATCCAGGTGATCAACTTCTGGGCGACCTGGTGCGCGCCCTGCAAGGAAGAAATGCCCGCCTTTTCCCATCTGCAAGAAGCGTTTCCAGAAGTGCGATTTGTCGGCATTGCCGTGGATTCCGTGGATAACGTACGGGCATTTTCCGCAAAACACCCGGTTTCCTATCCCCTGCCCCTGGGCGACGACACGCTGCTGAGGCTCTCGCGCGAATTGGGCAATTCCTACATGAGCCTGCCGTTTACGCTGGTCGTCAGCCAGGAAGGCAAGCTGCTGGCCCAAAAATCAGGGCGCTTCGCAAAAGACGACCTTGCCGCCCTGCTGCGGCAATTGACCGCGAACGCCCTGCCCGTCTCGCCATCCGGGAACCAGGATCAGGACGGAGCAAGAAATTAGCGGCAGCCCTTCAGGGCTGCCGGTCTAACGTCATTGGGAAGGGGTTTGCATCCCCTCCCCAATGGCTACGGTCGAAACCCCGGCCTTCAGGCCGGGGTTTCACCT
>JAITRP010000155.1 GCA_031288305.1 Zoogloeaceae bacterium
GACTGACCGGCGATTACGTCTGGCGCAATAGCGCCAAGATCGGCACGGGCAAGTTCAGGCCACTTCGAGATATGCAATCAAACTAACGTACGATTTTTTCCGTTTTCTGAATCAACCCCTAGATGGCAGCACCGGGACAAGGTAATCGAAGTACATTTCGAGCTCCCAGTGCATGAATTGAAGCCGGGAGCGCCGCTCCCATGCGGCGCTGCGCATGCTTTCCATATTTTTGGCACCGGTTACGCAGAGCTTGTTCTCGGTCAGCCGGGAATTGACGCGCTCCGTAACTGCCGTCACGAAGGCGCGAAAATGCGAGAGGTGATCGGGTATCTTGGCAGCAGAAAACTCGATCTCGTTGTTGTACCCTGGTGTCATGATCTGGATCGGCACTGTGTTGGCGCACGGCGAAACGCCCCCGGCAGCGCTTGCGCCGGTCGCCATCACACAGGCCATGAACAGAAAAAAGCGAAACATCGGCAACCTCCCCGCATCATGAATGATCCCCCGGTGTTCGGCGCGCGCTTACGAAAGAAACCCGCTCTTGTCCTCATCGCGCACTGCCCACTATCGCATTCCTGGACAATCGACATGGAGTCGCATCATATTCCCATTCTGATGTCCGTATGCAAATATTTTCATGGATCAGGCATATAAAGGCTGAGAAAAGACCGTACAGGCCGGACGGGTTTTCGCAAGTTTCCCCGCTTTCTGGCTTTTTTCTGTTTCCCGATGCCGGATTGACGCTCCCTGATGTACCATCGCGCCTTGTCCGTCATGCCACAAGGAATGCGCCTCATGAGCAGTCTTGCCACGCTTTGGAACGGGCCGGGAGGAACCGGGCTGGTGTTTGCCCTGTTGGTGTTGCTGGCGCTGGCGTTTCTGTTGCGCTTCGTCTTGCCCGCCTTGCTGTTGCAGGCGCGGTTGCGGCGGGCGATCCGGGCGTTGGCGGCGATTTCCGGCAAGGAGACGCCGACGCCGGAACGCATTGCCCAGGAAGTGATGGCCAGCGCGCCCCTGCGTCACCTGTGGCGCGAATACGCCCAGACCCTGCACCGGCAGGGCGGCTCCACGGGCAGATTGCGCGCAACCGCCGCCGCCGGACACTTCTTCACGCCGACGGCATTGGTGGATACGCCGCTGAACACCGGGTTCTATCGTCATCTGCCCGGCATCCTCACCGGCATCGGCATTATCGGCACCTTTGCCGGCCTGATTGCGGGACTGAGCCATTTCGAGGTCAACAGCGATACGGATACGGTGCGCCTGAGCCTGGGCAACCTGATTCAGGGCGTTGGTCACGCCTTTCAGGTTTCCGCCCTGGCGATCACGCTGGCGATGCTGGCGACCTGGGCGGAAAAGTCGCTGGTGACGCTCGCCTATCGCCTGACGGCGCGGCTTGCCGAACAAATTGACAGCCTTTTTGAAAGCGGCGTGGAAGAAGAATATCTTGCGCGTCTGGTGGCGGCCAGTGAACAGGCGGCGCAACAAGGCGGGGAGCTGCGGCAGGCATTGACGGGCGATCTGCAAAAAAGTCTGGGAACGCTGCTTTTCAAGCAGCAACAGGCGCAGATGAAGTTGTGGCAGGAGATGGGCGTCCAGCTTGGAAACAGCATTGCGCGGGGCGTGAGCGAGGCGGTGGACAGGAATCTGCGCGAACCCTTGGCGCGCATGGCGGCGGCGATGGAAGCCGCGGGCAGGCAGCAGGGCGAAGTTTCCCTCCGCGCGCTGGAACCCCTGCTTTCCGGCTTTGCCCAACGCATGGAAGCGCAACTGGGGCATGGCAACGCGGAACTGGAAGGCTTGCTCGTCAGGAACGCCGAGGGGACGCAGCGCATGGCGCGCGAACTGGAGCGGATCGTCGAGCGCATCGACGGCATGAGCCAAGGCGCGGTCGGCGCCGTTGCCGAAGGACTCTCGCATGTGGGCAGCGGCGTGGGCAAGGCGGCGGACAATTTCGCCCAGGCCAGCGCCCAGGTGAGCGGCCAGTTGCTCGCGGCTTCCTCGGCGCTGGCGCGGGCGGCGGCGGACGCCAACGCGGTGATGCAACATGAAGGCGAGAACCGCGAGGCCATCGCCGCGATGCTGGCGGAATTACGCGGCATCGTGCGGCAATCCCGCCGTGAAGCGGCGCTGACCGATGATCTGATCCGGCGCATGGAAGCCGCCGCGCAATCGCTTGCCGCCGCCAAGACGGAGGCGGGCGCATACCTGGAAGGCGTCAATCAGGTGTTGGGCGAAGCGCACCGGCGTTTCGCCGAAAACATCGAGCGCACGCTGAGCGCGGGCAATCAGCAGTTTCACAAGGAAGTGGCGTTGGCGGTCGATTATCTGAAAGGCGCCATCGAGGCCCTGGGCGATACCCTGGAAAATCTCACTGCGAGCAACGAATGACGCGCCGTTTTCCGCCGCCCGCGCCGCCGCCCGATACGGCGGAGCAACCTTTCTGGATATCCTTTTCCGATCTCATGACGGCGCTGATGGTGTTGTTTCTGGTCGCCATGAGCGTGGCGCTGTTGACAATCACCCACGAAATCGCCCAAAGCGAGGATCAGAAGGCGGGACGCGAGGAAGAAATCGACGCCTTCATGCGGGACCTTTCGCGCATCGCCGCCGATTTTCCCGGCGTCAGCGTGCGTGGCCGGGTGGTGGATTTTGGCGATCGCGCCCGCTTCGAGACCAACAGCCACCGCCTGAATTCCGAACAGGCGCGCCTGCTGCGCGAAATGACGCCGCAGATACTCATGCTGGCGCGCGAGCCGCTGGGCAGGAAATGGTTGAAGCGCGTGGCGGTGGAAGGCTTTGCCGACGCGCGCGGCAGCTATCTGTACAACCTCAATCTTTCCCTGCAACGCGCCGAACGCCTGCTCTGCGTCCTGCTTTCCCCGGAAGCGTCCGCCACCCTGAGCGCCGAAGACCGGCTCATGGTGCGTGATTTGTTCCTGGTCAGCGGCTCTTCCTTCAATGCGCTGAAAGCCAATCCGGAAGCCAGCCGCCGCCTCGAATTGCGCCTGGAATTCCTGGAACTGGGCGAAAGCCGCGCCGCCAGCCACAACCTGCCGCTGGAAGAAGAACCGCGCTGTCCACTGGAGGGAGGATGAACGCGCCGTTGAAAAACCTGGAAACACGCCTGACCGCCGCTCTGGCGGGACGCCCGCGGAAATTGTCGTTTGGCGCTTCGCCGCGCATGCGCGCCAGTCTGGAAGGCGCGCGCGATCTGGCGGGCAACCGGCGCGGCATGGCGGAGGCGGAGCGCGTGGCGCAAGGACTGATGGCCTTGCGTCTTCAGGAAAACCCCGGTTTCGTGCGCCTGAAGTACGCCTGCCGCGGCCTGGCGCGCGCCGCCGACTGGGATTCCCGGCGCATGTTGACGGACAGGGCGCTGGTGGAGAAACTGCTTTCGCGAGTCGCCGCCCTGAAAAACGACGAACGCCGCTTCCAATCCTGCCGCCGCGCCCTCCTCGCCGCCTTGCGGGAAGCCGACGCGCTGCCGGAATCCTCCTGCCAGGAAGGCCGCGCCGCCCTGCGCCGCTTTCTGGAATAAGGATGCGACAATGATGAATTGTTCCGAGGTTCTCTCTGCCTTATTGCAGGGCGCCCAACTTGATGTTATACGCATCTATGGTTTGCGGATTCAATTTGGGTTTGTGAGAACAGATAAAGCTGGCGAGGCAATTGACTTGCCAGATGAAGCATGGGTTACCATAACTGGTGACTTGTCAGCAGAGACATTGATTAAACCGGGTATTGTTACCGTACGTGATTTTTTTGAAAGAAGGTCTATGATGCTATCTAGGACGTGTTCACACTACCCCTGAAAGATGTTATGCTTCGGTACCAAGAAGTTACTGGAGCTTGATGATGGAAATCACCGAATCCCAATATCAACAGATCGAAGACTGCCTGCCGCGTCAGCG
>JAITRP010000189.1 GCA_031288305.1 Zoogloeaceae bacterium
CACTCCCGCTCTCCAACATGACCGCGCACCCTTCCTTACGAATCAGTGACTTGTGATTTTGGGGCTTCGTCTTTTGTTCTTTGTAATTTGTCATTACTTCTTCCACGCTCGCCACAACCACTCCGCGAGCAGGAAGCGCGCATCATACGCCCATCCAGTTTCCACGCGCAAACATGCGCCCCAGCCGGTATGGTTCAAAGTGGAGCCAAATAATCCGTCCGGATTCTGATGAGTGATTCGTGCGCGACAAAAAAACAGGGGGCTTTTTGACGCTTTCCGTCGTCAAAACGACCGCGCCAGCACGTAGCCGCAGGCGCCCAGCAGGAATTGCGGGAAGATTCCGATGGCGGCGACCAGGACGCTGTTGACCGAGAGCAGCGTCTTGTCGGCAAAGGAGGCTTCGATGGGCGAGGCGTTCTCGTTTGCCTTGTCGAAGTACATGATCCAGATGACGCGAAGATAGAAGAACGCGCCGACCAGCGAGAAGAAGACCGCCAGCACGGCAAGCCAGTAATGTCCGGAAAACACCACCGCTTCCAGCACGGCGAACTTGGCGACGAAACCGACGAAAAAGGGAATCCCGGCTAAAGAGAGCATCAGGATCAACATCATCGCCGCAAACCAGGGACTGCGCTGGCTCAAGCCCCGGAAATCTTCCAGTTCGTCGGATTCAAAACCCCGGCGCGAGAGGAGCAGGATCAGGCCGAATATCGCCAGCGTCGCCAGCACGTAGGTCACCATGTAGAAAAGCGAGGCGGTATACGCCTCCAGCACGGTCTGGCGGCTGCTGTTGCGTCCCGCGCCGCTTGCCAGACCCAAAAGCATGAACCCCATGTGGGCGATGGCCGACCAGGCCAGCATGCGTTTGATGTTGCGCTGGGCAATGGCGACGAAATTGCCCAGCCCCATGGAGAGCGCCGCCAACAACATCAGCATGGATTGCCAGTCGGCGGAAAGAGTAAACAGCCCGCCCACCAGCAGGCGGATCATCATGGCAAGGGCGGCGAGCTTGGGCGCGGCGGCAATCAGGAGGGTGACGGAAGTCGGCGCGCCGTGATAGACATCGGGCAGCCACATGTGAAAGGGCACGACGCCCAGCTTGAAGGCCAGACCCGCCACCAGGAACACCAGACCGAACACCAGCACGGTCTTGTCCATCCGCGTCCTGTGCATCAAGCGCGCCTGCTCCGCCACTTCGGTGATTTCCAGCGAGCCGGTCGCGCCGTAGATCATCGACATGCCATAGAGCAACATGCCGGAGGCCAGCGCGCCCAGCACGAAGTATTTCATTGCCGCTTCGCCGGCCGCGACGTTGTCGCGCTGCAATGCCGTCAGGGCGCACAGCGAGAGCGAGAGGAGTTCCAGACCGAGATAGAGGCTCAGGAAATGATTGGCGGAAATCATCACCAGCATGCCCAGCGTGGCAAACAGAGCGAGCACGCAATACTCGCCCCTGGGAATGCTGTCGCGTTCCTCGAGATAGCGGCGCGAGTAGACAAGGCTCGTCAGGACGGCAAGACAGACCAGCGCCTTCAGGAAACTGCCCAGCAGATCGGCGATGAACATGTTGTGGAACGTCAGCACTACCCTGGCCAGTTCGTCCGGCGCGGACGGCATCAGCACCTTTGCCGCGTACCACAGCGTCAACAGGGCGGAGAGGGCAAGCGTGGCGTACGTCAGCAGGAAGGTTGCGCCGCGGCGCGGCGAGCGCGCGCCAAGATCGACGAGCAGGATCAGTCCAGCCATGAACAACAGGAAAATTTCCGGCGCGGCAGGCCAGAGATTGGGGACGACAAAATTTTCAAACATGGCGATGGCTACCTGTAATCAATACTTTTGCACGGCGAGGTGTTGCAGGAGATCATTGACCGAAACGTGCATTACCCTTGTAAACGCATGCGGATACAGCCCCATGCCCAACACGCAGAGCGCAAGCAGCGCGAGGATGAGGAATTCGCGGCGGGAAATGTCGGTCAGCGCGCGCACCGCGTCGTTGGCAACCGCCATGAAGATCACCCGCCCGTACATCCAGAGGGTATAGGCGGCGCCGAGAATGAGTGTGCTGGCGGCAATGAACGCCACCCAGAATTTGAACTGCACGGCGGCAAGGATCACCATGAATTCGCCGACAAAGCCGGAAGTCGCGGGCAGTCCGGCGTTCGCCATGGCAAAGAGCATGAAGAAGGCCGCGAACCTGGGCATGGAATCCGCCACCCCGCCGTAATCGGCGATCTGGCGTGAATGCATGCGGTCGTAGAGGACGCCGATACAAAGGAACATCGCGGCGGAAACGAAGCCGTGCGAGATCATCTGCACCAGCGCCCCTTCGATGGAAAAGGCGGAGAACATGAAAAAGCCCAGGGTGACGAAGCCCATGTGCGAGATGGAGGAATAGGCGACCAGCTTTTTCATGTCGGTCTGCGCGAGCGCCACGAAGCCGATATAAAAGACGGCGACAAGGGAAAGCGCAATCATCGGCCAGGAGAAGAAATGCGCGGCGTCCGGCGCAATCGGCAGGGAAAAGCGCGCGAAGCCGTAAGCGCCCAGCTTCAGGGCAATGGCGGCCAGCACGACGGAACCGCCGGTCGGCGCTTCCACGTGCGCGTCCGGCAGCCAGGTATGCAGCGGGAACATCGGCACCTTGACGGCAAAGGCGATGAAAAAGGCGATGAACAGCCAGATCTGTTCATGCAACGCCAGCGGCAGCAAATGCCAGTCGAGAATGGCGAAGGAGCCGGAACGGATGAGGAGATAGAGGATAGACACCAAAAAGAGCAGGGATCCCGCAAGGGTGTACAGGAAGAACTTGATGGCCGCATAGACGCGCCTTGGTCCGCCCCAGACGCCAATGATGAGATAGAGCGGAATCAGGGAAGCCTCGAAGAACACGTAGAACAGGAAGCCGTCCAGCGCGGAAAAAATGCCGTTCACCAGGCCGGACATGATGAGGAAAGCGGCATGGTATTGCGCCGCCCTCTCCTGCGCCGACCGCCAGCCCGCCAGCACCGCCAGCACGGTAACGAAGCTGTTCAAGAGGACGAACAGCAGGGAAATGCCGTCGACGCCCAGGCGGTAATACGCATTGAAATGCGGAATCCAGGCATGGACTTCCTTGAACTGCATGGCGCCGCTCGTCGTATCGAAGCCGACGTACAGGGGCAGCGTCACCAGAAAACCGAGCGTCGCGCCCGCGAGCGCGATCCGGCGCGCCAGCGCCGCGTTGCGATCGCCGCCCGTCGCCAGCACGACAAAACCGGCGGCGATGGGTATCCAGATGGCAAGAGAAAGCAAGGGGTAAGACGACATGACGTTCCTTTATCAACCGGCGCGCAAGGAATAGATCCAGCGCCACCACCACTCCCGCGCTTCCATGCCGGACAGCAGGGGCAACGAAACCCAAAGGCCGATGAGCGCCGCCAGGCCGATGATCATGGTAAACGCGTAGTGATAGACGTAGCCCGTCTGCAAGCGCCGCAACAGCGCCGCGCCCCAGCCGGCGAGCCTTGCCGCGCCATTTACGGCAAGGCTGTCGATGAGCGCCACATCCACGCCGCGCCACAGGCCGCGCCCCAGGAGCCGCGCCCCGCCCGCAAAGACGGTCTCGTAGAATTTGTCGGCGAAATACTTGTTTTCCAGGAGCGCATGGAGCAGGGGAAAGCGCCGCTGGATGGCCGCCGGGAGGCCGGGACGTTTCAGGTAGAGGAACCAGGCGCAGAAAACGCCCGCCAACGCCAACCAGAACGGCGCGCCGACAAAGGCATGCAGGCCCATCGCCAACGCGCCCTTGAAGTGGTCCGTGAATTCGCCCATGACGCCATGCGCGGCCCCATCCACGAAAATCACGCCATTGAAGTAACCCAAACCATACACAACGAAGGGTTCCAGGGTGAAATAGCCGATGAAGATGGAAGGAATCGCCAGCAGGATGAGCGGCGCCGTCACCACCCAAGGCGACTCATGCGGCTTCTGCCCCGCCGCAAGGCCATGATGTTCATCATGCTTTCCGTCCTCTGTCCTCTGTCCTCTGTCCTCTGAACGCCCGAAGCGTTCCTTGCCGTGGAACACCAGGAAATAGAGCCGGAAGGAATAGAAGGCGGTGACGAACACCCCCGCCAGCACGGCGAAGTAGGCAAAACCCGCGCCGGGAATCTTCGCCAGGGCGACCGCTTCGATGATCGAATCCTTGGAATAGAAGCCGGAGAAGAAGGGCGCGCCGATCAGCGCCAGCGAGCCGATGAGGCAGGTTATCCAGGTAATCGGCATGTATTTCCGGAGACCGCCCATGCGGCGCATGTCCTGGTCGTGGCGCAGGCCGATGATGACCGAACCGGCGGCAAGGAAGAGGAGCGCCTTGAAGAAGGCGTGCGTCATCAGGTGGAAAATGGCGATCGAATAGGCCGACGCGCCCAGCGCCACCGTCATGTACCCCAGTTGCGAGAGCGTCGAATAGGCGATGACCCGCTTGATGTCGTTCTGCACGATGCCCAGAAAGCCCATGAACAGCGCCGTGATCGCGCCGATGATCATGACGAAGGAGAGCGCCGTGGTGGAAAGCTCGAAGAGCGGCGACATGCGCGAGACCATGAAGATGCCCGCCGTGACCATCGTCGCCGCGTGGATCAGGGCGGAGATCGGGGTGGGGCCTTCCATCGAATCGGGCAGCCAGACGTGCAGCGGCGCCTGCGCCGATTTGCCCATCGCGCCGATGAAAAGACAGACGCAGACGACCGTCATCAGCGACCATTCGGCATCGCCCCAAAGGTTGATCGTCGCGCTGCCCAGTTCCGGCGCTTTCTGGAACACCGCGGCGTAATCGAGCGAGCCGAAATGCGCGAGCACGAGGCCGATGCCGAGGAGAAAGCCGAAGTCGCCGACGCGGTTGACCAGGAATGCCTTCAGGTTGGCGTGGATTGCCGTCGGGCGGGTGTACCAGAAACCGATCAGCAGATAGGAAACCAGCCCCACCGCTTCCCAGCCGAAGAACAATTGCATGAAATTGTTGGCCATCACCAGCATCAGCATGGAGAAGGTGAAGAGCGAGATGTAGCTGAAGAAGCGGTTGTAGCCGGGATCGTCCTTCATGTAGCCGATGGTGTAGATATGCACCATCAGGGAAACGAAGGTGACTACCAGCATCATGGTGACGGTGAGCGAGTCGAGCAGGAAGCCGACCCCGAAGGCGTAGCTGCCGCTCGTCATCCAGGTGTAGATGGGAATGTTGAAGGAAGAAGCGGGTATCGTCGCGCCCTCCGCCAGTCTCATGACCGGCAACTGATGCAGGAACGACTGCGCCGCCCGGATCTCCTGGAAGATCAGCCACGACGCGGCAAAGGCGACGCCCACCCCGGCGATGGCCGCGCCCGCGGCAAGCCAGCGCGGGATGACGCGGCAAAAAAGGCCGGCAACGAGCGCCCCCGCGAGCGGCGCGAGAACGACGGCCAAGGAAAGCGTTTTGATGATGGTTTCATTCATGACTTATCCCTTCACGAGCCACGATGAGATAAACGGTTCGCGTCTTCATCCTCAGCCCTTCAGCCTGTTGATGTCATCGACATGGATGCTTCTCAGGTTGCGGAACAAAAGCGCCAGGATCGCCAGTCCCACCGCCGATTCCGCCGCCGCCACGGCGAGGATGAAGAAGACGAACAACTGGCCGTGCAGATCCTGCGCGTAGCGGGAGAAGGCGACGAAATTCATGTTGACGGCAAGCAGCATCAATTCAATCGACATCAAGAGCACGATCAGGTTCTTGCGGTTCAGGAAAATGCCCACGATGCTGATCGCAAAGAGCAGCGCCCCCAGGATGAGGAAATGGGAAAGCGACAGGTTCATCATGCCCTTTACTCCTTCGGTTGCGCGTCGGGCGCGGTCGCGTCCTCCGCGGGCGCGTCCGTTTCCACGGGCATATGGACGAGGCGCAGCCGGTCGGCGGCGCGGACGCGAATCTGTTCGGCGGGATCGACGCGCCGGGCGGGTTTCCTGTCCCGGAAGGCGAGCGCCACGGCGGCGACAATCGCCATCAACAGGAGCGCCGCCGTCAGTTCAAATGGATACACATAGCGGCTCACCAGGAGCGCCCCCAGTTCGCGGGTATTGGAAACGTCCGCCGCTGTCGCGGGAAGACTCGCGTCCGGCGCGTAAAAATATTCGCCGCCCAGCACCAGCGCCATTTCCAGCGCCACCACCAGGCCGACGAACACCCCCAGCGGCAGATAACGCCAGAATCCCTGCCGCAGCCGGTCGAGGTCGATGTCGAGCATCATCACCACGAAAAGAAAGAGCACCATCACCGCGCCGATATAGACCATCACCAGCACCAGGGCGAGAAACTCGGCCTCCAGCAGGAGCCAGACACATGCCGCCGTGAAGAAGGCGAGAATCAGGTTCAATACCGCGTGTACGGGATTTTTCGCGGTAATGACGCGCAGAGCGGCGAAGAGGAGAATCGCCGAGAAGAAAAAGAAGAGAAGAGTCTTGAAGTCCATGTTCATGGTTTCCTGTTGGATGGGCGCGATTTTCGCATGAAACCGCCGCCGGAACCTTGCTGCCGCGCCGCCCCCTCATCCATTGCGCCCGCCCATTCGAGCGGGGCGCATCCCGCTTCCGTTTTGCCGGTATCGAGATAGCCCCTGACACAGGCGTGGTAGAAAAAGAGCTTGTCATGCTCCGCGTCGTCCAGCGATTTTTCGCGGGTTTCCACGGCAACGGCGGAATCCAGCCATTTGGCGGCACGTTCCAAACTCCTTCGTGGCGTCGATAGCGCCTTTCTTCCCTCTTTGGCCTGTTCCTCGCGTGCTTCCGCGCCATTTCGCAACATGCCTTCCACGCCAAGCAGAAAAGCCTTGCCTGTCGGGTAAGCGGAAACGCTTTCCATGCAATATTTCTGTACTCCTCCCCAACTCGTCAAACCCGCTTTTATTCGTGGAACCTGTTTTTGGGCCATCGCAAAGAGGTCTTCCGCTGTTTTTTTGCGCGTTTCCGATGGGTTGGCCCGCACGTAGGCAAGCAACGGCTCCGGGTTTCCCAAGTCTCCGTAAAAACCTCCGTCGGACCCGAAAAAAGTCCCCTCGGAACAAGGGATTCCATCCACATGCGCCCATTGCAATGGCCAACAACCCGCCTCCCCTTTTCCGCTATTCAGATAACGTTTGACGCAATCACGGTAAAAAACCAGTTCGTCATGGCGCTCGTTATCCAGCGATTTTTCGTAAGTTTCCACGGCAACTGCAGAATCCAGCCATCTGGCGGCGCGTTCCAGGGCGCCCCGTGGCATCAATGGCACTTTCCTTCCCTCATTGACCTCTTTCTCGCGCGCTTTCTGGTCGATTCGCAACATACTCTCCACACCAAGCAGAAGAGCCTTGCCTGTCGGATAGAGCCTGGCGCTTGCCAAGCTGTGCTTGGCGACGCTTTCCCAGCCTTGGGTCATGTCCTGGGCTTGTCCGTACATCTCTTCTGCCTTTTTCCTGTGTTTTTCCGACGGCCTGGTCTTTAAATGGGCAAGCACCTCTTCCGGTTTTTCCAGTTTCCCGACAAAACCAAATTCCTCGGCATAAGGAACTTCGTCCGTGCAGGCGGACAAGGCCAACAGACTAATGAGGGATATGTACCACTTCAACTGTGCCCACATTGTGCAGGTCTCCCTTCAATCTCCGGCGCCGTGCGGGATTGCCAGCTCGACTTCGGCGAGCCTGCGCTCCAGCGCCGCTTTCGCCTCTGGCTTCTTGCTGTCCGCGTAGAATGTTTCCGATTCGGCATCCGCCAGCCGCGCGCTGATGAAATAGGCGGCGAGCAGCTCCCAGAACGTCCAGCGGTTGGGCGTCAGCATGTAATCAGCATGGCGCCGCGCGCGCAATTCGGCGATGGGCAGCGTCAGCGCGTCATCAAGGGCGCGTCGGATCTCAAGCAATTGCCGCCGCGTCTGCGCCTGCGCGCAGGCGAACAGCAGACACCCAAGAATGACAAGAACGCGCGGATGCGCATACATCATGAGGAATTCCGCCGCGTCATGGCGGATGAGTTTCATCGTAAAACTAACTCCGGTTTGAAACCCCGCCCTTCAGGGCGGTGCGAAGGTTGAGACCCCGGCCTGAAGGCCGGGGTCTCAATCCGTAGCCATTGGGGAGGGGATGCAAACCCCTTCCCAATGACGTTAGACCGGCAGCCCTGAAGGGCTGCCGCTAATTTCTTGCTCATCGTATTCCTCCTCACCGGTAGCGCGCGTCCAGCGCCTTGTCCTGGGCAATCTGCGCCTCGTGGCGATCGCCGTTGGCCAAGAGCATGTCCTTGGTGTAGTAAAGGTCATCCTTTTTTTCGCCGTGGTATTCAAAGACGCGCGTCTCCACGATGGCCTCCACCGGACAGGCTTCCTCGCAAAAGCCGCAGAAGATGCATTTTGTGAGATCGATGTCGTAGCGTGTCGTGCGCCGGGAACCATCCTCGCGCTCGCCAATGTCGATGGCAATCGCCCGCGCCGGGCAGATCGCCTCGCACAGCTTGCAGGCGATGCAACGCTCCGTGCCGTCCGGGTAACGCCGGAGCGCGTGCAGGCCGCGAAAGCGAAAACTCTGCGGCGTCTTTTCTTCCGGGTACTGCACGGTAATCTTGCGGGCAAAGAAATACTTGCCCGTCACCCTCAGACCCTGCAAAAGCTCCCACAGGAAAAAGGTTTTCAGGAAGTCCTTGATTTTTTGCATGACCGTCACCTGCCCGCCGCTTTGAAAAATGGCTTCGCCCATTCCTCGAAAGGCTTCTGGTATTTCGCTTGCGCCTTGTCGATCAGGGCGCCCGCTTCCTCTGAAGTCTCGATGGGCGAAAAGCCGTAGTTCTTTTTCAGCCAGGACAAATAGTCCGCCCGGTAAGGGCTTTCCCCGGCGTCCTCATCCCGATGGAAAAAAGCGCCGCCGTGATCGACGGAAATTTCTGTGCCATAACCCAGGAGCCGCCAGAGCGCTCGCAGATTTTCCGCGACGATGTGCTCGCCGCCCTCGTCCCCGAACACGACGATGGGCATCTGGTTCAGGGGACGACCGGAGCCGTCGTTCCATATCGCATAGAACGAGCCGCTGCCGTTCGCCGCGGCGAAGGGATGGAGCCGATCCAGGAAGGCTTTCTGGCCAGACCAGCGCGACAGGCCGACTTTGTCGTCGATCAGGAGAGCGAAACTTTCGGAAATATCTCCTTCGCTCTCGGAAATGTCGCCCAGTCCGTCGATGCCCGTCAGGAAAACGATCAGTTTTTCCAGATCTTCCGGCAGCGCCTTCCAACCCAGGTTTTCCCTGAATTCGTCGATGAATTGTTTGTCTGTCATGTGTGCCTCGCTTCCCGATGTTTTGCGCTCCGCGCCCCGCGTCGGGCCGCTTCCAAGCGCCACGACCAGCAGGATGCCGACGACGGCCCCAAGAGGAAGGCAGCGCCGGAGTATCCGATCCCTGATGCCTGACATCTGACCTCGCTCCTCATTGTTTTACCTGCTCCACGCGCTGGGCGCTTGCCGCGCCGGGCGTGACGAAGCTCACCGCCTCCGTCTCCTGTCCCCTGTCTCCTGTCACCCGATCCCAGATATTCCAGGGCGTCAGCATCCAGAGGCCGACCAGGAAGAGCCAGAACACCGTCAGGGGGATGAACACCTTCCAGCCCAGGCGCATGATGTGGTCGTAGCGATAGCGCGGAAAGGTCGCCCGGAACCAGAGGAAGAAAAAGAGCATGACGGCGATCTTGCCCAGGAGCCAGAAGACGCTATCCGGCAAAAAGCCCACCGGGGAGGCCCAGCCGCCCAGGAAAAGCAGGCTCGTCAGGGCGGCGATCAGGATCATTTCCGCGTATTCGGCCAGGAAAAAGACGGCAAAGGCCATGCCCGAATAATCGACATGGAACCCGGCGACGATTTCCGATTCGCCTTCCGCCACGTCAAACGGCGCGCGGTTGGTCTCCGCGACGCCGGAAACGAAATACACCACGAAGAGCGGCAAGAGCGGCAGCCAGTTCCAGGAAAGGAAATTGATTCCCCAATCGGCCCCCCGTCCCACCTGCTGGGCGCGCACGATGTCAGAAAGATTCAGGCTGCCGGAAACCATCAGCACCACGACGAGCGCAAAGCCCATGGCGATTTCGTAGGAGACGATCTGCGCCGCCGCGCGCATGGAACCCAGGAAGGCATAGCGGGAATTGGACGCCCAGCCGGCCAGCACCACGCCATAGACGCCCATCGAGCCGATGGCGAGAATGTAGAGGAGGCTGGCGTCGATGTCGGCCAGCACCAGGGCGCCGGAAAACGGCACCACCGCCCAGACCGCCAGCGCCGGGGCCAGCGAGAGCATGGGCGCGATGACGAAGAGCTTCTTGTTCGCGCCGCTGGGCACGACGATTTCCTTCATCAGCAGCTTCAGGCCGTCGGCCACCGGCTGCAACAGCCCCAGGGGGCCAACGCGATTGGGGCCGATGCGCACCTGCATGGCGCCGATCACCCTCCGCTCGGCATAGGTGAGATAGGCGACGCCCGCCATCAGGGGCGCGACGATGAGGATGATCTTGAGAAACGTCCAGCAGACGAGCCAGAGGGTCGGGCCAAGCAGTTCGGTTCCGAATGCGGTCAGGGTTTCCATTCAGTGCTCCATGTTGGGAAGCGTCAAAAAGTAAGACCCCACTTTTTGCCGGTTTGTCTTGGGGTTTGAAACCAGGCAAAGCCTGGCTTCAAACCGTGAAAAACCAACGCAAAACCCGTCCAGCCTTGGGGTTTTTCGTTGCAAATCGAACTGGGAAAAAATAGATTTTATTTTTTGACGACGCCTTATTGGCCCAAGCGGGGTGCGGTTGAAAGCGGGGATTTCGTCATCGTGCGCCTCGCCTTCCAGAAAACAGAAGCGCGGCTTTGCCGTATGGTGCAACACCCTCTCTTGGCCCTGTCGGGCCACCCTTTCCCCCCAAGGGGGCGAGGGAAAGGCAAACGTCTGCGCTTCGTTTGCCGCCCTTCCATGACCGAAGACCTCATGTTTTTTCCCTTCTCCCCCTTGCGGGGAGAAGGCGCCCGAAGGGCGGATGAGGGGGGGCGTCCCCAAGGGGTTCGTCCCTGCCAAGCAAAGCGACAAAAACTCACGCATGATCAACCCCTTTTTTCTCCGCAACCTCCACCGTAATGGTCTCGAACATGCCGCCCAGGGTGGTGGTTGCGGCGTGTCCTGCCGCGACGCGCACGCAGCCGTTGGGCACGCCGTCATCCTGCGCCACGGCAAGTTTTGCGCTGCCCGCGCCCTGCCGGACAATGACCGTCGCGCCTGCCGGAATGCCCAGCCGCGCCAGGGTCACCGCCGCCACGCGCGCCGTCGGATGCGCGGCATCGGCGGTCGCCTGCAACGGAGGGGAACGCCGCGCAAGCGGGTCGGCAAAGTGTATCGGCACATCCGCAACCCGCTCCAACCCCTGCGTCTGTGGCAGCGTCAATTCCACCGCAACTTTCGATAAGCCATTCTCCAACCCAACCGCAACCTCCTCTGTCTTCCGACCCGGCAACGCCGCGTCGCGTACCGCTTCGCTGCTTTCATAATCGAAGCCGGGCAGGTTGAGGACGTTGCCCAAAACGCGCAGGATTTTCCAGCCGGGACGGGCTTCGCCCGCCGGAGGGACGACGCCGCTAAAACTCTGGATGCGGCCTTCGGCATTGACAAACGTGCCCGAAGTTTCGGTAAAGGGCGCCAGGGGCAGGAGCGCGTCGGCGTATTCCAGCGCCGGGCCGTGTTGGAAGGCGGAAAACTGGGCGACCATGCTGGCGGTTTTCAGGGCGGCGAGCGCCTCCTGCGGCTGGGCGCAATCGAGTTCCGGCTCCACGCCAAACAAAAGATACGCCTGACGCGGTTTGGCAAACATCTGCCGGGCATTTTCCCCTTCCGGCGGGGCGGCAAGATGGCCGCCGACGCTGTTGGCGGCGCCGCCCAGAAAACCGAAGACCGCGCCAGTGACTTCCGAGAGTTTCAGGGCGAGCGCGTGCAGGATGCCCGCATCCGCCGACTGTTCGGCGGCCTGGCCCAGGAAGATCGCCTTTCTTTCGTGAGAGAGAAGGCTTCGCGCGATGATCGTTGCCTTTTCGTAGACCGGCACGTTTTCCAGCCCCTCGACGCCTTCCACGCGGACGCCCTTTTCTCCGGCGGCGGCTTTCAAGACGGCGGCCAGCGAAAACGCCAGTTGCGAGGGCGCGACGATCTTTTGCGCAAAGAGCGGCAGGAGCGGGTCATCCCCGGCGACGGAAATGAGGCTGATTTCGGCGCGATGCTTTTGCGCCGCGTGGCGCAGGCGTTGCGTCATCAGCGGATGGTCTTTTCTCAGGAAAGAACCGACGATGAGCACGGATTCCAGATGCCGGAGATCGGCAAGCGGCATCCCCAGCCAGGGCGCGCCCAGGCGTTTGCCGTCGGTGGAAAAATCTCGCTGGCGCAGACGGAAATCCATGTTGGCGGACCCCAGCCCCTGCATGAGGCGCTTGAGAAGATACAATTCTTCCACGGTCGACCACGGCGCGGCCAGCGCCGCCAGCGCGTCGCCGCCGGAATGCGCGGCGATGTCCTTCAGGCCGTGCGCGACGTAATCGAGCGCGGCGTTCCAGGAAACTTCCCGCCACGCGCCGCCCTGCTTCAGCATGGGCCGGGTGAGACGTTCTTCGGAATTCAGGGCCAGATACGAAAAGCGTTCCTTGTCGGAAATCCAGCATTCATTGACCGCCTCGTTTTCCCGCGGCAAGACGCGCAGCACCTTGTCGCGCTTCACCTGCGCAATCAGGTTCGCGCCCACGGAATCGTGCGGGCTGATGGTGCGCCGCCGTTCCAGTTCCCAGGCGCGCGCCGTGTAGCGAAAGGGTTTCGAGGTGAGCGCGCCGACCGGGCAGAGGTCGATCAGGTTGCCGGAGAGTTCGGAATCCACCGAATGCCCCATGAAGGTCATGATCTCGGAATGCACGTTGCGCCCCGCCATGCCCAGTTCCATGAGGCCCGCGATTTCCTGCCCGAAGCGCACGCAGCGGGTGCAGTGGATGCAGCGGCTCATCTCCCGCATGGAAATCAGGGGACCGGCGTTCTTTTCCAGCGTGACATGCTTTTCTTCCTGGAAGCGGCTTTTCGCGCCGCCGTAGCCCACCGCCAGATCCTGCAACTGGCATTCGCCGCCCTGGTCGCAGATGGGGCAGTCGAGCGGATGGTTGATGAGCAGGAATTCCATCACGCTTTTTTGCGCCTTGACCGCCAATTCGGAATGGGTAAACACCTTCATGCCGTTGGTCACCGGCGTCGCGCAGGCGGGCAGGGGTTTGGGGGCTTTTTCCACCTGCACGAGACACATGCGGCAATTGGCGGCGATGGAAAGTTTCTTGTGATAGCAAAAATGCGGAATGTAGACGCCCACGCGCTGGGCGGCCTCCATCACCGTGCTGCCTTCCGGCACCCCGGTTTTCTTGCCGTCGATTTCAATTTCCAGCATGTTGTTTATCCATTTTCAGGGGACAGATTCCAGTCCGAGACAGCAAACGTGGCGATTCAGAAGACAGAGGACAGAAGACAGAAGACAGATAAAACCCTTCGTCATTACGAGGTTGTGTCAATTCCCCTACCCCGTCATTGCGAGGCGCGAAGCGCCGTGGCAATCCAGATGGCGGTTCAGTTTCCTGGAACGGCAAGGCAAGCGGAAAGGCCGTCTGGATTGCCACGGGCCTGTGGCCCTCGCAATGACGAGCGTGAAGGTGAGCGCATGGGTTTTGCGCTCGCGTTTCGCCTGACAAGGTTTTTTCCTCCATTCTCAATCGCACCTTTTCGCTCCTCATTGTTTCACCAGTTCCACGCGCCGGTTCTGGGCGCGGGCGGCTTCGTTGTCGCCGGTTTCGGGAATAAGCGGACGGGATTCGCCATAACCCTTGGCGGCAAGCCGCGATGCCGCGATACCCGCTCCGGTGAGATAGCGCACCACCGAGGCGGCGCGGCGTTCCGAAAGATCCTGATTGTAGGCGTCCGTTCCCCGGCTGTCCGTGTGTCCGCCGATCTCGAATTTCCATTCCGGGTTCGCCTGGGCGAGCTTGACCACATCATCCAGCACCGCGCCGGATTCGGGGCGCAACACGTCGGAATCGAAGTCGAAATTGACGCCGTAAAGCTGCACCTTGCCGGTCTTGTCGATGGCTTCCCGCATCGCGTCGACCGGCGTTTTTTCCTTTTCCGCGCTGGTTGAACAGGGAACGGGCTGGCTGGAGACGCGGGTAAGCACGAGGCGATAAAAACCGTCTTTCTCGTCGCCGGGCTGGATTTCGCGCAGCATGGAGAGATGCGCTTCCCTGCCTTCAGGGGACAGGGTAATCACGCCCTGCCTCTGGCTGCCGTCCTTGTGCGCGCGCGTGAAGCGAAACAGATTGCCTTCCGCGCCGCCGGTCAGTTGTCCTTCCACGGAAAGAACCTGCCACTTGCCGCCGAACTCCGCCGCCAGCACATAACATCCTTGCACCTGCCCCTCCTTCTGCTGGAGCACGATGTGCGGATGGTAGGAATGTCCGCCTTCCTCCCGGGAAAGGTCGAACATGGCTTCATCCGCCGCCGTCACCCCAGCGTCCGCGGAATATTTCATGGTGCGGTACACTCCGCTGAAATCCTCGCGCAGCGCGGGAGGCGCGTCGAAGCGGCCATAGGCGTTAAAGTAGCGCAAGCCGAAATAGCCCTGTTTGGAATCCAGCAGGGTCAGGCGAATGTAGCGCCCCGAAATCTTCTCTTGTGCGGGAATGGAAAAATCGAACGCATTGCTTCTCCATTCCGTCCGGTATTCTTCCGGCACGTCATAGGTCGCGACGGTCTGGAAGCCCGTTTGCGGCGAAGCGGAAACCGCGAATTCCACCCGCCGCGGCACCGTGGGATTCACGCTTCCCCGGATACGGAAAGACTCGATCGTGGCGGACGCCGCCAGTTCATAGAACAAATCCTTGCGCTTTTCCGCGCCTTCCTGTTTATCCGGCATGAATTCCGGCTGGTCGCGGGAAGCCAGGATGGAATTGACCAACGCCATCGTTTTCCCATCGAAACTGCGTTGTCCCGCTTCATTCAAGGGAAACCCGCCGTTATAGACGCTCACCACATCCAGCAGGCTGTCCTCCGGGCCGCTTTGCGCCCGGGACGAAGCGGCCTCTCTGCCTTCGACGGCGGAAGCGGGCGGCGCGGACGCCGACGGCGCGGCGGACGTTTCGGCGCTCTTGTCGCCGCAGGCGGCAAGGAAGAAGACAAAAGCCAGCAACGGCACAATCCGGGCTTTGTTCATGAACGGGTTCCTTTTCATCGTAAAACTAACTTCGGTTTGAAACCCCGCCCTTCAGGGCGGTGCGAAGGTTGAGACCCCGGCCTGAAGGCCGGGGTTTCGACCGTAGCCATTGGGGAGGGGAGAGAAACCCCTTCCCAATGACGTTAGACCG
>JAITRP010000197.1 GCA_031288305.1 Zoogloeaceae bacterium
ACCCTGCAAAGTCGCCATGACCGCCTGCATGAGAAAACTCCTGACCCTCATGAACACCCTCATGAAAAGGAAAACCGCATGGACGAATCTTTCCGCCACTTGACACGGTTGCTCCCCCGGCCTTCGGCCACCCTTGCAGGGTGCAAGCCCTCCCCCGCGAGGGGGGAGGGGAACGGGGGGAGGGGAACATTTGCGGGGCGCGAGCGCGGCAGCCGATCCGCCTTCTGCCGTCCCCTGTTTTTTTTGACAGGATGAACAGGATGGACAGGATGAAAACCCTTGGCGGGTCCCTGATTTTATCCTGTCATCCTGTACATCCTGTCCATCCTGTCCATGATCTCCCATTCCCTGAACCGCGTCATGCCATGATGGATCGTTACAATTCAGCGGCGCGAAGAGCCGGTTCATCGTAAAACCAACTCCGGTTTGAAACCCCGCCCGGAAGAATCGGTGCGAAGGTGAAACCCCGGCCTGAAGGCCGGGGGATCAATCCGTAGCCATTGGGGAGGGGAGAGAAACCCCTTCCCAATGACGTTGGACCGGCAGCCCTGAAGGGCTGCCGCTAATTTCTTGCTGGTCTCCGGTTCTTCGCGGCCTCTGTTCCATCTTTCCCGCCTCGTCAAAAGCGAGGCGAGGGAAGCCGCGCCAGAAGGAATCAGAAACCATGACGAGGCCGGCTATTGGGACGTTGCCGTTTCTTCCCGCGTTTGGATGCCGGTTATGGCGAGCAGTTGGCGGATGCGCGGGCGGTCGCCCGCGTCCAGGGCGGTTTGCAAGCGGGCGAGATGGGTTTCGAGTTCGGGCCAGGGCAGGAAGTTTTCGCGCGCCTTCATGATGCGCGGATGCGCCGTCGGTTCCGGGTTGTCGCCAATCAGCAATTCCTCATAGAGTTTTTCGCCGGGGCGCAGGCCGGTAATATCGATGCGGATGTCGCCATCGGGGTGCGTCGCGTCCTGCACGGTCAGGCCGGAGAGCGCCACCATGCGCCGCGCCAGGTGCAGGATTTTCACCGGCTCTCCCATGTCGAGCACGAACACGTCGCCGCCCGTTCCGCTGGAGGCCATCGCTCCGGCCTGGATCACCAGTTGCGCGGCTTCCGGAATGGTCATGAAATAGCGGGTCATTTCGGGATGCGTCAGCGTAATCGGTCCGCCCGCGCGGATTTGCTGGCGAAAGCGCGGCGCCACTGAACCGGAAGACCCCAGCACATTGCCGAAACGCACCATGGAAAAGCAGGTGGCGCCTTTTTCTGTCCGCGCGGCCAGCGCCTGCAACGCCATTTCCGCCAGACGCTTGCTCGCGCCCATGATGTTGGCGGGACGCACCGCCTTGTCGGTGCTGATGAGCACAAAATCCGCCACGCCATGCGCTTCCGCCGTCCGCGCGCTGACCAGTGTGCCGAACACGTTGTTCTTCAGGCCTTCTTCCGGGTTTTCCTCCACCAGCGGCACATGTTTGTAGGCGGCGGCGTGGTAAATCGTCCGCGGGGAAAAGGCGCGCAGGATTTCGGAGAGCCTTGCCGCGTCACGCACCGAACCCAGCAGGGGAACGACGCGGATGGTCCTGCCATACTGTTCCGCAAGCGCGTGATGGATGCGGTAGAGGGCAAATTCGCTCTGTTCCAGCAGCAACAGGGCGGCAGGCGCGAGGACGATGATCTGGCGGCACAGTTCGCTGCCGATGGAACCGCCCGCGCCCGTGACCAGCACCACCTTGTCCGTGATGTTGCGGGCGAGCAGTTGCGGGTCGGGCGCAACCGGCGCGCGTCCCAGCAGATCATCGATATCCGGCTCGTGCAGGTCGACGAAGCTCACCCTGCCCTGCGCCAGCGACGTCAGCGCGGGCAGCGAACGCACGGCGACATGCGCCTCGGCCATGCGCGCCAGGATTGCGTTGCGGCGCGCGCGGTCGAGGCGCGGCATGGCCAGCAGAACCGCCTTGATCTCCAGGCGCGCGACCAGATCCGGCAGACGCTCCGGGTCATGCACCGGCAGATGGTTCAGGGTGTGTCCGTGCAGACTGGCGTCGTCATCAAGAAAACCGACCACGCGCATTTCGATGTTGTGCGCCAGGGCCGCGGCCAGTTGCCGGCCAGCGTCGCCCGCGCCGTAAATCAACATTTTCGGCAACGCGTCGAGCGCCGATTGCTTCCTGTACAGGCCGCCCAACCAGTAACGGGCAAGCAGGCGGGAAAGGGCAACCGCGACAAACAGCGTCAGCGGCTGGATGATGCCTACGGTGCGCGGCACGCCCGGCAATCCGATGAACAGCGTGAGCGAGGCGAACAACGCGCCATACAGCAGCATCGCCATGCAGATGGCGCGCACCGCCGCCACGCCCGTATAACGGAAAATGGCGCGATAAAAGCCCCCGCGGATGAAAATCGGCAGCGCCAGCGCGATGGAAGCCAGGGCGGCGTAATGCGGACGCATTCCCAGCATCCGCAGCGATGGCGCGCTTGCCCAGGACGGCCATTCGCCCAGGCGCAAATAGAACGCCAGCCAGACCGTCAGGACGCAAAGCGCGACATCCACGCACAGGACGAGAAGGCGCTTGCCCGCCCTGGGCAAGGCCAACAGTCCGCGCGCAAGCCGATGCAAAGGCATGGGAAGGATTCAAAAACGGGAAAACCCCAGCCCGGCGTTACGGGCGGGGCATGGAACTGGCGGACGCTCTTATTCCGGCGCGCGCGCCTTTTTCTCGCCCAGCGATTTACGATTGCGCGCCTGGCACTCCGCCTGATACATCATGCGCATCATGGCGGCGCCTTTGCCGCGAAAAATGCGTTTGCCGGTTTTGGAGAGACAGCGACGCTCGATGGAAGAACGGCGGGTGCGAACGATAGCCATAGAAAAGCTCCTGACAGGAAACGCCCGCGCCGGTCAGGCGCGCGGGCTGCAAAAAGGGTGGTGGGGCGTCACAGATTCGAACTGTGGACCTACGGATTAAGAGTCCGCTGCTCTACCAACTGAGCTAACGCCCCAAGTGAGCGCGCATGATACAAAACCTGCGTCCCGATTGCAATTTGGGCGCGCCATCATGCGTCCATGGGTCGGGCGAGACTCGAACTCGCGACCAACGGATTAAAAGTCCGCTGCTCTACCGACTGAGCTACCGACCCCCACAACAAAAGAGCGGCGATTATAGGCATCCCGCCAGGGCGCGTCAAATGACAGGAACGGTAAAAAGTAAAACCCCGCGGAATGGAAGCGTCAAAAAGTGAAAATCCACTTCTTGCCGGTTCAGTCAGCAAAAAAGGGCAAGCGGAGCTTGCCCTTTTTTGGCGGAAAGGCAAGGAACCCACTACCCATCGGCACGATCCTGTAGGGGCGCACTGCGTACGCCCGCCGACCATCACGCGGCGGAATGATCTGCGGGCGAACGCGGTTCGCCCCTGCGATAACCCTACAGACCGCACTGGTTTTGCGTTGGGTTTACACGGTTTGAAGCAGACTTTTCCTGGCTTCAAACCCCTAGACAACCCGGCAAAAAGTGGTTTTTCACTTTTTGCCGTACCGGATCAGGTAATCAAAGGCGGAGAGGCTGGCCTTGGCGCCTTCGCCCATGGCGATGATGATCTGCTTGTAGGGTACGGTCGTGCAGTCGCCCGCGGCGAACACGCCGGCAAGCGAGGTTTGCCCCTTGCCGTCGACGACGATTTCCCCTGCGGCGGAAAGCTCCAGCGTCCCTTTCAACCAGTCGGTATTGGGCAAAAGGCCGATTTGCACGAAGACGCCTTCCAGATCAAGACGATGCGTTTTTCCGTTGACGCGATCCGTATAGGAAAGGCCGGTGACTTTTTGTCCGTCGCCATGCACTTCGCGGGTCTGCGCCATTTTCAAGAGCGTGACATTGGCGAGGCTGGCGAGCTTTTGTTGCAGCACGGCGTCGGCGCGCAGGGCTTCGCCAAACTCCAGCAGGGTAACGTGCGCAACAATGCCCGCCAGGTCGATTGCGGCTTCCACGCCGGAGTTGCCGCCGCCGATGACCGCCACCCGTTTTCCCTTGAACAGCGGGCCATCGCAATGCGGACAGTAGGCGACGCCGCGGGCGCGATATTCGGCTTCGCCGGGCACGTTCATTTCCCGCCAGCGCGCGCCGGTGGAAAGAATCACGCTCTTGCTCTTCAATACCGCGCCGCTGGCGGCATGCACCTCGATGGGCGCGCCGTCCTTTCCCGGCGCGAGGCGCGCCGCCTTTTGCAGATTCATGATGTCGACGCCATAGGCGCGCGCATGTTCTTCCAGCGCCGCCGCCAGACGCGGGCCTTCGGTCTGCTGGACGGAAATGAAGTTCTCGATGGAGAGGGTATCCTGCACCTGTCCGCCAAAACGCTCGGCAAGCACGCCGGTGGCCAGTCCCTTGCGGGCGGCATAGATGGCGGCGGCGGAACCGGCGGGACCGCCGCCGATGACGAGCACGTCGAAGACATTCTTGCCGCTGATTTTTTCGGCGGCGCGCGCCGCCGCGCCCGCATCGATCTTGCCCAGGATTTCCTGCAAGCTCATGCGTCCCGCGCCGAAGGGTTTGCCGTTCAGGTAAATCGCCGGCACGCTCATGATCTGGCGCTCTTCCACTTCCTCAAGAAAGCCCGCGCCGTCGATCATCACCGTCTCGAAGACGGGGTTGAGCGCGGCCAGGGTATTCAGCGCCTGCACCACGTCCGGACAGTTGATGCAGGAAAGCGAAACGAAGGTCTCGAAACGGAATTCGCCGGAAAGCGCCTTGATTTGCGCGATTTCCTCCGCTTCCAGGCGGGGCGGATGGCCGCTGGTCTGCAACAGCGCCAGCACCAGCGAGGTGAATTCGTGTCCCAGCGGGACGCCAGCGAAATGGATGCGCGGCCTTTCGCCGGAGCGGGCGATGCCAAAGGAAGGACGGCGGACATGGTCGCCGTTTTCGGAAAAAGTCACCTTGCCGGAAAGGCTGGCGATTTCCATGAGCAACTCCCGCATCTCGGCGGCTTTCGGGCTGCCGTCCAGGGTGGCGACGAGTTCGATGGGGGAAACGAGCTTTTCCAGATAGGCTTGCAACTGGGTCTTGATGCTGGCGTCGAGCATGATGTTCTCCTAAAAGCGTCAAAAAGTAAAAACCCGCTTGTTGCCGAATCGATTTGGGGGTTTGAAACCAGGCAAAGCCTGGCTTCAAACCATGTAACCCCCAACGCAAAACCAGCGCGGCCTGGGGTTATCGCAGGCGCGCTCGCAGCGCGCTCCTGCAGACCAGACCGCGCGGGCGGGGAGTGAATTGTGTTGCCTTTATTCCAAAAAAGGGCAGGCTTTGCCTGCCCTTTTTTGCCAATTTGAACCGGCAAAAAGCAGATTTTCGCTTTTTGCCGTTTTCCCTCAGATCTTGCCGACCAGATCCAAGGAAGGCGAGAGCGTCTTCTCGCCTTCTTTCCACTTGGCGGGACAGACTTCGCCCGGATGGGACGCCACGTATTGCGCCGCCTTGACCTTGCGCAGCAATTCTTCCGCGTTGCGGCCGATGTTGCCGGCATTGATTTCAATGACCTGGACGCGGCCTTCCGGGTTGATCACGAAGGTGCCGCGTTCCGCCAAGCCCGTTTCCTCGATCAACACGCCGAGATTGCGGGAAACAACCTGCGTGGGATCGCCTATCATCGGAAATTGCAGCTTGCGGATGGTATCCGAAGTGTCGTGCCAGGCTTTGTGGGTGAAATGCGTGTCGGTGGAGACGGAATAGATTTCCACGCCCAGCTTCTGGAATTCGGCATAGTTATCCGCCAAGTCGCCCAGTTCAGTGGGGCAGACGAAGGTAAAATCCGCCGGATAGAAAAACAGCACAGACCACTTGCCCCTGAGGCTGGCTTCGGTCACTTCCACGAACTTGCCGTTGTGGAAGGCGGTCACGGAAAAGGGCTTGATTTCGGTATTGATCAGGGATGGCATAAGAAACTCCTCATTGAGTGGTTGACAGACAGGACGTATGGTAAGCGGCGCACGGGGATTGTTCCAATTGTTTGTTATCATAAATTACATAGTTCAATACTATGGCAACAGAGTGGCAACCGCGCGCGGGGAAATTCATCCTGTTTGTCCAATGGCGGGAATGTCCGTGACGACGCCGATTCTTGCCGCCGCGCGTTGGGTCGCGCAGGACGCGCGCTTCGGCTTTGCCTGCCAGCGCAGGATCGCGCCATGCGCCGCCAGGCAGCCGATGTATCCGCCGGGAAAGAACGGCGAGACCACATGGCTGTCTGTCGTCATCACCAGCCGCTCGTCTGGCAAAAGCCCCGGTCGGCAGCGCGGCGCCGTCATTGCCCGCGCGCAGCCATTCATCATCGAAATGCCGGAAAAATACATCCCCCAGCATCCGCCCCGTCGCCCGCCCGCCCGCGCCATGCGCCATTTCGACGGCATCGGAAAGCAAGGGAGCGAAGACGGGAGAAGGCTTGCGGCAAAGAGCGAGCGCCACCCGCCAAGCCGTTCCGCGGGGAAAAGGATGGGATGCGTGGCGCGACCCGGTTGGTTCTGGATCAGTCCTGGGTTTTGCTGCGTTTGACGGCTTCGTTTACGGCGAGTTCAGCGCGTTCGGCGCTGGTCATGCGTGATCCCGGCTTCGCGGCGGACGTCGCCAGGTTCTTGCCTGCCAGCGCGCCAATCCAGGTTTCTCCGCCCCAGGGCATGAAGACGCGCATGGAAATGCGGGCGGCTTCGGCCAGGCCGGCGGCGGCGTTGCTCACTACCGGTTGCAGGGGCTGGATTTCAGCCTCCACCTTGGGCATCCAGGGAGTGAACAGGGAAAGCCAGGCATCGACGGAAGGCGCGCCGGGAATCTGCGCCGGGAGAAACGATCCCTTGGCCTGTTCCCTGGGCGTTTCCGCCGACGCGCTCCATCCCGGGGTGTACGGGGCGTAAAGGCGCGCCATGTCCAACCAGGCGCGCTGACAGTATTCAAGGTAGTTCACCCAGAAAGAAGAAAAGTCCTGCATGGTGTGTTCCTCCACATCTCATTTGTCTGAAGGACGAAGCCTAACACATCAGAGGGTTCGGGGAACAGAGAAACGCAAGACGCCCATCATTCGCCCCTTGATTCGCCACGATGCTCGATCAGCAATTGCGGCGTCTGGACGCCGCGAAATTCATTGACGCCCAAACGGTAGGCGAGATGCATCCGGGGCGAGGAAGGGATGCGGGTGTCGGCGTTGAATTCCATGCCTTCGATGTGGTGACCATTCTTGTTGAGGCGCAGTTTCAGATGTTTTTCCTTCAGGAGCGTTTCCTGCTCGATCATGAAGTCGTCGGCAAAGAGCGGCGCGGGAAAACCCTGTCCCCAAATTTCCTGTTCCAGCAGGCGCGCCGTTTCCAGATTGAAGCAGGAAGCCTCCAGCGGACCGTCGGTTTCCAGCGACTGTTCCAGCACCTCCGGGGCAATGAGTTCGCGCGCAATCTCGGCAAAGAGGGCGCGAAAGCGCGGGAAATCCTCTTCCTTCAAACTCACGCCCGCCGCCGCCGCGTGACCGCCGAAGCGCAACAGCAGTCCCGGCGCGCGCTTGGACATCAAATCCAGCGCGTCGCGCAGGTGCAGTCCATGAATCGAGCGGCCAGATCCCTTGAGTTCGCCGGATTCTCCGCGCGCAAAGGCAAATACCGGCCGATGGAATTTTTCCTTTACACGCGCCGCCAGGATGCCGACCACGCCTTGGTGCCATTCGGGTTCAAAAAGCGCCATGCCGGGCGGCGCTTCCCGCGGATCGAGATGTTCCAGCACGGCAAACGCCTGATCGCGCATGCCGCTTTCGATTTCGCGGCGCTCTTGATTCAAGATATCCAGTTGTTGCGCGTAGTGCAACGCCCTGCCGGGATCATTGGTCGCCAGGCATTCGATGCCGATCCGCATGTCCTTTAACCGTCCCGCCGCGTTCAGGCGCGGCGCCAGGACGAAGCCGAGATCAAACGTGGAAAGCCAGGCGCGGGCGCGTCCCGCCGCCGCAAGCAGAGCCGTGACGCCCGGCGAAAGCTGACCGGCGCGCATCCGCTTCAATCCCTGGCTGACCAGGATGCGATTGTTGTGATCGAGCGGCACGACATCCGCCACCGTGCCCAACGCCACCAGATCCAGGAGACGCGCCAAATTGGGTTCCGGCGCGCCGGCAAACCAGCCGCGCGCGCGCAGTTCGGCGCGCAGTGCGAGCATGACGTAAAACATCACCCCCACGCCCGCCAGATGCTTGGAAGGAAAGGCGCAACCCGGCTGATTGGGATTGACGATGCAATCCGCTTCCGGCAAGCGTTCGCCCGGCAGATGATGGTCGGTAATCAGGGTGGCGATGCCCAGTTCGCGGGCGCGGGCAACGCCTTCCAAACTGGCGATGCCGTTATCCACGGTAATGATCAGATCCGGCGCATGCGTTGCCGCAATCTCCACAATCTCTGGAGAAAGACCATAACCCATGGCAAAGCGATCCGGAACCAGATATTGCACCTGCGCGCCGCGTTCCAGGCTCATCTGGCGCAGGGCGCGCAAGCCGACGGCGCAGGCGGTCGCGCCATCGCAATCATAGTCGGCCACGATCAACAACCGCGCGCCAGCTTCCAGCGCGTCCGCCAGCAGCATGGCGGCGGCGCCCGCGTGGGTCAGGGCGGCAGGCGGCAACAGGTTTTTCAGGTCGTAATCCAGTTCCCGGCGATCAGTGACGCCGCGCGCCGCGTAAAGCCGCGCCAGCAAGAAGGGAAGTCCCTGCGTTTCCAGACGCTCGCGCGCGGCGGCGGGCACGGGACGGCGGAAGAATCGCATGAAAACGCTCAGGAAGACGCGCCTGCGCGCTCGGCATCCGCCGGGGGCGCCGCTTCTTCCTGAATCGGCTGCAATTCCGGCGGCACAGGCTCGCCCAGCAAACCGGGATGTACCTTGAACACCTCGGGCGGCGCCACCTTTTCCACCGCCGGTTGCCTGTGCGCGCAAGCGCCCAGGACGAGAAGGAAACAACAAAGAAGACAACGACAGCGATTCATGGAACATTTCCCAAAAGGTCAAAGCGAAAGCATGATAACGCGTCTTCTCCCGGCAAATTTCATTTCACGCATGCGTCAAGAAGTAAAACCCTGCTTTTTGACGGCGCCCAGCAAACGTTCGTAGCGCCGCAAATCTTCTGGCGAAAAGCAGCAGAAGATGATTTCCTTCAATTTCGGCAGACGTTCCAGCGCGGCGCGAACGGTCGTGACGGCAATGCTGGCGGCCGTGTCTGGCGGGTAGCGGTAGATGCCGGCGCTGACGCAGGGAAAGGCCAGCGTGGCGAGTTGCCTGGCGTTCGCCAGTTCTAGGCAGTTGCGGTAACAGGCGGCAAGCAAGGCCGCTTCGCCGTGTCGCCCGCCTTGCCAGACGGGGCCGACGGTATGGAGGATGTAGCGGGCGGGCAAACGAAATCCCGGCGTAATCCTAGCCTCGCCAGCGCCGCAACCGCCCAGCGCCCGACAAAAGGCCAGCAGTTCCGCGCCCGCCGCGCGATGTATCGCGCCATCGACGCCGCCGCCGCCCAACAGCGAAGAATTGGCGGCATTGACGACGGCATCGACGTTCAATGTGGTGATGTCCGCCTGGAGGGCGCGCAAAATCGGCATGAAAAAAGGCTCCTGAACCGGAGGACGGATGATAAAAGACAAAAAATGGATCGACAACCGGCGCTTTTGCCGCCGGATACGATTGGAGCATTTCCCATTTACCGATCATGTCCGGCGTCGCGCATGGTTTTGCCCTGTTTTTCGCTTTCCCTTTAGTTCTTATCCTCAAATAATCCTATACAAAAGCGCATTCCTCTGGTGGTTTGTGCGGGTTGTGTGGAACATGCCACGGAGGAGGGATGATAAGGAGGCGCGCATGGGAAATCCCGGACGAATTCTGAGCGCTGGTTGAGCCGCTGCTGCCGGCGGCGCGCCGGGACGCGGAGCATGGTTACAAGCGCAAGCCGGGAGGCGGGAGAAAGGCGAAGTACAGTGACCGGCTGTATTTTTCCGGGATCGTGCATGTGCTGCGAACAGGGATCATCTGGAATGCGTTTGCGCGAGAAAAGTTC
>JAITRP010000212.1 GCA_031288305.1 Zoogloeaceae bacterium
CCGCCAGGGTGTTCCCGTTGCATGGACGCCGTTGTCGCGCATGGCGATCTTCCCTGCCGCTTCTCCAAGGCTGACATCATAACATCAACATGGCGCGACGCAACCGCCTTGACCAACAAAGGGAAAATGAAGCGCCGCCGCTTCAGCGCTTCGTCTGGGAAGGTTTTTGCTCCACCTTCAATCTCGCCCGCGTATGCGGGCAATAGCGGCTTGAAGATTCACGGCGCGGAGCGTGTGGCGAAAAAACGCCTTAGAAGCTGTTCATAGTCCCTGATTCCTTCTGGCGCGGCTTCCCTCACCTCGTCGAAAGCGAGGAGCGTGGCGACGCGGCAATCCAGACGGTCTTTCAATTTGCCTTGGCGTTTCGGGTAACGGAACCGCCGTCTGGATTGCCGCGGCGCTCACGCCCTCGCTTTTGACGAGGCGGGAGAGATGGAACAGAGGCCGCAAAGAACAGAGGCTATGAACAAGGTTTAGAATACGCGGGCGATGTCTCCGGTTTGGGGAAATCCATGGCGTTTGCCTTGCCGGATTGGGCGGGCGGCCTGGTTTTGCCGTTGCGGGCGGCATCGCTCCGCCAACGGGCGGATGTTATTGCCAACCTTCATGGAGAATCGCAATGCGGGGATCGTTTTCGAAATGGCGGATTTTGCCGCTGCTCATCATTGCCGGCCTGCTGCTTTCCGCACCGGTCTTTGCGCAACCGGAAGAATTCAGTGAGGACAATGTACTCGCCTGCCAGGAAGCCGTCGATGTCGCCCAGGCGACGCGGGAAAAGGCGGAGGCGGGTGACGCCCAGGCGCAATACGCGCTGGGTCTCATGTTCCGGGATGGATTGGCGAGAGAAAAGGAAGGCGAGGAAAAGCGCGGGGAAGACGATTGGGAAGACCGCGGGGAAAACGACGGGCAAGACCACGGAGAAAACGACAGCGCCGCGCCGGGTGAATTCATCGATCTGAAACGGGCGGTCGTCCTCTTGGCGCGCGCCGAGGAAACAATGCCGTCGGTTTATTCCGGTAATGCGCAAAGCCTGCTGGTAATGGTCGTCGAGCCGATGGCGAAAGAATTGGGGGAATCCCCGGAACTGCCGGAACTGGAAGCGGATGACGTGACGGCGCAAGCCAGGGAAGAGACATTCGCGCGGATGGCGGCTTTCCTGCGCAAATCCGGCAAGGACTACTGGATCTGGATCGATCTTTTCCGTCCCATCCTCGATCCCGTGTCTTCCGTATTCTGTCCCTTCCTTCCCCTGCGCTTTGGACGAAACGATTTCGAGGCCGTCTACTGGTTTCGCCGCGCGGCGGATCAGGGCTTGCCGCAGGCGCAGGCCGCGCTGGGCGAGGCCATGTTGTCGAACCTGGGCGTGCAACACTTTGAAGCCTGGAACGAGGCTTTGGCGACGCGCTGGTTCCTGAAGGCGCGCGTCAGCGGTTTTGCCGTCGCGCCGGATGGCAGGGCGGGAAGGCTGCTCGCTGAATACGATCAGATGCAAGAGTTCCAAAAGGCGGCGGAGGCGGGCGACGGCGCGGCGGCTTATGCCTTGGCGCACGCCCATGAGCAGCTTTCCAGTGCTACAGGCGTCACGGACGCGGAAAAACACGCGCACCGCGAACAGACCGCGAAATGGCTTCACTTCGCGGTAGCGAAGGACGTGCCCAAGGCCAAGCTCTGGCTGGCGCGCGTCCATCTGGGCTATGGCGATGTGGAAGGCATTCCCAACCGCCCCGCCGAAGGGCTGGAAATGCTGCGGCGCCTGGCGGAAGCGGGCGACACCGAAGCGCAGGCGCTGCTTGCCCGTCTCGCGCAAAATCCGGCGGAGCGTGTGGCATGGCTACAGCGCGCGGCGGAGGGGAATTTCATCGAGGCGCAGAAAGATCTGGCGCTTGCCCACGAGCGAGGTGACGGCGTGCCGCAGGACGAGAAAAAGACGCTGTTCTGGATGCGCCGCGCCGCCGCGCAGGACAATAGCGGCGCAAAAGGATGGCTGAAAGAATTCGACAAACGCGCGACGCTTGCGCAAGCGGCAAAGGGCAAGGGATTTTACGCGCGAGAAGCACAGTATGATTTGGCGCGCGCCTATCTTCCCTATGACAGCAGCAGCTTCTGGGAAACCCCTTTTTCAGGAAAGGCGATCTACCTTTCCCCCGATCCCGACAAGGCCGCCGAAGTCTTCCGGCGCTTCCTCGCCGCGCGTCACGTCGCCCGGATGGACAAAACCCAGCGTCAGCAAATGGAAAGATGGCGGAAAACGGCGCAAACCTTCCTTGCCGCCCATGAACGCGCGGCGAAGAAATTGCGGTTGCTGAAGCAAAAAGCCCGCGCGGGCGACGCCAGGGCGCAGGTGGAATTGGGAAAGCGTTATCAACATGTCTATTCCAAGGATGCGGAACCGTTCTTTGACAGGATAAAGGAAGATCAGGAAGCGGCCTTTCACTGGTTTTCCGCAGCCGCCCAGGCGGGGGATACCGAGGCGCAATATTTGCTGGGGGAATGGTTCATCAAAAACCGGCATGACCGCGAGGCGGCGCGTCCCTGGCTGGAAAAGGCCGTTGCGCAGGAAGCGGAACGGCGGGAAGCATATTCCGAGGCGGGCATATTGCTGAACAGACTGTCCGCTTTCGCGGCGGCGGAAAAAGGAGACGCGGCGGCGCAATACGCGCTCGCCCATTTTTATGGACAGGGCAAGGATTATTCCAGCCTCTTGGGCGGCGTGGGCATGGTGGAAAGGGATCTGGGAAAAATGCTCGACTGGATGCACCGCGCCGCCGAAGGCGGTTATCCGCCCGCGCAATGTGAGCTGGGAGCCTTGTATGCCTGGCCGGGATTTGCGCGGATGAACCTGGAAACCTCGGCGCATTGGCTGCACGAGGCGGCAAAGGCCCGGCATCCGTTGGCGCAATACCTTTATGGCAAGGCGCGTTACCTGGGACGTGGCGCGCCCGCGGACGAAGAGGAAGGGCGAAAATGGCTGGAAGCCGCCGCGCGCGCGGCGGAAATGTTCGACGAGGCGGGGAGTCTGAAACCCGTCTTTGATGAAGAAACCGGGCAGCCTCGCCCGGAATTCGCCTGGCTCGAGCTGGGCAAGGCGGGAGAGGTGAAGCGGGACGATCCGGGCGCGCGGATCCTGGAATGGCTTCTGGGATCCAACCCTTATCAGGTCAGGACGGGGTATACATGGTTCGGCACAGCCTTGGCAAAGACCTTCCTGCAAAATCTCGACTTGCGCGCGGCGCTGGAAAAACTGGCGGCGGGCGACGCCGACGCCCAGTTCGCGCTGGGCGCGCTCCTGTATCATGAACAACTCTCGCCGCCCCTGCGCGGCGGAATCTTCTGCATGGGGTGCGAAGCGGACGGGTATCTGCCGGAAGAAATCGCGCGCTTTGCCGAGCGCGGCCTGACATGGTTGCGGCAGGCGGAAAAGGCCGGACACCCGCGGGCGCGTCAGGCGCTGCGGCGCATCGAAATTGGCGATCCGCGTGGAGATGAGGACGATCTGGCGATGGCGAAAAAAACGCTCTGCCAGCGCGCGCTGTTGCCCGATGAGTGCGAACCACGGGAGGCGGAAGCGGAAGAATTACAGGAACTGCGCCAGGCGGCGCGGACGGGGGACGCCCAGGCGATTTTCCAGTTGGGCGAGACGCTGTACGTTAAATATGGCTATGCGCATGCGCCGGGTTATTTTGGCGGTCCTGAGCTGACAAGGGCGGAGGAAGCGCGTTCCCTGCTTCTTGAAGCGGCCAGCGCGGGCATCCCGCGCGCGTACTGCCGTCTGGCGCAGAGCTATTGGCGAGAGGGCAACACCGTCGAAGCCCTGTCCTGGTTCCTGAAGGCGCAACCGGAAATGTCCGCAGACTGGCTGAGCGTCCGCGATTGTCCCGATGAGACGCGGCAAACTCAAGAAGAGGCCGAATGATGAATATGACTGCAAACCAGAACATGAACCGCCTGATCGACGCGCTTGCCCGCAGCCTGCCGCAGTTCGACCCCGCGCTGCTCCATGCCCATCCGCCGGAAATGGAAGATGGCGGAGACGCAGAAACCATCGCCGGTTGGCTGTATGAGCATCTGGAAGCGCAAGGCTTGGCGGATACGCTGGAATGGGGGCAGTTCAATGGCGAGATGCCCGCTCTAAAGCCCTTGGCGGATTTGGATTTTTCGGCTTTTGACGCTTTCTGGAACGTGGCGTATGAAGCGGCGGCGGGAACGGTTGCCATGCCTTGGGACCGGAAGTTCCTGGAAGTCATGAACGGCATCCTGCAACCGCATGGCCTCGCCATTGCGGAACTCGTCACGCGAGAAACGGGCGACTGCGCGACGCTCCTGTGCGTGGGTACGGACGCGGCGGCGCTGGAAGCGCTCCGGCATCGGGGAAAAATCGACGCGCTGGCTTCCCGGATGACGCGCCTTACCCGGCCTCAAACGGTTGACAGGAAAGAAGACGCGACGGATCGGCTGTTTGGCGGCTTGGCGGAAAATCTTTCCGCGCGCCTTCTGGCGGAACATCTCGCGGAACTTCCCGCCCTGCAAGGCTAACATGCGAGTTCATAACAGATTTCCTCCTGATGGCATTGGCCTCCAAACCGCTTGGCTGGGTGTTTCGCAGCGTCCGGGCAGCCTGCAAGGGACTGCTGGCGCTGCTGGCATTGGGGGGCGCGGGCTGGTTGGGGTCTTCGCCTGGGCGGTCACGCCGAGCTTGTCGGCGGCGCGGCTCACGGCATGGGGTGCGGCTCTGCTCCTTGCCGGGTGCGCGGCGGTCATTTGCGTTCTGGGCGCGGCGGCGCACAGGCGCGGACGGAAAGCCGCGGGGTAAAAGAGGTTTGGCGAGGGGAAAAAAATTTCCGTGCCGCGCGGACAACATGGCAAAATCCGCCTGCCTATCTGTTTGCGTTGCCCGGTTACGGGGCGCGGATGAAAAAACATGGACGAGTACCGGTAAATGCCACGCATACAACAGACTTTTGAACGCCTTGCAAAAGAGGGCCGCAAGGCGCTGATTCCCTTCATCACGGCGGGCTTTCCGCGTGTGGAACTGACCGTGCCCCTGATGCGCGCCCTGGCGGAAGCCGGGGCGGACGTGATCGAGTTGGGCGTGCCCTTTTCCGATCCGATGGCCGATGGCCCCACCATCCAGCGCGCTTCCGAAAAGGCGCTGGCAAACGGCATGACCCTGAAAAAGGTATTGGAAAATGTCGCCGAATTTCGCGCGCGCGACGCCCAAACGCCGGTAGTGCTCATGGGTTATGCCAATCCCATTGAATCTTTCGGCCTGGAAACTTTTGCGCAGGCGGCGCAGGCGGCTGGCGTGGATGGCGTGCTGGTGGTGGACGCGCCGCCGGAAGAATCCGCAGATTTCGTCCGCGCCCTGCGCCAGCATGGGCTGGATCCAATCTTCCTGCTTGCGCCCACCTCATCGCCGGAGCGTTGCCAGGCGGTGGCGCGGTTGGCGAGCGGCTATGTCTATTACGTTTCCGTCAAGGGCGTGACGGGTTCCGGGCAGTTGAATGTTGCCGAAATCGCGGCGCGCATCCCGCAAATCCGCGCCGCCGTGAAGCTCCCGGTCGGCGTCGGCTTCGGCATCCGGGACGCGGAGACGGCAGCGAAGATGGCGGAAATTGCCGACGCCGTGGTGGTCGGCAGCCGCATCATCGAGGAACTGGAAGCCGCGCCCAAAGGCGAGGAAAGCGCGCGGGCGGCGGCCCTGGCGGGAGAGTTGCGGCGAGGGGTTCAGCAGGGGGCGGAGAACGGTCGAAAGGAAAAGACATGACGCTGCCGGGGAAAAACGGGAATCGAACCATGAAAATCGCGTTTGCCGTAGCCGCCGCCTTTCTGATCCTTGCGCAGACTCTTTTCATTGCCGTCATGCGCGGCAGCAAGACGCTTGTATATATCTGTGAGAAATTTGGCATCGAGCCGTCCGCCAATATTCGCACAGACATACGCGATGGCGCGACGCGGATGTTTCTGGATGCCTATTCAGCATTCGGCGTCGAGCCGTCCGCCTATGCGAAATTCATGTTCAGCATCATGCCCTGGTGGTGGATACTGCCGTCGGCCTGGGCGATCCGGCGCTGGTCGGGAAAACGCGCCGCGCTCGTCCTGTTCGCGAACGCGATCAGCCTCTGTGTCCTCATCATGGCTCCCTATTCCACCCTCGCGCGGATGTCCGCGTAGAATCCTCATTTTGCCGATGGATAATCGCTTCTGAAGAATCTGGAGACCTGCCTTGCCACAATCGAAAATGAAGAAAATCCTGTTCGCCGCCGCCACCCTGCTGATTCTCGCGCAGGCAGGCTTCATCATCGTCATGCAGGCGCATGGCAAGCAGGCATTCCTGGAAATCTACGCGGCATTGAACGCCGAGCCGATCACCTACGTGAATTTCATGTTTCGCGTCATCGCCTGGTGGTGGATGCTGCCGCTTGCCTGCGCGCCGCTCTCGTTCTGGACGTATCGGAATTGGTCGAACATCCGCGCCGCGCTCGTTTTATTTGTGAACGCGGCTTGTCTTCTTGCCCTCTGCGGAACAAGTTATCTGGCCGCCATGTGGACTGGGAATCTGCATGTCGTTTCTGGCTGGTTTGCGTGAAAACCCCCGTGTTTTGACTTGGACATCCTGATATGAGCTGGCTCAATAAACTCCTGCCCCCGAAAATCAAGCGCGAAAACGGCGCGCAGCATCGTCACAGCCTGCCCGAAGGTCTGTGGCGCAAGTGTCCGGCCTGCGAGGCCGTGCTGTACGCGACCGATCTGGAAACGAACCTCCAGGTTTGCCCCAAGTGCGGACATCATCTTCGCCTGAAGGCGCGTCAGCGTCTGGATATCTTGCTGGACAGGGAAGGCCGCCGGGAAATCGGCGCGGAAGTCCTGCCCGTCGACAGCCTGAAATTCAAGGACAGCAAGACCTATCCGGCGCGTTTGAAGGAAGCGGAGGAAAGTTCGGGCGAAACGGACGCGCTGGTGGTCATGCAGGGCGGCGTCAAGGGCTTGCCCCTGGTTGCCGCCTGTTTCGAGTTCGATTTCATGGGCGGTTCCATGGGGTCTGTCCTGGGCGAGCGTTTCGTGCGCGGCGTGACGGCGGCGCTGGAAGAATCCCTGCCCTTTGTCTCGATTTCGGCTTCCGGCGGAGCGCGGATGCAGGAGGGATTGTTCTCGCTCCTGCAAATGGCCAAGACCACGGCGATTCTGACGCGGCTTTCCGAACGGCGCTTGCCCTTCATTTCCATCCTGACCGACCCGACGATGGGCGGCGTTTCGGCTTCCTTCGCCTTCGTCGGCGACATTGTGATGGCGGAACCCGGCGCCCTGATAGGCTTCGCCGGCCCGCGCGTCATCGAACAGACCGTGCGCGAAACCCTGCCGGAAGGTTTCCAGCGCGCGGAATTCCTGCTGGAAAAAGGCGCAATCGACATGATCGTGGATAGACGCGAAATGCGCGACAAACTGGCGCAGGCGCTCGCCCTGCTGCAAAAACTGCCTGCGGCGGCGTGATGCGCCAAGAAAAAACCTCGCTCCTGCGGACAGGACGACTCTTTGCGAGCCTTTCCGGAGCGTGCGTCGGATTTTTCGTGGGAATACTCATGGGAATGCTATTGCTCTTCCCGCTCAGCCATTCATTGCCGCAAGACATCTTTGGTCTGGAATTCCTGATTTTCCTGGAGGGGAAAAGCGGCGCCATGACCATGGCGGTGTTGTGTTCGTTTGTTTTTGCCTTCCTCTGCATGGCGGCTTTTACCCGCATATACAAAAGATATGAGCAGCATGCCGTGGCGCTTACCGCAGCCGCCATTTTTTTCGGGGTAAGCGCGCTGCTCATGTTTTTGAGCATAGTGCCGCATTGAAAAGTGCATTGGATTGGCGAAGTGACATAAATGGGGGCTTTTGAAGAAAATGTTTCACGGTGATATTCTAGCAGCATTTATTTTTGTTATTGTTTGGTTCTCTATGAGCATAACGCTCTACTACATGGGGCCTTGGCTTTGTCTTCTTGCGTGTTTCTTGGTTTCAATCTCGTGCCTTAAAAAGAGAGTCCACAAAAGGCGCGATTAAATTTTTCATGGTCATTGGTATTCTAGAAGCCTGTTTTTTCGCACTGCATGCAAAAAGCCCCGGAATTTTTCAGTTTTCATTATGGCCTGTAATTCCGATAACATTGACATTGGTGATGACGGTGTTCATCGTTTATTTCATCGTAAAACTAACTCCGGTTTGAAACCCCGCCCTTCAGGGCGGTGCGAAGGTTGAGACCCCGACCTGAAGGCCGGGGTTTCGACCGTAGCCATTGGGGAGGGGATGCAAACCCCTTCCCAATGACGTTAGACCGGCAGACCTGAAGGTCTGCCGCTAATTTCTTGCTCTTGTTTTGGCAAGCGGCAGCAGGAATCAAGGGAGGAATACAAGATATTTGGATTGGCTGGATTCTGGGCAAGCCTGGCGTTTTTTCTTGCATTCTTTGGATTTTTGGCCTTTTATTCGCAGTCTTCCTTTCGTGAATCAACCGCAGTAGCCTATCATCTCCTGTCTTTTTCCCTGATGGCGTTGTTTGGTCTGTTTCTTTGGCTATTCCAAACAAAAAAAGGCCGTACCCTCTTCCCGCGCCTGGTCTCGATTTTGGTTATCGTCTGTATAGTCTTGGTGCGGTTCCTCTGTTGACGTTCCTGTTCGTCTGCCTGTGGGGCATCTCGCGCGGATGACGGATCGCCGCGATCCTGGCCCTGCTCGCGCCCGTCTTCCTTTCGCTTCCGATCAT
>JAITRP010000023.1 GCA_031288305.1 Zoogloeaceae bacterium
GCATCGCCCAGATGACGGACGAAAACAACGCCGCCGCCGAGGAAGCCGCCTCCGGCGCGCAACGCCTGGATCAACTGGCGCAGGAAGTCGCGGCTACCCTGGCGCAGTTCAAGGTGTGATGCGTTTGACGGGGGAGAAGCGGCAAATCCATCCCCTCCCTCCTCGCGGGGGAGGGGTCGGGAGAGAGGGGTAGGGTTTTCCCGCTTTCCATTGCGCCCTCCCTGGTTCTTGATCCTCGCTGTCTGGACTTCGATGCACGTTATCATTCCTGCCGCCGGCAGTGGTTCCCGTGTGGGCGGCGCGCGCCCGAAGCAGTATTTGCCGTTGCTGGGGCAGCCTTTGCTGGCGCATGCGCTGGCGTTGTTTTGCCGCCATCCGGAAATTACGCGCGTCTGGCTGACGCTTGCCGAAGCGGACGCCTTCTGGCGGCAACCGGAACAGCAGCGGCTGTGGCAGACTTTCGCGCCGCGTCTGGAAATCCTGCATTGCGGCGGCGCGACGCGCGCGCAGAGCGTGCGCAACACGCTGGACGCCCTGCAAGACGAGGCGTCGCCAAAAGACTGGATACTGGTGCATGACGCGGCGCGTCCCTGCCTTTCCCGAGCCTTGCTGGATCGCCTGCTTGCCGCCTTGTCCGACGACCCGGTCGGCGGCCTGCTGGCCGCGCCATTGGCGGATACCTTGAAGCAAAGCGCGACAGACGCGAGGGAGGCAAGGAGGGTGCGGAAAACCCTGCCGCGGCAAGGTCTGTGGCAGGCGCAGACGCCGCAGATGTTTCGCTATGGACCGCTGCGCGCGGCGCTGGCTGCGCATACAGAAGTCACGGACGAAGCGGGCGCGATGGAAGCCGCCGGGTTTGCGCCGCTTCTTGTCGAGAGCGACATCAGCAACCTGAAAGTCACCTGCCCCGCCGATTTCCTGCTGGCGGAATGGATTATCCGGGGGCAAAGGAGGCGTCAAGAAGTAAAATCCGCTTTTGACGCGCACACGGAGGACATTCATGACGACGCCTGAATTTCGGGTAGGACAGGGGTATGACGTGCATCGGCTGGTTTCCGGGCGCAAACTCATGTTGGGCGGCGTGGAGATTCCCTTCGACAAGGGATTGCAGGGGCATTCGGATGCCGACGCCCTGTTGCACGCGGTGATCGACGCCCTTCTGGGCGCGGCGGGACTGGGCGACATCGGGACGCATTTTCCCGATACCGATCCAAGCTGCCAGGGAGCGGACAGCCGCGTCCTGCTGCGCGAAACCCTGCGGCGGACGCGGTCTGCCGGCTGGCGTCCGGTCAATGTCGACGCCACGCTGATCGCCCAGCAGCCGCGCCTTGCCCCGCATATTCCCGCCATGCGCGCCATACTCGCCGCCGACCTGGAATTGCCGCCCGTTCGCATCAACATCAAGGGCAAGACCAACGAAACCCTGGGCTATCTGGGCCGCAATGAAGCCATCGAGGCACAGGCGGTAGTGCTCGTCAGCGGTTTGTGATGACCAGAGGACAGCGCCGGGAGGAAGGAGGATTGCCATACTGGCTTGCTGTAAAAACTTGTAACAGAATGCTTCCCGCGATAGAATCTTCTCCCAGCAAAAGTCATGTCGCCCGGAACACGCGCCGGGCGTATGCAATACGCCTCCGCCCTGCTGGTTTCAAACCCAGGACAAACCGGCAAAAGCAGGGTTGCAGGGTTTTATTTCTTGACGCTTCCTTGGCGACACGCAATGCAATGCCAGAAATGTAATGCCGTCCTGACGGCGGAAGAAGAATTTTGCAGGGCTTGCGGTCATCCCGCCGCGCCAAGACTGGTCGTCTGCCCGGCGTGCCAGGCGCGCATGCCGTCGGACGCGCGGTTTTGCAATCGCTGCGGCGCGGCAAATCCCGCGGCCGGTCACGAGGGAAAAACCGGGAAAGATGCGCATGAAATATCCATTCCGAAAATTTCTCTGCCCGGATTTTCCCTTGGAAGGTTCATGGACTTTCTCGAAGGGGCGAAAAACCGTTACATGTTGCCCATCATGTTGTTCGTCATGGCGTTGCTGGTGTTTTTCGAATACCGTTACAACGTCGATCTGTTGAACAACATCAGCGATCCCGAAACGACGCCCGACATGGCGGACGCGCTTTCCCAGCGCGGCAAGATGCTCGCCGCCTTCGGCATTACCTGGGCGCTCTTTCGCAATCTCGTCTTCAGGATACGCAATGTCTTCATTGGCCTCTTTTGTCTTTTCCTGTTGACTTTCGGCGGCTATTGGGCGCTGGACACGGTCTACAACCGGGTCATCGACGGCTTGAAGCCGGAAATCAAGGTGATGGGCTTCAATCTGCTGATTTACCGGCAACGCTTGCTCACCGGCGAAATGGAGGACTCGGATATTCCGAAGGTGGAGGAATATCCGGTAAATGGCCGCATCTTCATGGGCGCTTTTCCCATGGTGTTGCTCGATGAGCGTTTCATGCTGCCCGCACAGGACCTCGTGGCCTATATCGCGGAGGCAAAGTTCGATGCCGCCTTGCAGCAGTCCGAGGAAATGTGGGAGGAATACAACCAGAACATGCAAACGCTGGACGACGCCTACAAGAAGTACATCGCCTACAGCCAGAAAGCGGGCGGCGGCGGACTGGAGGCCGAATGGGAAAGTTACGCGCAACAGATGCAGAAAATCCACGATTCCTACATGGGATACCGGCGCACCGTTTTGCGCGCCCACGGAAAAGACGATCTGACGCAGGAATGGAACCAGTACAACAAGAACATGAACGTCCTGCGCGCCAAACACCGGGAATTCATCAACGGTTCTCGCCAGGTGGAAAACATGACTTCCTATCGATCCTATGGCGAAAGCGAGTTTCGCCGCAGATCGGGAGGCTTGAGTCCGAATTCCAGGCTGCCGCTTTCCGCGTTTCCGAATTTGCTGAAACGTTCCAATGACCGGCAAATCCGCGCGGCGGAAGCCCGGATCATCGGCTACAACCTGGACGGAAGTCCGATACGTTCTGGAGAAATGCCATATTTCATGAGCCGCGAGGAATTCGACGGCTGGATTGCCAGGCGAGCGGCGGATGGACTCCAGTCGGCTGGCTTGCCGCTCGGCAAACTGATGCGCCGCGACGAATTCGTAGACTGGGTGAGGAATTCGGATACGGCGGCGGGCGCGGATTTGCGGCGGCACGAAGCGACGAAATACGGCTTTCGCCGGGACGGCTCCGAAGTGTTCGGGCGCGACGCGCCCTATTTCATGGGAGAGGAAGACTTTATCCGCTGGGCGGGCGATCTGACGCTGGACAGCATGTTGGCCTACGGAATGCCGCCGGACGTGAATCTGGACAGAAACGCCTTCCTTCAATTGCTGCGCCGCTCCCAAAGCGCGGAAGGACAACGCCTGCGCGACACCGAGGAGCGGGTGCTCGACGTCCTGCCGGATGGCGAGCCGTTGCGGGTGCGGGACGTGCCCTACTTCATGAGCCAGGCGCAATATCGGGACTGGGTGCGGGACGAAGCCGGACGGCAAAAGACGCTGGCGGTTCCCACGGCGGAAAACATCAATGAAATCAAGGATATCAATCAGGTCAACGCCGCGATTTTCATTCCGCCGATGGCCATCGTCTCCAGCCTGACGAGCGCCCTGGTCAACGCGCTTTCCTTCGTCATCCTGCTCTTCGCCTCGGCCCTGGCCTGTCGCAAGGCGAGCGAACGCGCGGGCGTCCTGATCAAGAAATACTGCGTGGCGCTGATGATCGTCAGCTTTTCGGCGCTGGTCTGGATGATGCCGTCGCATGTGTTTCAAGAGGGAACGGAGCTTTATAATCTGGAAACGAAGTTTCATCAGGAAGTCGGTTTCGCGGCCCGGTTGTGGTCGCGCTTGAGCAACGTGCAGAAACTTTTTCTGTAAGAAGAGGCAACGCGACCCCGGGGCAGCGCTGGTTTTACATGGGGGTTTACACGATTTGAAGGCGAAGCTTGCCTTGCCTTCAAATCCAAGATAGGTCGGCAAAAAGCGGGGTTTTACTTTTTGACGGACACCAAGCAAGGAGAAGCAATGAAACGATATGGCAAGTTCATTTTCCCGCTGTTCATGGCGGCAATGCTGTTGTTTCCGTCTGGATGCGCGGAAATGTCCACCAAGCAGGGTCAGGGAACGGTCATCGGCGCGGTGGTTGGCGCGGCGGTCGGCGCGGCGGCGGACGGCAAGCGCGGCGCGGCGATCGGCGCGGTGCTGGGCGGAGTCGTGGGCAACCGCATCGGCGCTTACCTCGATGAGCGCGACTTGGAAACGCTGAAGAAGCTGGAACAGGAAGCCCTGAAAAGCGATCAGCAAAAGTCCTTCAAGGCGCAAAAGTCCGGCGAGACAGTCACCATCACGCCGGGACCGGAAGAGCAAGAAGTCGTGACCTATGGTCTTTCGCCCAATATCCGGGAATATGAACTGACGCCGGCAAGCGAAGAAGCCGCCATCCGCGCCCATGTGGATACGCCGCTCTATGCCGGCGCGGATGCGCGGCAGACGCCGCGTCTCGTCCTGAAGGAAGGAGACAGTCTCTTCGTTCCCGCGCATGTCGCCGGCAAACCTGGCTGGGGCGCCGCCGTGGAAAGGAACGTGGTGGTGGGCTATGTGCCGCTCTCCTACCTGGACGCGCAAAAGGCCAAGCCCTACAAGGCGCCGGTTCCCCGGCAGGCGAAAAAGAAGGAAGCCGCGCCCGCGCAGGGCGCATCCCAGACGACACCGGCCAAAGCGCCGGAAGCCGCGCCGCCCGCCAGTACAACCACGCCCGCCAGCACGACCGCGCCCGTTGCCGCCAGCGCGCCCGCGGATGATGCGCCGGTGAAGCAGGTCGATGTCGCGCTCAAGTGCAAGGTGACGACGGTGCGCATCAAGGGCGTTCCGGAAGAGACCACGCGCTATTGCCAAAAGCCTCCGCCGCGCTGGGTCAAGACCTGATGCGGCGGGCGCTTTATTGCGTTATCGGGGCGTGGCTGCTCGCGGCCACGCCCGCCTTGGCCTGGAAGCCGGAGGCGACGAAAATCCTGCAAAACGCGGCGGACAAGCTCAAGGACGAATATGCGCGCATCCAGACGCAGGCGCAGGCCAGTGTCGAGGCAGAACTGGGCGCGCAGGAGGGCTGCCGCGAATATGCGCTTGCAATCGAACGGCGGCGCGCCGAATATATCCTGGCCGCGCGCCTGAGCCAGGAGATCTACAGACGGGGAAAGGACAAGCCGCAAACCGGGGAAATCACGCGGAACGGGAAAAAAGTCACCGTCTATTTCGACCCCGCGTCCGAGGGCTATGCGGAGGTCCATCATGAGGCCATCGAGCACGCCAAACTCATCGTCTTTCGCGGCACGCGCATCCATTCCGCCAAGGACATCCTGGTCAACCTGCAACAATTCATCCATCTCGTGCCGGAGCGTTACTTCTGGGCGGAGGAACTGGCGGCGCGCATTGCCGCCGAGAATCCCTCATCGCGTCTTCTTCTCGCCGGGCATTCGCTGGGCGGGGGATTGGCGATGTACGCGGCCATGAAACAGGGACAGGAAGGCGTCGCATTCAACCCCGCGGGCTTTTCCGCGGGCGCCGTCCGCAGACTTTCCCTTTCGCCCGCCGACTGGCGGGCGGGCAGCCGGAAAATCGTGGCGTTCATCACGCGCAGCGGCAAGATGATCGACCCCGTTTCCGCGCTTTCGCTCGCCGGAAAAACGACGCTCGCCGGAAGACGCTACCTGATCGACGAAGAAAACGGCCTGACGATCACGCAACTTCACGGCATGAAACGCCTCGCTCGTCATCTTTCGGACACGAAGGAAGCCATCGCTGGCTGCGCGACCGATCTGGGTTTTCAGAAGACAGAAGACATTCCACCATTATCCGGCGGGTGTCAGGTGAGTAAGAACACCCTTACGGCGGCGTCAGCCGCCGTATTCAAAACCTTGGCGCCACGACATGTCCAATGGGGTTCACAGAAACCGCGGCTACCGATGAATCAGCGCCAATCCCTTGCCGGCTCGTGTCGTGGGCAATCCGAGTAAAGAAAGTTTGCAAACCTCACTTTACCCCCGCTACCTTACGGCGGCGAGAGGCCGGATAGATGAGTTTCAGAGGACAGAACGCGCTTTGTGATCTGTATTCAGTAGTCAGTTGTCGTACATTTGGCGTGACGTGCTCTGTTCAGACTACAGATTACGGATTACAAAGGCGCGAAGCGCCGCTCCATCTTCTGTCCTCTGTCTTCTGATCTATACTACCGTCTCTTTCGTACAGGAATGTCTTGCGCCAAATGGGAAAACTCAACGATATATTGCAATTGGCGCATGAACGCGCCCAAGCCATGCAGCTTGCCTATGCCGGGGCGTTGACGCCGATGGAGGCGCATGATGTCTGGCAACTCGCGCCGGGCGCGAAACTCGTGGATATTCGCACGCGCGCCGAACTGGAACTGATCGGGCGCATTCCCGGCGCGGTGGAAATCGAGTGGGCGTTCTATCCCAGCGGCGCGCAAAACCCCAATTTCATGCGCCAACTGAAAACGCGTGTTGACCGCGAGGCGCTGGTGCTGTTCATCTGCCGCAGCGGCAACCGCTCGGATGACGCCAGCCGCGAGGCCACCCGCGCTGGCTATACCGCCTGCTACAACGTGCTCGAAGGCTTCGAGGGCGACAAGGACGCCAACGCGCAACGCGGCAAGATCGGCGGCTGGCGGCTGGCGGGACTGCCCTGGTTTCAGGATTGACTTCTGTTCGCCAGACAATGAGCGCCTTGCCCTTCGACGCTTATGGCGGTCTGTCCGACGCCGAATGCCAGGAGCGCATACGCCTTGCGCGCGCTCGCCTGGGCAAGGAAGTCGTGCTGCTCTGCCACCATTACCAGCGCGCCGACATTTATCGACACGCCGATCTGACGGGAGATTCCCTGAAACTCGCGCGCCTTGCCGCCCAGACGGACGCGCCCTTCATCGTCTTTTGCGGCGTGCATTTCATGGCGGAAGTCGCGGACATTCTCTCCAGCCCAAAGCAAACGGCGATCCTGCCCGATCTGGCGGCGGGCTGCTCGATGGCGGACATGGCCAACCTCGCCAAGGTGGAACGCTGCTGGCGCGAATTGGGCGAGATCATGGAGGTGGAGACGGCCTGTACGCCCGTCACCTACATCAACTCCGCCGCGGACCTGAAAGCCTTTTGCGGTCGGCATGGCGGCAGCGTCTGCACTTCCAGCAACGCGGGCGTCATCGCCGACTGGGCGTTTGCCCAACGTCCGAAGATCCTCTTTTTCCCCGACCAGCATCTGGGACGCTGGACCGGACACCAGCTTGGCATCCCGCTAAAAGAGATGCCAGTGTGGGACCCGGATTTGCCGATGGGCGGCCTGACGCTAGAAGTCATCGCGCAGGCGAAAATACTCCTCTGGAAAGGCCATTGCGCGGTACATCAGATGTTCCAGAAAAGCCGGATCGACGCCTTTCGCGCCCAATACCCGGAGGCGCGGGTCATCGTCCATCCGGAATGCAATTTCGAGGTTTGTGCCGCCGCGGATTATGTCGGCTCTACCGAGATGATCGTCAAGACTGTCAGGGAAGCGCCCGCGAACACGCGCTGGCTGGTGGGTACGGAACTGAACCTGGTCGAGCGTCTGGCAAAGGAGGTTGCGCCACAAGAAAAGGAAGTGCGCTTCTTATCCGACATCATCTGCATGTGCTCGACCATGCAGCGCATCGACCCGCAACATCTCGCCTGGACGCTGGAAAACCTGGCCGCCGGATGCGTCGTTAATTCCATCGTCGTGCCAGAGCGCGAAGCCGCCCTCGCCCGCGCCGCGCTCGATTGCATGCTGCGGGCTTCCTGAGACACCCGCGAAAAGCGCCTTTTCGCGCACGTTCCAAACACCGATTGCCATGCTGCCCGACTTCGTCGCCACCCAGGTCGATCTCACGCCGTACAACACCTTGGCGCTGCCCGCGCGCGCCGAGTTCCTTGCCCATATCCAGAGCATCGAACAACTGGCCGCGCTCATTCGTCATCCCGAATTCGCCGGACGCCGCCGCTTCGTGCTGGGCGGCGGCTCCAACCTGCTCGTTGCCGGAGACTTTTCCGGCTTTATCCTGTACATGGGCATTCTGGGCAAACGCTGGATCGGCGAGGACGCCACGCACATCTACCTTGCTGTCGCGGCAGGAGAAAACTGGTCGGATTGTGTGGCCTGGACGCTGGCCTCCGGATGGCCGGGACTGGAAAACCTCATCGGCATCCCCGGCACGGCGGGTGCCGCACCCATCCAGAACATCGGCGCTTACGGCGTGGAAATCGGCGATTTCCTGCAACGGCTCACCGCGCTGGATCTGACGTGCGGAAAAACGCGCGTCTTCGATGTTCGCGATTGCGCCCTCCGCTATCGCGACAGCCTGTTCAAGCGCGAAGGCTGGCACCTTTGCGGACGCTACGCCATTACCGAAATCGTCCTGCGCCTGCCCAGGAAATGGCGTGCGCGCGCGACCTACGGCGGGATCGCCGAAAAACTGGCGCGTGACGGCATACAGGAGCCAACGCCCGCGCAGCTTGCGCAAGCCGTTACTGCCCTGCGCGCGCAAAAGATCCCCAACCCGCGCCAGCTTCCCAACGCGGGCAGCTTTTTTCAGAATCCCAAGGTCTCCGCCGAATTTGCCACCGCCCTGCTGCATGTCCATCCCCGGCTTCCCTGTTATCCGCAGCCCGACGGCGGCGTCAAGCTCGCCGCCGCGTGGCTGATCGAACACGCGGGCTGGAAAGGACGCAACCTGGGAACGACCGGCATGTACGAACAACAGGCGCTCATCCTGGTCAATCGCGGCGGCGCGAACTACCGTGACGTGCAAAATCTTTCCCGCGCCGTGCGCGAAGCCGTATTCGCCCGCTTCGGCGTTTCCCTCGTCCCCGAACCCGTCGTCCTGGCGGATGGCTGAGGACAGGGGATAGAGGACGGAAGACAAAGCGCGCTGCGCGCGCTTTGTGATCTGTATATTCAGTAGTTGGTTGTCGTATGTTTGGCGTGACGCGCCCTGTTCAGACTACAGATTACGGATTGCAAAGGCGCGAAGCGCCGCTCTGTCTTCCGTCCTCTGTCCCCTGTCCTCTGATTTCCGATTCTGGTAGTCTTGCGCTCCTTTCGCCCTGATTGGAAACGCATCATGTCCATGCCCGCCGCCGCTTCTCCCGCCATGACATACCGCAAGGATTACCTCCCGCCGCCCTGGCAGGTGGAGCAGGTTGATCTGGATGTGGATTTCCAGACAGAAGGCGACGCCTTGCCCCACGCGCTGGTGACGGCGCAAATTGAGTTTGCGCGCAAGTACCGGGACGACGCGCCGCTGGTTTTGGATGGCGAGGAACTGGAAACCTTGTTGGTCGAGGTCGATGGCGCGGCGCATCCCCATGAAACAACCGCCCACACGCTCACCCTGCGCAATCTGCCGACGCGTTTTGTCCTCACCACCCGCGTGCGGATCTTCCCCGACGCCAATACCCGCCTTTCCGGTCTTTATCGCTCGCAAAACGGCTATTTCACCCAATGCGAGGCCGAGGGCTTTCGCCGCATCACCTGGTTTCCTGATCGTCCCGATGTCATGGCGATCTACCGCGTGACCCTCCATGCCGACAAGGCGCGCTTTCCCGTGCTGCTTGGCAACGGCAATCCGCTGGCGGCGGGCGATGAGGCGGGCGGGCGGCATTATGCCGTCTGGCGTGATCCCTTCAAAAAACCCAGCTATCTGTTCGCGCTGGTCGCCGCCCAACTGGACGTTTTGCGCGACGTCTTCGTTACCGCCAGCGGGCGCACGGTGCAACTGGCGGTCTATGTGGAACCCGGCAAGCTCGACCTGTGCGCGCACGCGATGCGGGCGCTGAAAAAAGCGTTTGCCTGGGATGAGCGCCGTTTCGGGTTGGAATGCGATCTCGACCACTACATGATCGTCGCCGTCAGCGATTTCAACATGGGCGCGATGGAAAACAAGGGACTGAACATCTTCAACGCCAAATACGTGCTGGCGCGCCCGGATGTGGCGACCGACGCGGATTTTGAAGGCATAGACCGGGTGGTGGCGCACGAATACTTCCACAACTGGACCGGCAATCGCGTCACCTGCCGCGACTGGTTCCAGTTGTCGCTCAAGGAAGGGCTGACCGTGTTCCGCGATCAGGAGTTCGGCGCGGACACGCATGACCGGAGTGTCGCCCGCATCCGCGAGGTCAGAAGCCTCTACGCCATCCAGTTCCCCGAAGACGCGGGGCCGATGGCGCATCCGGTGCGCCCCGGCGCCTACCTGGAAATCAACAACTTCTATACCGCCACGGTCTATGAAAAGGGAGCGGAAGTCGTGCGCATGATCCAGACGCTGATCGGACGTGACGCCTTTCGCGCCGGTCTGGAGGAATACTTTGCGCGCCACGATGGGCAGGCCGTCACCTGCGATGATTTTGTCGCCGCCATGGCCGCCGCTTCCAGCTTCGATTTCGGGCAATTCATGCGCTGGTACGATTACCCGGGCACGCCCGAAGTCACGGCGGCAGGCGAATATGACGCCGCCGCTTGCCGCTACACGCTCACCCTGACGCAGGAAAACCCCAAGGCCGCCGCGTTGTTGCAGGATGCCGCCGCGCCGCAACTCATTCCGGTGCGCGTTGCCCTGTTTTCCCCGGCGGGCGAATTGCTGCCGGAAACAGGGCAACTGCTGCTGTTGCGGCAAAGACAACAATCCTTCGTTTTTGCAAATGTGCGCGCTTTGCCCATCCCTTCGCTGTTGCGCGATTTTTCCGCACCCGTGCGCCTGACGTTTCCGCAGACAGAGGCTGAACTCGCCCTGCTGCTCGCGCATGAACCCGATCCCTTCGCCGCCTGGGAAGCCGGGCAACGCCTCGCCGCCAATATCCTGCTCGACGGTCTTGCCCCTGAAGGCTTCATCGACGCGGCGCGGCGGTTGTTGAACGCCCATGCGGAGCGCGGCGACGCCTTTGTCGCCGAAGTCCTGACCCTGCCCAGCGAACACGCGCTGGCGGAAAAAATCGCGGGCGAAGTCGACCCGGACGCCCTGCGCGCCGCCCGCAACAAGCTGCGCTTGGCGCTGGCGCAAGGCATGGAGGCCGAACTGCGCGCATGCTACGACGAACTTGCCGCAGAATGCGCCCGGCAGTCTGACGCGCCCGCCGCCATCGGCCAGCGCGCCCTGAAAAATCTTTGCCTTGGCTATCTGCTGGAAATCGACACGCCGCGCTACCGCGATCTGGCCTATCAGCAATTTACGCGCGCCGGCAATATGACCGACCAGTTCGCCGCGCTCGCGGCGCTGGCGAATGTCGAGGCCGCCGATTGCGCAGAGCGCGAACAGGCGCTGTCGCATTTTTACGCGCGCTGGCAACACGAGCCGCTGGTGGTCGACAAGTGGCTGTCCGTCCAGGCCAGCAGCCGCCGTCCCGATACGCTGGCGCAGGTTGCGACGCTCATCCGCCATCCGGCGTTTCATCGCGCCAATCCCAACAAGGTCTACGCCTTGCTGCGCGTCTTTTCCGGCAACCTCGCCGCCTTCCACGCCGCCGACGGCGCGGGCTACCGCCTGCTTGCCGAAGAAATTAAAACCATAGACGCGAAAAACCCGCAAGTCGCCGCCCGTCTCGCCCGCGCCTTCGATCACTGGGAAAAATTCGACGCCGTCCGCCAGCAACACAGCCGCGCCGCACTGGAATCCCTGCGCCAGCATCCCGGCCTTTCCGCCGACGTGCGCGAAATCGTCGATAGCGTCGGATAACGGCAGAAAGTAAAGACCTGCTTTTTGTGCGGCTTCGCAGCCTGCAAGGGCAGAGCCGCATCTGGCTTTACCAGAACAGCCTTCGGCTGTCCTGCGGCCTTCGGCCTTGTGCCGGTTTATCTTGGGGTTTGAAACTAGGGCGCGTTCACACTATCGCAGAGCATCGATGATCAGGACGAAATGGATAAAAGCACAGAACATCCGATCGAGTTTTTCGAAGCGGGAGAAGATTCGGCGAAAGCCTTTGAGCCGACGGAACAGACGCTC
>JAITRP010000118.1 GCA_031288305.1 Zoogloeaceae bacterium
CGTGTTGGACGACGCGCCAACGTTGCGTCAGGGTTTCTTGTCGGGTAGTATGCAACGGCAGGCGTCATGAGCAAGGCGTCGAAACCCGTATCATGCCGGAAATGGCCGCCCGCTTCTTCCTTTGCCGCCTTGGCGCAATTCAACACCCGATAAAGTGGGGTTTTGCAAAAGGCTCTTCTGTCTTCTGAAATGAACGACATCCTCCAGAAAATTCTCGCTACCAAATCGGAAGAAGTCGCGGCATCCCGTGCGCGCCTTCCGCTCGCCGAACTTCGGGCGCAAGCGCAAGACATGCCGCCGACGCGTGACTTTATTTCTGTGTTGCAAGCGCGAGTGTGCCGGAAAGATGCCGCAGTGATTGCCGAGATCAAAAAGGCCAGTCCCTCGCAAGGCGTGATCCGGCCGGATTTTCGCCCTGCCGACATTGCCGCTTCCTACGCCCGCCACGGCGCGGCCTGTCTTTCCGTGCTCACCGACAGGACGTATTTTCACGGCGCGCCCGAATACCTGAAAGCCGCCCGCGCCGCCTGTGCGCTGCCGGTCTTGCGCAAGGATTTCATTTGCGACGCCTACCAGATTGTTGAAGCGCGCGTCATGGGCGCGGACGCCATCCTCCTCATCGTTGCCGCGCTCTCCTTGGGGCAAATGCAGGATTTCGAAGGTCTGGCCCGGGAACTTGGCATGGCCGTGCTGGTGGAAAGTCACGATGGCGAGGAACTCGATCTCGCCTTGCAACTCCAAACCCCCCTGATCGGCATCAACAACCGCAACCTGCGCACCTTCGAGGTTCTTCTGGAGACCACATGGTCACAACTTCCCCGCATCCCCAAAGAGCGACTCGTCATTACCGAGAGCGGCATCCGAACGCCCGAAGACGTGGTCGCCATGCAAGAACGGGGCGTCCACGCCTTCCTGGTCGGCGAAGTATTTGTACGCGCGCCGGATCCTGGGGCGGAGATGACAAGGTTGTTTGAGTTCGGGAATCAGGCATCAGGAATCAGAAAAAGTAAGGGGGCGCTGTGCGCCCGTGGGGAGGAGGCGGGCAAAGCCCGCAGGGGGTTGCCGCGTTGCTTTTGATGGTTTGTTGGATGTTCCTCCCGCCAAGCGTAAAAACCGCCCCGAAGGGCGGTTTGGGAGAAGTTTTTTCTGATGCCTGGTTCCTGGCATCTGATCCCTGATCAGAACTCGTATTTCAGGTTCAGACTGCCGGTTGCGCCTTTGCGGTCGCCACCGTAGGCTTGCAGGGCGGCTTCCAGGGTGATGGGCGCGGCGGCGGAGGGGCTAGCGCAAAGCCGGTTTCAGCGATGCCGGTGTTGCCTTTCAGTTCGGGGCGTCGATGCGGTAGCCGCTTACCGTGGCGTCGACCTTGCCGTCGAATTCATGTTCCCAAGCCGCGCCGACATAAAAACTCGTCCGGTCGCTCACTGCGACCGAAAATTTCGCGCCCACGCGCAAGCGTTCGGAATCAGCGTCGGCAAAGCGCACCCGATGGCCGACGGAAAGGGTGACGCTGTTGCCGTCTTGGAGCGGGAATTCAACCTGCGTTATTGGGGCGTTCAGTTTCCGTGCAGGGTGTCCAACCGCTGGCTGAAAGGCGAATCCATCCCCGCGCAGGAGACAAGCTGCAACTGCTCGCCGAATGGCTGCGAGTGGAGCCGCAAACCCTGCGCTCCGGCACGGATGCCGTCCATTCCACCCAGGAAAGGAAAAAACGCTGGAACGAGGCCGTCTCCGACCCAGAACGCGAGGTGCTCGAAACCTTCCTCACCACTTTCCGCCGAGTACAGGAAAGTGGCGCGCACCATCATTCTGGCGCTGGCGGGGTCAGAAGGCAGAGGGCTGAAGACAGACGACTGAATACAGACCACAAAGCGAGCAGAGCGAGCGCTCTGTCCTCAATCCTCTGACGTGCGCAGCCAGCGCAGGAACAGGGTGTGCGCCAGCGCCAGCAGGGTGGGTCCCAGGAAGATGCCAATGAAGCCGAAGGCGATGATGCCGCCGAAGACGCCCAGCGCGATCAGCAGGATGGGCAGGCTGGCACTGCGAGAAATCAGGATGGGCTTGACGAAATTATCCACGCTGCTGATGACCGACACGCCGTAGACGACCATGAAGATTGCCCAGCCGGTTTCCCCTTGGCTGTAGAGCCAGAACGCCGCGCCGCCCCAGACGATCGGCGGGCCGACGGGGATCATGGAAAGGAAAAAGACGGCAATGGACAAAAGCAGCGCGCCGGGAACGCCCGCGATGGCAAACCCGATGAGCGCGACCAGCGCCTGCGCCAGCGCGGTGCCGACAATGCCGATCATGACGCCGGTAACCGTGGTACGGGAAAGTTGCAGAAGTTCCTCGCCCAGTACGCTGCCCAGGCGCGACGCGGCCTCTTGCAGTTTCCGGGCAATGAAAACGCCATCCCGGTAAAGGAAGAAGCTGATGAAAATCACCAGCACCAATTGCAGGATGCCATTGCCCACCACGCTGATGCCGGTCAGCACCAAACGGCGTGCGGGTTCATAGGCAGCCTGCAACAACTTTTGCACTTCCTCGCGGTTGTCCGAGAGCTGTTGCCAGTATTCCGCCAGTTGCGGACCAACGTAAGGCAGGCTGCCCAAGCGTCCGGAAATGCCGTCCGCGCTGTCCTGGAACCAAGGCGCGACCGTATTGGCAAACAGATGCGCGGCGTCGCTCAATCCCTTGGAAAGCAGGATCGTGGGCACAACCAGCACCACCATGAGCAGCAGGGTCATCAAGAGGGCGGAAAGGGTGTCGCGCCGACGCAAGAGACGATGCAGCCGGACATAGAGCGGCCAGGTGGTGACGCAGATGACCGCCGCGAACAGTACGGCGGCAAGAAAGGGATACAACACCAGCAGACAACCGAGAATGAGCAGCGTGACCAGGCTGATTTGCGCGAGCGGCTTGGGATTCATGGGTTCTCCGGCAGGGGATGTCACGCCGTGATGCCGTAACGGTTGGCAACCACGATGGCTTGGGCGCGGCTGGTGACGCCCAGGCTCTTGAAGATCGCCGCCACATGAATCTTGACTGTGCCTTCGGAAAGTTTCAGTTGATTGGCGATCTCACGATTAGAACAGCCTTTGAGCATCATGACGAGCACTTCACCCTGGCGTTCGGTCAAGCCGAATTCCGAGGGACTCAGATTCTTGTTGGCATCGGAGAGCAGCGGCATGTTGGGATTCATCTCCGCCGTCATCGCTTCCGGCGGATAGAAAACCTGTCCGGCGAGCGCCTGCGACAAGGCGTCCAGCAGCGCTCCCGCAGAATAGGATTTGGGAATGAACCCCGCCGCGCCATGACTGAGCGCGCGCCGTATGGTCGGTTTGTCGTCGAAGGCCGAGAGGATGACCACTGGCATCTTGGGATAGCGTTCGGAAAGAAGTTTCAGCCCGGAAAACCCGTCCATGCCCGGCAAGGCCAGATCGAGCAGCACCAGATCGAAATCGTGTTCCTGTGTCAGTATGTTCAGAGCCTGGCCTACGCCATTGGCTTCCCGTATCACTCGCCCGTCCTGAGCGCCCAACACCCGCATCAGCGCGTCACGCATCAGTGCATGATCTTCAACAATCAGAATCTTCATGGCGTTCACAGAGGATCAAGGATCAGGAGAATCGTGTTGATATATGGTAACACAGGAGACGAAGACGGATCGCTTGCCATGTCGGACGGGCGTCTGCTCAATATGCGGCGGCAAGGCCGCCGGTAGCTTTTCCTGATTCCTGTCTCCTGATCTCCTGCTACCATAGCCGCCTTTCCGAAAAAATACGCGCTTTCCCCGCTTTCATGAATCACGCCTTTCCCGATCATCTAACGTCCGCCGAGCGGCGTGTCGGCATCAGTCTTGCCGCCATCTTTGGCTTGCGGATGCTGGGGCTTTTTCTGATTTTTCCGGTATTCGCGCTGTACGCGAAGGACATTGCCGGCGGCGACAATCTGTTGTTGGTCGGGCTGGCGCTGGGCGCGTATGGCGGGACGCAGGCTTGTCTGCAAATCGTATGGGGAACCGCTTCCGACCGCCTGGGCAGGAAACCGGTGATTATTGCCGGCCTGCTGCTTTTTGCCCTGGGCAGCGGCATGGCGGCGCTGGCGCCGGACATCTACTGGATAATCGCCGGGCGGGTGATTCAGGGCGCGGGCGCGATTTCCGCCGCCGTCATGGCGCTGGCCGCCGATCTGACGCGCGAGGAATGCCGCGCCCGCGTGATGGGCATGATCGGCGCGTCCATCGGTCTGGTGTTCGCGTTCTCGATGGTAGCCGCGCCGCTACTCTTTGGCTGGATTGGCATGCGCGGCATTTTCTGGCTTACCGGATTCCTGGCGCTGCTGGCGATCCTCGTCCTGATGCGCGTCGTTCCCGCCGCGCCGTCTCCCGTTCCCGGCCCGCCGACCTCGATTTCTTCCGTGTTGCGGGAACCGCAACTCCTGCGTCTCAATTTTGGCGTTTTCATCTTGCACCTCACGCAAATGGCGCTCTGGGTGCTGGTGCCGAACATGCTGGCGGAAACTGGCGGCCTGCCGGGCGGCGCGCACTGGAAAATCTATCTGCCCGCCGTGCTCCTCTCCTTTACCCTGATGGCGCCCGCCATCATCGCCGCGGAAAAAAAGGGGCACATGAAAGCGGTCTTCCTTGGCGCGGTCGCTCTGCTGGCGTTGGCACTGACCGGATTTCGTCTTGTCGGCGATCACCTGGCGGCGCTCTTCTTGTGGCTCACCCTCTTCTTTGTCGCGTTCAATATCCTGGAAGCCATCCAGCCTTCCCTCATTTCCCGCATTGCGCCGCCACACGCCAAAGGCAAGGCGCTGGGCGTCTACAATACGCTACAGGCGCTGGGGTTGTTTGTCGGCGGCATCGTGGGCGGCGCGCTGGCGAAGCATCTGGGCGGCGGCACGGTTTTTGTTTTTTGCGCGCTGGCGGTTATCCTCTGGCTGCTGCTGGCCTGCGGCCTCAACCCGCCGCCGAGTCGTTGCGCCCCGCAAAACGCAATCACCTGAAAAACCGGAAGCGGATTTTCCGTTTATCATTGATCCCTGTTCATTTCATCAAGGAGAAACATTCATGGCGTCCGTCAATAAAGTCATCCTCATCGGCAATCTGGGTCGCGACCCGGAATCCCGCTACACTGCCAGCGGCGATGCCACGTGTAATATCACGGTTGCCACGACCGACACATGGAAAGACAAGCAGAGCGGCGAAAAGAAGGAGGCGACCGAATGGCATCGCATCGTGTTTTTCGGCCGTCTGGCGGAAATTGCCGGGCAGTATTTGAAAAAGGGATCGCAGGTCTATGTGGAAGGCAGCCTGCGTACCCGCAAATGGACCGACAAGGAGGGGCATGAACGCTACACCACGGAAATTCGCGCGGACGAAATGAAGATGCTGGGGCGGCGTGAAGGCTCCGGCGATTCCAGCGGCGAAGCCTACGGCGGCGGCAACGCGCCCGCCAGCCGCGCCGCCGCGCCAGACTACACGCCCGCCGCCGCGCCCGCCAGCCAGAAAAAACCGGCTTTCGACGATCTTGGCGACGACGACATTCCATTTTGAGCGCACTTGTTCCGGCATTGTTGGACGAACTCGGCTAATATAGCGGCTGGGGGGCGTCAAAAAGTAAAATCTGCTTCTTGACGCATGCTTGTCTCACAAAAAGGAGTTGCAAATGACGATATCGACACCTGATCCAATGGAATTTGTCCGCCAGATGTGGGGCAAGTTGGGATTCACCATGCCCGGCATGGTGGCGCCAACCTTCAATCAGCCCGATCTGGAAAAGAACATCGCCGATCTCAGGGCGGTGGAAGGCTGGCTGCGCACGAATCTTTCCATGCTGCAAATGACCATTCAAGGGCTGGAAATGCAGAAAACCACGTTATCTACCGTGGAGGCCGTGGGCAAAATCATGCGCCAGACGGAAGGGCAAAAAGCCGCCGCTTCCCCTGGCGCTGCGGAAGCCCAGGCTTCCATCGGCGAAACGCTGCAACGCGCGACCCTGTGGCCGTTCAACATGATGCAGCAGGTACAAGAAGGCTTGCAAAAGCACCTGGAAGGCGAAGTAAAAGCCGCCGCCGACCGCGCCAGCGCAGCAGTCGACCGCGCCCGGGCCGCTACCGCCGCGGCAGCAGCCGCAACCGCAGCCAGCGCGCCAAACAAGCCAGCCGCCAAACCCGCGCCCCGCAAGGCGGCAGCCGCCAAATCCGCGAAAAAGACGTAGAAGCCAACTGCCTTGCGCTAGAACAAAACGCCTCCCAGCAAAATGGGAGGCGTTTTGTTCAGCGGAAGGAGGCGGAAGGAGGCATCAAAAAGTAAAGCGCTGCTTTTTTTGTCGCATTTTGCTGCGCAAAGCCAGCCTTTGCTTGTCCTTGCGGCCTTGTGCCGGTTTCGGTTTGTCTGCGAAAACCTGTCCGGTCTGTACGGTTTTAGAGAGACGCACCGCGTTCGCCCGTGAATGATCCGCTGCGGTATAACGGTCGACGAACGTACGCGGTGCGCCCCTACGACCGTGCGGATGGGTAGTAGCGGGTTGCCGTTGCCTTTGCTCCAAAAAAGGCAAGGGTTTGACGGTCTCCCGGCCAGACAGGTAGTATCTCGTCGAGCGTCATCAGCACCGCTCACTTGGCGGATTTCTTCACTGGGCGTTTCCAGCCCGCGATGACGTTTGGACGCGCGCGCGAGACCGTGAGGGCATCAGCGGGCGCATCGCGGGTGAGCGTGGTGCCCGCGCCTATGGTCGCGCCCTTGCCCACGCGCACTGGCGCGACCAGTTGACTGCCCGAACCGACAAAGACATCGTCCTCGATGTTGGTTCTGAACTTGTTGGCGCCGTCATAATTGCAGGTGATGACGCCCGCGCCGACATTTACGCGCGCGCCGATTTCGGCGTCGCCAATATACGTAAGGTGGTTGGCTTTGGAATCCGCGCCGATGCGGCTGTTCTTGACTTCCACGAAATTGCCGACATGCGCGCCCACCGCCAGTTCCGTTCCGGGACGCAGCCGCGCGTAAGGCCCAACCACGCCGTTTGCGCCCACGCTTGCGCCATCGATGTGGGTAAACGCCGCCAGCCGCGCGCCCGCCGCGATGCGGGCATCGTGGAGAACGCAATACGGGCCAATCTCCACGACGTCTTCCAGGTGCACTTCGCCGCTGAAAACACAGCCCACGTCGATATAAACGTCCCTGCCGCAAACGAGACGCCCGCGAATGTCGATGCGCGCCGGGTCGGCAAGATGAACGCCCTGCAGCATCAATCGCTCCGCCAGCCGGGATTGGCAGACGCGCTCCAACGCCGCCAGTTGCCGCTTGTCATTTACGCCTTCCACCTCCCAGGCGGCGTCGGGATGCGCGGTGTTTATGCTCACGCCATCGGATGCCGCGCGCGCCGCCACATCGGTAAGGTAATACTCGCCCTGGGCGTTTTCATTCTTCAAGCCGGCAAGCCATTTCCCCGGCGCCGCTTTGGGCAAGAGCAGGATGCCGGTATTGATTTCCGTGATGCCGCGCTCGGCGTCGGTGGCGTCTTTTTCCTCGACGATGCCGCGCACATTGCCCTGCGCGTCGCGCACGATGCGTCCGTACCCCTGCGGACGCGCAAGGTTGACGGTAAGCAATCCCATGCCCTCGCCGCTCTGGCGCAAGAGACGCTCCAGCGTCGTTTTCTCGACCAGCGGCACATCGCCATAGAGCACCAGCGTGGGCAGGGAGGCGTCGAGCAAGGGGAGCGCCTGCGCCAGCGCGTGTCCCGTGCCCAGTTGTTCGGATTGCAAGGCCCAGAGGATGTCCGCATCCGGAAAAGCCTGGCGCACGGCGTCGCCGCCATGCCCATAGACCACCGCCAGGCGGGCGGGACGCAACTGGCGGGCCGTCTCCAGCACGTGCCGCAACAGGGGCTTGCCCGCGAGCGGATGCAATACCTTGGGACAGGCGGAATACATGCGTTTTCCCTGTCCGGCGGCAAGAATGACGATATTGAGGCTCATTAGTGTAGTGTTCTGTTCTTGATCGTAAAACTAACTCTGGTTTGAAACCCCGCCCTTCAGGGCGGCGCGAAGGTGAGACCCCGGCCTGAAGGCCGGGGTTTCGACCGTAGCCATTGGGGAGGGGATGCAAACCCCTTCCCAATGGAGTTAGACCGGCAGCCCTGAAGGGCTGCCGCTAATTTCTTGCTCTGTATTGTCGAGTCCATGCCCTCGCGAACCGGACCCACACACGTCGTCACGACCTCCCGCACCTACAAAGGGAAGGTCTACCGCACCCATCTGTTGCGGCGCAGTTATCGGGAAGGGGGCAAGGTCAAGAACGAGACGCTGGGGAATCTGTCGCATCTGCCCGAACCCTTGATCGACATCATTCGCCGTTCGCTGCAAGGCGAACGTTTCGTTCCGGTGGATGAGGCCTTCGAGATCGTTTCCTCGCTGCCACAAGGACACGTGCGGGCGGTGCATACAGCGATGAAGCAGCTGGGGATGGAATCCTTGTTGGGGAGTCGGCCCTCGCGCGAGCGCGATCTGGTGCTGGCGATGGTGGCGGCGCGCATTGTGGCGCCGTCGTCGAAACTTGCGACGAGCCGTGCCTGGCACACGACGACCCTGGCGTCGGACTTTGGCGTGTCGGAAGCCAGCGAAGACGACCTGTATGCGGCGATGGACTGGCTGCTGGCGCGTCAGGCGTCGATCCAGAAGAAGCTTGCGGCCCGCCATCTGAAGAGCGGAGGGCAGGTTCTGTACGACTTGAGTTCGAGCTATTTCGAAGGCACGCATTGTCCCTTGGCGCGCCTGGGCTACAGCCGGGACGGCAAGAAGGGGTTGCTGCAAATCAATTATGGCTTGATGACCGATGGACGCGGTTGTCCGGTGGCGGTGACGGTACATGAGGGCAATGTCTCCGACAGCAAGACGTTTTTGCCCGAAGTGGAACGTCTGCGCAAAGAATTCGGTATCGAGGAAGTGGTGCTGGTGGGTGATCGCGGCATGATCGGGAAGACAACGATCGAGTGTTTGCGCGAGATGCCGGGAATCGCTTGGATCACGGCGTTGAAGAGTGCGTCGATTCGTGCCTTGGTGGAGGAAGGACAGGTACAGATGGACTTGTTCGATGAACGCAATCTGCTGGAGATTACCTCGCCGATGTATCCGGGCGAGCGCTTGGTGGCGTGCCGGAATCCGACCCTGGCGTTGCGGCGGGCGAAGACGCGGGAAGATCTGCTGGAGGCTACGGAAGTCAAGCTACGCGCCATCCAGGCCGGGGTAGAGGCAGGTCGGCGCAAAGGGGCCGAGGCCATCGGTCTTGCGGTGGGCAAGGAGATCAATCATTACAAGGTCGGCAAGCATTTTGAACTCGACATCGGCGAGCGGCATTTTACTTTTACACGCAAGCAGCAGGCAATCGAGGCCGAGGCGGCGCTGGACGGCATTTACATCATTCGCACGAATGTGGCGGCGGAACGCATGGAGGCGGCTGAGTGCGTGCGCAATTACAAGTCCTTGGCCAACGTGGAGCGGGCCTTCCGCACACTCAAGACGACGGACTTGAGGGTGCGTCCGATTGACCACCGCGTGCCCGACCGGGTGCGCGCGCATCTTCTCCTGTGCATGCTCGCCTGGTACGTCGAATGGCATATGCGTGAGGCGTGGCGTGAGCTGATGTTTGCTGATGCCGATCTATCGGCCAAGGCCACACGCGACCCGGTCGCGCCAGCGCGACGCTCCCCGGCGGCGATGACCAAGATCAGTCGCCGCACGCTCGATGACGGCACTCCGGTGCATAGTTTCTCGACCCTGATGGCCGAGCTTTCCACGCTTGTGCGCAACACCTGTCGCGTGCCAGATAAAACCGATGCGTCCGACTTCGAGGCGCATACCACCCCCCCGCCTGCGCAACGTCGTGCGCTCGATCTCATCGAACAGATCCGAATGTAGTCAGAACCCAGACACCCAATTCCACGGCAAAACCTTGCCAATCAGGGAAAAATTGCTTAACGGGCTGGGGAACTTCGGGTTAAAACGCCAGCCCCACTTATCCAACGGATGCCAGATCCCCGAAACGGTAAGGGGGACACCCCGTCCCGCCCGCCGCTCGCTCAACTCCGCCAGGGTCACATCCACTTCCGCCGCGATCCATCTTTGTATCACCTCTTTCAGAGGGGCAACACGGGAAATCCGATCCCCCCCCTGCCGCAGACTCTCCCGACTCCCTTCCCGCTCAAACCTCCGGCGTACCTGATAGACCCACATTCGGCTGACCTCGAATCGTCGCGCAATTTCCGTCGGACGCTCCCCACGCTCCAGCGCACCCAATACCCGATCCCGCAAATCCTGTGAATAAGCGCGCATTCCCCTCTCACGACATGAAAAAATAATATTATATGAATAATATTATATGAATAGTATAAAATGTAATTGATTAAGTCAAAAACGCTCTAAGCAGCAAATGAATCATGGCGAGCTTGATCATGGCCTCGGATTGACGAGGGTTGATTTCGTGATCGCGATGGAGTCTGCGGTAGTTGGCCAGCCATGCGAAGGTGCGTTCGACGACCCAGCGCCTGGGAAGGACGACGAACCTGGCGGTCTCGTTGCGTTTGACGACTTCGACTACCCAGTCGAACATGGCGTGCGCCCAAGCCAGCAATTTTCCACAGTAGCCGCCATCGACGCAGATCTTTTGGGGAGCGCAAACGATGCCAAAAAGACGGATCAATACGGCACGCGCCCCGGTACGATCCTGGATCTCCGCCGGATGAACCACGACGGTGAGGAGGGTTCCCATGCTATCTACCGCGATGCGCTGCTTGCGTCCCTGGGTCTTCTTGCCGGCATCGAAACCGCGCTGCCCCCTTTTGCAGCGCTCTTGACCGGGCGTGAATCGACGATGGCTACTGACGGTTGCGCATTGCGCCCTGCTTTCTGCCGGACTGTCCTGCGCAAGGCGCGCAGGATGACATCCCAGGCGCCATCGAGACGCCAGCGCCGCAGGTATCCCTACACTGTCTTCCAGGGCGGAAAATCCTTCGGCAACGGGCGCCATTGGCCACCCGTTTTCAGAACGTACAACATCCCGTTGATTTCTGCCTGAAAGTCTTGTTTCGCTGGCCGGCCCTTGCCTCGTACTGTCGGCAAGGGCTTCACTACGCATGGCTTCAGTACTGCCCCATTGCGCTTCGCTCAGATCGCTCGGGTACATCGCTTTTCCCTCCTGAAGGGGGTTCTTCTTTACTATCCTATCGGTCTCATTTTATATTTTTTAAGACGGTTTCTTAAACCGGAGTCAGTTTACGATGAACGACCCCTTGCTATCCGTGCGCGGCCTGCGCGTAGGCTTTGCCGCCGGGCGGTGCGTGCTGGCGGCGGTTGACGGCGTTGGCTTCGATGTGGCCGCCGGCGAGACGCTGGCGCTGCTCGGCGAATCGGGCTGC
>JAITRP010000171.1 GCA_031288305.1 Zoogloeaceae bacterium
TCCCGGCGTCTCGATTTGACGCTCCTCTTCTCGAACACAACACCCCGCCGCTTGTCCAGGCCTTTTTGCCAATGCCTTGCTTTTCATTCCCTTTTCACCCATCGGGCGTCCCTCCTTTATCGGCTATGACCCGCTCTGCTGCCCGCTTTGCGCCAGTTTATCCGGGGGCAACCGAGGAAAATAGGGTAATCGGTTGAAATTTGCCGCTAACCGATTCAAAATAAAGGAAATTCTCCTTCGGGGCAGCGACTTTGATTACTTACGAATACCCCTTCAGTGAGCGTGTGCGCACTTTGCTGCGACTGGAGGCATTGTTTGATAAGGCGATACACTTTTCCCGGCTGGATGGCGCGGCGGAAAACCATATTGCGATGGGCGGCATTTTTGAAATCCTGGACGTGGTCGGGCGCAGCGATTTGAAGGTGGATTTGTTCCAGGAACTCGAGCGTCAAAAGCAGGTTTTGCTGGGATTTCGCGACAACCCGGAAATTTCCGAAACGGCGCTTTCCGGCACGCTTGCTGAAATCGAACAGGCTTCAACGGCACTTTTGGGATTGACGGGGAAATTTGGCCAGCATCTGCGCGACAACGACTGGCTGATGAGCATCAAAAGCCGCGCCGCCATTCCGGGCGGTCTTTGCGAATTCGATCTGCCTTCCTATCATTACTGGCTGAACCAGCCCGCCCAGAATCGCCGCGCCAATCTGGAACAATGGCTGCGCACCATACTGCCGGTGCGCGACGCGCTGAATATCATCCTGCGCCTGTTGCGCACCAGCGGTCAGGCCGAGCACATCTGCGCCGTGCGCGGCCAATACCAGCGTATGCCAAGCAGCGTGACGGCGCAGATGGCGCGCATCACCTTGTCGTCCGAAGAGGCCGCCATTCCCGAAGTCAGCGCCAATCGTTATGCTTTGAACATCCGTTTTGTCTTGCCTCCCGAAGCGAACAACCGTCCGCATATCTGCGAACGGAGTGTAGAGTTCGAACTGACGATTTGCGCCTTGTGACTTTTGCGTCCTCTTCCCCCGATGTTTGCAGGAAACAACGCGCAGGCGCGCATGAAACCAGTATCTTGCGTCATCTAATACTTGCGATATAATATATTCGTTCAATTGAATTAAGCAAAGGAGAGTGGCATATGAGGGCTAAAAAATACAAGGTATACCTGACCGAATCCGAGAGGAAACAATTGCTGAAAATCGTCAGAAATGGCAAAAACCCCGCAAGCAAAGTAACCAGGGCGAACATATTGCTCTGCCTGGATGAAAATGCAGGCCCTGTCGGCAAACAATCGGAGATTGCGAAATCATGCCACGTGAGTACCGTTACAGTATATCATGTCGCCAAGGATTTTGCCACAAAAAACATGGATGAGGTATTGACGCGAAAAAAACGGGAAACACCACCGGTTGCCCCAATTGCGACAGGTGATACGAAAGCCCGTATCATTGCGCTTGCCTGTGGAGAACCACCGAAAGGTTTTTCGCGCTGGACGTTGCGTCTGCTGGAAGAAAAAACAGTGGAACTCGGCATTGTCGATCATATTTCTGACAATACGATCAGTCGCCTTTTAAAAAAACACCGCTCAAACCGCATCAAAAGAAGTGCTGGCGTATCCCACCGGAACACAATGCCGCGTTCGTAGCGGCCATGGAAGACGTGCTGGAGGTTTATCAAAGGCCGTATGATCCAAAATATCCAGTCATCCGCATGGATGAAAAACCCTGTCAGTTGCTGGGTGAGGCCAGGGAACCGATCCCCATGAAGCCCAACAGACCTCAACGAGAGGATAGTGAATATGTTCGGCAGGGCACGCGCGGCATTTTTGTCTTCACGGAACCTCTTGCCGGAAGAAGGCATCAAGAAGCAATGGAGCGCAAAACCAAAATCGATTGGGCACATCAGATCGACAAGCTGCTTGCCATTCACTATCCCGACGCGGAAAAAATCATCCTGACATCCGACAATTTGAACACGCATACAATTTCATCCCTTTACGAAGCGTTTCCACCGAAGAAAGCATTGAGCCTGGCAAAAAAGGCTTGAGATGCATCACACGCCGAAGCATGGCAGTTGGCTGAATGTTGCGGAGATTGAGTTGAATGTCATGACTACGCAATGTCTGCGCCGAAGAATCGATGATTTGCCTTCATTGAGAGAAGAACTGTCTGCCTGGGAAACATCGCGTAACGCACAAGTTAAATCTGTCGATTGGCAATTTACCGCTGAGAATGCAAGAATAAAATTGAAACGACTTTATCCTAATGTTTAGACGACGCAAGATACTAGGCCTGACAATTCATTTGCGCTGGTGCCACTGCATGGCACGGCCTGATTCAGGCGATCCGCGCCACAAAGAGAGAGGTGCAAGCGACCGCAGCAAGGACTAGAATATGTTTTTTCGCCAAAGCGTTTTGCCATGACCTTCATTTCTTCCTTGCCCAACATTCCGGAGTTCCGCCTGCCGGAAATCGTGCGCCGGGTCAACCAGCGTTTGCCGCAATGGCCACATGCCCTGTCGCTTTGTCTTGCTCTGAATACGGCCTTGCGCCTGAAGATTTTGCCGGAAGACGCGCTTTTGCTCTGCGCGGAACGCAGCTTTCGCGTGGTGGTGGAAGATGGCGGCACGGAAGCGTTGTTTGCCTGTCGCGCTGGCCGTTTCTGCCCAATTTGGCGCAAGGACGTGGATATGCCCGTGGATGTCACCTTCCGCGGTGAGCTTCATGCCTATCTGCGCCTGCTCACCCGCCAGGACGACCCGGACACCCTGTTTTTCAAGCGCCAATTGAGCATCGAAGGCGATACCGAACTGGGATTGGCCATCAAGAACCTGCTTGACGCCATCGACTGGCCGCCGCCCCTCCTTGCCCGGTTGCTGAACCATCTGCGTCCCGCGCCTTCATCCGCAACGCCCTGAATGGCAAAAAGGGGCAGGCAAAGCCTGTCCCTTTTTGGAGCAAGAAGTTAGCGTCAGACCCTCAGGGCTGCCGGTCCAACGCCATTGGAAAGAAGTTTCTCTCCCCTCCCCAATGGCTACGGGTTGTTCCCCCGGCCTGAAGGCCGGGGGAACAACCTTCGCGCCGATTCTTCCGGGCGGGGTTTCAAACCGAAGTTGGTTTTACGATGAAACGGGCGAACAGCCCTCTCTGCAACGCATTGAATGCAAACGAAATTCCCGCAACCGTAACTCAATCGACATCAAGAGGGAAGACGATTGCCAACAGACTCTGGGACAAACCGGCAGAAAGCACGGGTCTATTTTTTGACGACTCCTGAAACGGACACGGCGAACCGGATGGCGGCGCATCGGGTAAAATCGCCGTTCTTCAATTTTTCCGGGAGTTTGTCGTGCGCGTGGTCTGTCTTGATATGGAAGGTGTGCTGGTGCCGGAAATCTGGGTGGAATTCGCAAACCGCGCGGGAATCGACGCGCTGCGCCGCACTACGCGCGATGAGCCGGATTACGACCGGCTGATGGCATTTCGTCTGCATGAACTGCGCCAGCACAGGCTTGGACTGCCGGACATCCAGAAGGTCATCGCCGACATGGGGCCGATGCCGGGAGCGCGCGCGTTTCTCGACGACTTGCGCGAACGCTATCAACTGATCATCCTTTCCGACACCTTCTATGAATTCGCCCAACCGCTGATGCGCCAATTGAATTGGCCGACGCTGTTTTGTCACAGCCTGGAAACGGACGCGCAAGGCTTCGTCGTCCATTACCATCTGCGTCTGCCCAACCAGAAACAGGAAGCCGTGCGCCGCTTGAAGGAACTGAATTTCCGGGTCGTCGCGGCGGGTGATTCCTACAACGACACCGCCATGTTGAGCGAGGCGCATGGCGGCATTCTTTTTCGCCCGCCGGAAAACGTCATTCGCGAATTTCCGCAATTTCCCGTGGTGACGGACTACGCCGCCCTGCGCGCCGAAATCGACGCCGCCTTCCTGCGCACAGCCTGATGTCCGCCGATACGCTGCTGGTCATCACGACCTTTCCCGATATGAAAAGCGCCGAACGCGCGGCGCGCGCGCTGGTGGAACAAGGCATTGCCGCCTGCGTCAACGTGCTGACCGCTTGCCATTCCGTGTATCGCTGGCAAGGCAAGGTGGAAACGGCGATGGAAATCCCCTTGCTCATCAAAACCACGCGCCCGCGCTACGCCGCGGTGGAAACCCGGATTCGCGCCCTGCACCCCTACGAATTGCCGGAAATCATCGCCCTGCCGCTGACCGCCGGTCTGCCCGCCTATCTGGAATGGATAAAAAAGGAAACGGAACCGCCATGCGTCGTCTGTTGAACCGCCTTCTCCCGCTCGTCTTCCTCGGTCTCGCCGCGTTGCCGTCCACAGCCCCGGCGCAGGAGTTTCTTGATCCGCTCATTGCCTTCAAGCCCGCCGTGCGCGCCCTCGACGACCGGACGCTGGAAGTGCGCTTTACCATTCTCCCCGGCTATTACCTCTACCGCGACCGTTTCCGCTTTGCCGCCGACATGGCGCGGCTAGGCGCGGCACAGATTCCGGCGGGCAAGGAAAAAACGGATGAGAGTTTCGGCAAGGTGGAAGTGTTCTATGACGTTGTCGCCATTCGCCTGCCCGTGGAGCGCACCATGCGCGCGCCCATGCGCTTCGAATTGTCGGTGACTTCGCAGGGCTGCGCGGACGCGGGGCTGTGCTATTTGCCGCAGACGCAGACGCTGACCGCCGAACTGCCCGCCGAAGGCGAGCTGCCCGCGGCGGGCGACGTGGCGCGCACAGAATCCGCGGCGGATAGCGACGCCAGCGGCTTTTTTGCCGGCATCCTGGGAGAAGCCGGATTCTGGGGCAAGCTCGCGCTCTTCTTCGCCGCCGGACTGGGGTTGTCGCTGACGCCCTGCGTCTTTCCCATGCTGCCCATCCTTTCCGGCATTATCGTTGGTCACGCCCAACAGGGAAAAGTCGAGACCCTGCGCAAACGCCGCGCCTTCGCCCTGTCCCTCTCCTATGTGTTGGGCATGGCCTGCACCTATGCCGCCGCGGGCGTGGCGGGCGGGCTTTCCGGCAGCCTCTTTTCCGCCGCCTTGCAAAACGTCTGGGCGCTTTCCGCTTTTGCGGGAATTTTCGCGCTTCTGGCGGGTTCCATGTTCGGCTTCTACACCCTGCAATTGCCGGCGCGTCTGCAAAGCGCATTGGCGGCGCGGGCGCGGCGTCTGCGCGGCGGACATTTCTTCGCGGTCTTTCTCATGGGCGCGCTCTCGGCGCTCATCGTCGGCCCCTGCGTCGCCGCGCCGCTGGCGGGCGTACTGATCTACATCGGCCAGAGCGGAGACGCGCTTCTGGGCGGCATCACCCTGTTCGTCATGGCGCTGGGCATGGGAACGCCCCTGTTGATTATCGGCACATCGGCGGGCGCATGGCTGCCGCGCGCCGGCGCGTGGATGGAAGCGGTCAAGCAGGGCTTCGGCTTTCTGCTGCTGTTCTTCGCCATCTGGCTGGTGACGCCCGTCGCGCCGCCAGCGGCGGTGATGCTCGCCTACGCCGCGTTATCACTGGTTGCCGCCATGCGCCTGCGCGCCCTCGACCCACTGCCGCGGCAAGCGGGCGGCGGCTTGCGCTGTTTCAAGGCGCTGGGCGTGCTCCTGCTGTTGTGGGGCGCGGCATTGTTCATCGGCACACTGGCGGGCAGCCGCGATCCGCTGCAACCGCTCGCCGTCCTGCGCTCTTCCGCTTTTGCCGCGCCGGATCGCGCGCCGCCTTTCGAGCGCGTACATACGCTGTCCGAACTGGAAACTCGCCTGCAGACGGCAGGCCAGCCGGTGCTGCTGGATTTTTACGCCGACTGGTGCATCGCCTGCAAGGAAATGGAAGGCGATACCTTCCAGGACGCAAACGTGCGCCGCCTGATGCAGGAATTCATCCGCCTGCGCGTTGATGTTACCGCCAACAGCGCCGAAGACAAGGCGCTGTTGCAGCGCTTTAATCTGTACGGCCCGCCGGGCATCCTCTTCTTTGACGCAACCGGCGCGGAGATTCCCGGTTTGCGGGTGGCGGGATTCCAAGCGGCGGAAATCTTCGCGCAAAACCTGCAACGCGCGCTGGCCGCAGGTACGCCATGAGCCGCCCGCCGCCCTTGCGTTTTCTCTTTGCCCATCCGGCGCACTTCGTGGCGCTGGGCTGCGGCAGCGGATTATCCTTGTGGGCGCCGGGAACCGCGGGGACGCTCTTTGCCTGGCTAAGTTTCGCGCTCATCCATCCGCTTTTTTCATTTGCGGGCTGGCTGGTTTTTCTCGCGCTGGCGTTCATCGGCGGCGTGCTCGCCATTCACAGAACGGGGCTGGCGCTCCATGAACCGGATCACGGCAGCATCGTCTGGGATGAAATCGTCCCCTTCTGGCTCATCCTGACCCTGGCGCCGCCCGGCTGGTACTGGCAACTCGCCGCCTTTTTGCTCTTTCGCCTGTTCGACATCCATAAACCGCAACCGGCGCGCTGGTTTGACGAACACCTGAAAAACGGCCTGGGCGTGATGCTGGACGACGTGATCGCCGCGGGCTACACGCTCCTGATCCTGGCGCTTGCCCGCTTCGCCCTTTGAATACGTGTGGCGCAAAGTGAAAACCCGCTTTGCGCCAGTTCAGTTTGCAAAAAGACCATCTGTAACACATTGAATGCAAACAAAATTTTTGCCACATAAATCCATTTAGCATTAACAGAGGGGGCGATTGCCAACAGACCTTGGTCAGTCATGCCGAATAAACCATATGAAATTCAAAATGCTTGAAGACAGAGCAAACACTCCCGTCTCCCCTTGCGAGGTGTTGGGGGGGGTGGCGCGTAGCGCCGGGAGATGAGGCAGCGGTTCGGGAGGGCAAAGCCGATGGACTGCCGCTTCCCCCCCTCCCCGGCGCTCTGCGTGCCTCCCCCGCAAGGGGGAGGGAGAGGGGCTTCCGGCAGGGCAGTCACGCCAAAATTGTGTCGATCCAACGTGACTGGCTAGTGTGGGCTGCCTTGCCTTTACGCCCGCAGCTTTCAGCGGCATGCCGGTTTCGCACAGTGGCAGTCCCATGATGCTGGTGAAACTGCCGCGAATCTGTTCGACGAACAGTTCCGCGCCACACTGGACGCCATGAGCGCCCGCCTTGTCCAGGGGTTCTCCGCTCAAGACATAGCGATGGATTTCGGCCTCCTCCAGAGGGCGAAAGCGCATCACGGAAACATTGACGAGAACGCGCGTTTCCTCCCCGCAAGAGACGGCTACGCCGGTCAGCACCCGATGAACGCGGCCAGAAAGCCGCCGCAGGAGGGCGCGGGCATCATCCGCATCTACGGACTTGCCGATGACGTCGTCATCGACCTCCCGCGTGGTGCCGACAGCAAGCACCGGACGCGCGGCAAGGCTGCGAGAGGGCAAGGCACGCGCCATGTTTGGCCTTGGCGATCACCAGACGCCGCACGTAGGCTTTGGCCGCCTCGCCAGAGCGCGGCGTTTTTGCTGTTTTCTGTCATTCGCGCTTCAGTCCTGGTGGTACGGATGGTTTTTCAAGAGGCTTCGCGGCGCGATAAAGCTGTTCGCAGAGCAGCAGACGCGCGAGGCCATGCGGCAGGGTGAAGCTGGAAAGACGCAGCAGGCCGCCGGCTTCTGTCTTCAGTTCGTCATCGAGTTCCCTCCGCGCCTCCGATCAGAGCGCCGTATCGTCGCCCGCCCGCACCCAGTCCGGATGCCGGTGTCCGACGGCGACAATCGCAAGCCTCATCCCCGCCTCTTGCTCCCGGAACCCCAGAGTTCTTCCAGATTGTAGAAGGCGCGCACGACGGGCTGCATCACATGCACGACGACATCGCCCAGGTCGATCAGCACCCATTCGCCATTTTTCTCGCCTTCCACGGAAAGCACCTCGCCGCCCGCTGCGCGCACTTGGCGGCTGGAATCGCCACAAGCGCGATGATCATCCGCGAAAAAAGCCCGGTCAAGCGGGCGGTATTGAGGATTTCAATCTCTTTTGCCTTGATGTCTTCCAGCGCCGAAACGGCGATTTTTTGCAATTTGCGAAGTTCCATGAGTTCGGGGAAAAAATAAGGTGGGGAGACTATATAAGGGAGGCGGGAAAAAGTAAAAACCCGCTACCCGTCCGCACCAGGGCAATCGCATGAATGCCGTTGGATTGACAGGGCAATTGCGCGAAATTGCTGTATGGTGCGGGTTAAAGGTGCCTGCTTGTCCGCTTCCCCCCTGACGAGGCCACAAGGCCGAAGGCTGGTCTGGCGAAGCCGCACACAAGGGAGGATTGAGGGGGGTTTGCAGCGGCAAATCATGTAAAAAGCCAATTTTGTCGCTGCAAACTCCTCCTGCTCTCCCCCTTGTCAGGGGAGGAACGCAATGGCAAACGCTCGCGCGCCAGAGCTGCGTTGCCGGGGCAACGCAGCCGCCGTTCTGTCTTCTGATCACCAGATCTTCCACCACGGTTTGTTTTCGGTTTTTGCTTCGTCTTGGGCGCGGTAGTCTTTCAGGCGTTTGAGGATGGCGGCTTCCAGGGTTTCATCGCAGTCCTCGCCACGCGCGCGGTTGAGTTCCAGAGCGCGTTCGTAGTGCGGGACGGCTTCCGCATACTGTTTGCTGCCGTGCATCAAATCGCCGCTGGCGGCGTGCACCATGGCGTCCTCGCTCACTTCCACCTGCGCCTTGATGCGCCGCCACATCGTCATGCACTCGTCCGCATGGGAACGGAACATGTAGCAGGCCACTTCCAGCCGCGCGCGCAAGGATTCATTGGACAAGCGTTTTTCCGCTTTTTCCTTGCCGTCCACGCTATTTTTCCGCTGCCAGTTCAGCAATCGTTTCAGCCAGACGGCGATTTCCTCATCGCGCCCCATGCGGTACAGCGCCTTGGCGACCCGGCCCGCGTATTGATTGGGATCGTGGCGGCTGTAGCCGTAGCGCGCCGCGTAATGCCAGAGCTGCTCCGCCGCTTCAGCGATATTGGCGTTGTCATCCAGGCTCCAGTAGCAATCCAGTATGCCCTGGTAATGTTCGGCGAAGGGTCTGGCGGCAATCCCCAGATTGTGCAGCGTGATGGCTTCCGAGTAGCGCGCGTCCGCGCGGTACAGGGCGGCAAGGTTGTTGCACAGCAGGGAATAGAGATGCGCGTTGCCTTCGTGCGGATGTCCCTTGCCCGTCTCGAAATACTGTTCCATGCGCGCCCTGCCTTGTTCGTAGAGCGCGCGTTGCATGTCGTGCGACAAGCGGTCCAGTTTTGCCTGTTCTTGCGCATCCAGCACCATCCGTTCCATGGCGAAATCTTTTTCCAGCATTTCCGGCAGGGCCAGGGCGAGGCTGTACAAGGCCATGCCGTTCTGTATTGGCGGCAGCGGGCGCAAAAACGCTTCCGTCAGCCCCAGCACCTCGAGACGCAGGCGCATGAGGGCAATCAAGGTCCAGGCGTCCTGCATCCTGCCTTCCCGGATGACGGCTTCCAGTTGCGCCAGGGCGGTGGAAGCGTCGGCGCGTTCCATTTCCTTGTCTTGCATGGCGGCCAGCCGCCGCGCCCACGGATGGCGGGGAGAACGGCTTTCCGCCAAATCACGGGCAGCCGAAAACACCTGATCCTTCAATGCCGTCAGCGGCGACACGGCATCCAGCGATAACAGGCTTTCCATGCGCGTCTTCATTTCCAGCGCATCCCAGTCCGCTGTCCGCAGCGCGCCGAAAATCGCCCGGTGCGCGGCGGAAATTTCGCCCCAGTCTTCCCTTGGCGCAACCGACAGCAGTTTTTCCAGATCGCTGGCGGTCTGCGCCGCGCGCATCACGCACAGCGGCCACCACACGGAAGTATCCGTTGCGTCGGCGAGGCGTTCATGCACCAGACGCAGCACCGCTTCGCGCATTCCCTCGGTCGTCGCGCCGAGAAAATAGATATGGAAAAACGCCCGCTGCCCGGCTGCTTCCCTGCGTTCGGCTTCCATCAGCCAGGGCAGTTCGTATTCGATGAAATCGTCCGCATAGCCGCCGCCCGCCGCCAGGCTGTAACGCGCCGCTTCACAGGCAGACAGCGCCCCATCCAGATCGCACAAGGCGTAGCGCGCGCGCGCCGCAAGCCGCGTCAGGCGCACTTCCACCTGCCGCCGCTGCGGCAACGGCCAGGATTGGCTCAAGGCGTCCGCCGCCGCCTGAATCGCCTGCAATTGTTCCGGCGCGAATTCGATCAGCGCATCCCCCGCCTCCAGCCAGTTTTCCACCTTGACGCTTGCCTTGTCCACCGCGTTTTGCAAGGCGGCAATGGCCTGCGCGCCCGCCTTTCTTGCTTCGTCCATCTCCTGGTTATCCGCGTGGATTCTGGCGTTGCGGATGAAGAAGCGCACCGTGTCCCAGAGGAGTCTCGATTCCTGCTTGGGCAGACGCGCCTCCAGTTCGCGGCACAGACTGCTGGCGTCCAGCGCGATGTCCGGCTGGCGGCACGCAAGCCTGGACAACACCGGATTATGCAGGTGCCACGCCGCATGCAGGTCTGGCTCCAGCGCCAGGGCGCGCGCCTCGGCGATGCCCGCGCGCATCGCCGCCTCGTCCGCGAAATGTTCCGCCACCTGCAAGCGAAACAAGACCAACGTCATTTCAGCGTCCGCCTGTTCTTCGGCGGATGTAGCTGCCAGCAGCGCCGCGCCGTCCGTTTCGATTTCATCTATTGCCGCCCTGGCGTCGCCCGCCCATATCCACAGGGTATGCAGCCGCCCGATGGCTTCCAGCGTATCCGCCCGCAAGGGCTGGGCGCGGAGACGCGCCCGCAGTTCCGTATCCTCGATGCCGCCGCTGGACATACGCTCGCCCATCTCGTTTTCGAGATGATTCATGAAGACTTCCAGTTCGGCGCCGCGCAGGGGCGCTGCATCAAACGTCATGCCTGTTTCCTTTTCCAGCAATGTTTCCGGCAATGTTTCCGGCGGACTCGATGACGCCTCCGCCCAGACAGACCCGGCCTTCATATATCACCACGGATTGCCCTGGCGTCAACGCCCATTGCGGCTGGGCAAAATCAAGCGCGCAACCCGCGTCCTCGACGCTTGCCAGCACACAGGGCGCGTCTTCGCTGCGATAACGCGGCTTGGCGGCATACACCCAACGCGGATGCGGCGCTTGCCTCGCAATCCAGGAAAGCTGGCGGGCGATGAGCCGGTCGCGCAACAACGCCGGATGATCGTGGCCTTGCACGACATAAAGCACATTTCTTGCCAGGTCCTTGCCCGCGACGAACCAGGCCGCATGCTCGCCGCCGGGTTTGCCGGTTTCCTTCCGCCCGCCGATGCGCAGTCCCTTGCGCTGACCGATGGTGTGATACATCAGGCCATCGTGCTCGCCCAGCGGCAAATCGTCATCGAGACGGCGGATTTCACCCTTTTGCGGCGGCAGATAGCGGCTCAAAAACGCCTTGAATGGACGCTCGCCAATAAAACAGATGCCAGTGGAATCCTTCTTGAGCGCGACGTGCAGCCCGGCGCCGACGGCAATCTTTCGCACTTCGCGCTTGTAGAGGCGGGCGAGCGGAAACAGGGTTCTGGCCAGTTGCGCCTGATTCAGGCGATAGAGAAAATAGCTCTGATCCTTGCCGCCGTCCGCGGCTTTCAGGAGTTGATAACTTCCGGCGTTTTCGCGCGCATCGGCGTAATGCCCGGTGGCGATATAGTCCGCGCCCAGGGACAGCGCGTGTTCCAGGAACGCCTTGAACTTGATTTCGGAATTGCACAGCACATCCGGATTCGGCGTGCGTCCCGCCTGGTATTCGCGCAGGAATTCGGCAAACACCCGCTCGCGGTATTCGGCGGCAAAATTGACCACTTCCACGTCGATGCCCAGCACGTCGGCAACGCTCATCACGTCGAGCAGATCCTGACGCGCGGCGCAGTAGGCGTCATCATCGTCGTCTTCCCAGTTCTTCATGAACAGTCCCAGCACGCGGTAGCCCTGCTGTTTCAGCAAAAGCGCCGCCACCGAGGAATCCACGCCTCCGGAAAGCCCGACGATCACGGTTCTTTCAGACATCCGGCCCGCCTCCCCTTTTCCAATCCTCCAGCGTCAAAATGACAGCGGGTTCGCCGTTATCCACGAACCAGCTATCGACCACATAGCGCCCGCCGCCTTCCGTCTCCTCGATTTGCGCCGAAAAATGCTGCAACAGGAAAAACCGCATGCGGCGCGTGGGCGGCAATACCCGATGCCAGCGCAACAGGGCGCGTTCCGCCAGAAGATGCAAGAAGGCGCTGGTATTGCGCGAATGATCGATGCAGTCCATGCGCCCGGACACGCCCGCGTCCGCGTAATTGCCGCCCTGATCCGCGCCCACCGGCGTCTGTTCCGCCGCCAGCGCATACAGACGCCCCACCGCCCGCGCCAGGTGTTCGCGTTCCTCGGCGGCGTCCCTGGCCTCCGCCAGTTCCCGCGTTGCCGTCCCGAAACGGTCGTCGGAAAAGACGACCGTCTGGCGGCTGAGGCAACCGTAGTTGAAACAAAGCTCGATTTGCGCTTCCTCGCCGGTCGTCTGCGCGCGCGCGGGCAACAGCGACAGACAAGCAGTCGCCATGCCGATCAGGACGAGACGGATGCGGCATGTTTTCGGACTCATCGCAGCAACGTCAAAGAGGCGCGCCGCCCCGCCAGATAGTCCAGCACACATTCTTCCACCAGGGGACTGCGCAGTTTTTCCGGCGCGGCGCGCAAGGCTTCCGGCGTCAGCCAGCGCGCGGCGATGATGCCTGTATCCAGCGGCCTTTCGGGATCGTAGCCGACCACTTCGCCCGCGAAGGCAAAGCGCAGGTACGTCACCTTGTCTTGCTGGCTTGGCCGCAGATACACGCCAACCAGCGACTGGGGACAGAAGTCATACCCGGTTTCTTCCCGGCATTCGCGGATGACGGCTTCCAACAGGGTTTCGCCATGCTCCAGATGCCCAGCGGGCTGGTTGAGGCAAATGCCATCCCCGGTCTTCTCTTCCACCAGCAAAAACCTGCCGTCACGCAGGACCAGCGCGGCGACGGTGACATTGGGTTTCCAAGCGCGTTCGTTCATGGGCAAATCCGAAGAGTTCCGGCAAGCATGCAAGATACGCCAGCCCCCGGCACGGGTCTTGGCGAAGCGGCACGCCATCGCATCGCCGGGATAAAGGAGGCGTCAAAAAATAAACTCCTGTTTTCTGCCGGTTTATCCAAAAAAGGCGAGCGAAACAGTTTCTTTTTTGCTGCAGGAACCAGCAAGAAGTTGGATTCTACTTGCGGACGCATGCATCGCACAATTTCCACGCGCGTCCGATGATGGTTTGTCGCGCATTGCGCGAATGAATTCGTTAGAATAGCGCGTCTTGGCGCGGGTATTTTTGACACAATACAGGACACAATACAGGAGACGAAGATCATGAGCATGTCAGATCGCGATGGGTTTATCTGGTTTGACGGCAAGCTGGTTCCCTGGCGGGAAGCAAAGCTGCATTTCCTGACGCATTCGCTGCATTACGGCATGAGCGTCTTTGAAGGCGTGCGCGCCTACAAGACCGGCAGCGGGACGGCGATCTTTCGCCTGGACGCGCACACGAACCGCCTTTTCAATTCCGCCCATATCTTCCAGATGCAATTGCCCTTCGACAAGGAAACGGTCAACGAAGCGCAAAAGGAAGTCGTCCGCGCCAACCACCTCGATTCCGCCTACATCCGGCCGCTGGCCTTCTACGGTTCCGAAAAGATGGGGCTATCCACCAAGGGGGCGAAGGTGCATCTGGCCGTGGCCGCCTGGCCCTGGGGCGCTTATCTGGGTGAAGAGGCGATGGCCAAGGGCATCCGTGTAAAGATATCCAGTTACACGCGCCATCACGTGAATATCTCCATGGTGCGCGCCAAGGCTTCCGGCCCCTACGTGAATTCCATCCTCGCCAACAACGAGGCGACCAACGCCGGTTACGACGAAGCCCTGCTCCTCGACCCCGAAGGCTACGTGGCCGAAGGTTCCGGCGAGAACGTGTTCATCGTGAAGGAGGGCAAACTCTACACCCCGGAACTCACCGCCTGCCTGGAAGGCATCACCCGCGACACCATCCTGAAACTGGCCGCCGGACTGGGGATTCCCGTCAAGGAAAAACGCATCACCCGCGACGAAGTCTATTGCGCCGACGAAGCCTTTTTCACCGGCACGGCGGCGGAAGTCACCCCCATCCGCGAAGTGGACGACCGCAAGATTGGCGCGGGCGCGCGCGGCCCGATCACGGAACGCTTGCAGGCAAAATTCTTCGATGTGGTCAATGGTCGTTCGCCGCAACATGGCGACTGGCTGGCCTACGTTTAAAGACCGCTGCATTCCTTCGGAGGAACCTTGGCGTGGCTACGTCATATACATTGGGGCAGATTCAGCGAATTGCGAGGCAGCGGGGCGGCGTCTGCCTTTCGGAAGAATACACGAACATGCATCGCACCGCCCTGAAGGGCGGGGTTTCAAACCGGAGTTAGTTTTACGATGAATTTCGGCATGTCCTCACGCGCCCTCATCATCGCGCCTTCCTGGATTGGGGATGTCGTCATGGCGCAACCGCTGTTTGCCCGCCTCCTGCAGAAGACGCCGGAGCTGCATCTGGATGCCCTGGCTCCGGCCTGGGTTGCCCCGGCGCTCTCCCGGATGCCGGAAATTTCCAGCGTCATCGAAAACCCTTTCCCGCATGGCGAACTGGCCTTGCGCGCACGCTTTCGCCTTGCGCGCGATCTGGCGCGGCGCGGCTACCGGCGCGCCTATGTGCTGCCCAATTCCTTCAAGTCCGCCCTGATTCCCTTTTGGGCCGGGATTCCCGAACGCGTCGGTTTCACGGGGGAATGCCGTTTCGGGATTCTCAACCGGCGTCACGCGCTGGATAAGGCCGCTTTGCCCTTGATGGCGGAACGCTTCGCCCAGTTGGCGGAAGCGCCGGGAGATCCCCTGTTCCGCCCGGTCGAACCGCCGCGCCTTGCCTCCACGCCAGAGCAGCAAGAAAGCACTTTGGCTTCCCTGGAAATCAAAAGGCCGGAAAAACTCGCTGTTTTTTGTCCCGGCGCGGAATACGGCCCGGCCAAGCGCTGGCCGTCCCGGCATTTCGCCGCGCTGGCCAGGGAACTGACGCATGTCGGCTGCGCGGTGTGGCTGTTGGGCTCGGCAAAGGATCACGCGCTGGCGGAAGACATCCGCAGGCAAACAACCGGCGATTGCCGCAACCTCTGCGGAAAGACCCGCATCGATCAGGCCATCGACCTCATCGCCCTGGCAACGCTGGTGGTCTGCAATGATTCCGGCCTGATGCACGTCGCGGCGGCGCTTTCGCGGCCCACGCTGGCCATTTTCGGTTCCTCCTCGCCGGACTTCACGCCGCCCCTGTCCGGCCAGGCCGTCATCGTGCGCCACGCTCTGCCCTGTAGTCCCTGCTTCAAGCGCGTCTGTCCGCTCGGTCACAGTGACTGCCTGGAAAACGTCACCCCACAAGAAGTCCTCGCGCTCTGCCTGCCGCTCCTCTCCTGATCGCCATGTCCGCCGCCCTCATCTACCCAACGCCGGAAGACGCCGAAACCGCCTTCTACGACGCCATCGCCAAACGCGACCTCAATGCCCTGATGAACGTCTGGGCGGAAGACGATGAAATCATCTGCGTCCACCCGACCGGCACGCAATTGCTGGGCTTTGCCGCCATCCAGGCAAGCTGGCGCGGCATTCTCGGCGGCGTTCGCATGGAAATCCGCCGCCAGCGCGTCGCCCGCTGGCACAGCATGCTGATTTCCGTCCACCATCTGATCGAACGCCTGTACGCCAACAAGGAGGTGGGCAACCCCATCCAGGCAACCCACATCTACCTGCGCGGGCAGAACGGCTGGCGCTTGACCTGCCGTCACGCCTCGCCTGGCGGCGCGCCCATACTCAAGCCGGAAAAGGAGCGCCGAGTGTTGCATTAAGGCGTGCGGCAAAAAGCAAAGCCCCGCTTTTCCCCGGTTCAGTCAGCAAAAAAGGCAAGCGAAACCCGCTTTTTTTTGGCGGAAAGGCAACACAAAACCATAAGGACGGGCTGGTTTTGCGTTGGGTCACGCGCCCCGAGCGCCGCGAATGGCGTCGTTCAGGGCGCGGCGCTCGCGGACATCTTGCTTGCTTCACGTAAAACCAACTCTGGTTTGAAACCCCGCCCTTCAGGGCGGTGCGAAGGTGAGACCCCGGCCTGTGAAGGCCGGGGGATCAATCCGTAGCCATTGGGGAGGGGAGAGAAACCCCTTCCCAATGACGTTAGACCGGCAGCCCTGAAGGGCTGCCGCTAATTTCTTGCTAAGCATTGGCAAGATTCGTAACGTTTCGTAAAAATTCGAGTATATTGCTAAAGTTATAGTAAGATAGTTATATGAGCCTGCGGATTGGAGAAGCCGCATGGCGGTTACGACATCCTCCCCGGAATATTGCTCTCAATCTCTTCGCACCAATCCAGATCATGTTATGTCGCATCTTTTTGCTTTTGGTAGTGGCAGCACTGCCATTCTGTTCCGCGGCAAGGGCGCAGGAAGCGCCCTTGCGCCTGGGAATCGCGCCCTTCAATTCACCCACCAGCCTGTTCCACGCGCATCGCCCGTTGATACAGTACCTGGAAAAGAGCCTGGGACGTCCGGTCCGGCTCTATACTTCAGCGGATCATGCCGCTTTTCTGAACGATTCCCTGGACAAGCGCTTCGATATTCTCATCACGCCGCCGCATTTTGGCGTCCTGTGCCTGGACTACGATTACGTGCCGCTGGCGCGTTACAAAGCGCCGTTTACCTTCATTTTCGTGGTGCGCGCCGACAGTTCCCTGAAAAATAGCCGTGATTTGCGCGGCAAGCGCATCGCCTTTCCCGACTACGCTTCGTTTTTCACGCAGGCGGGCATCCAGAAACTTGCGAAAAACGGCATGAAGGCCGGCGCGGATTACCAGATGCTGATTCGCCCCAGCCACGCGGCGGCGATGGCGTCGGTCGTGGCGCACGACGCGGATGCGGCGGTGACGAACTTTGGTCCCCTCAACCTGTTGCACCATGACCCCCGCTCCTACCTGCGCGTCATCGAAACGCGTGGTCTGGACATGGGCGATCACGCCCTGCCGCATCTGATGATGCTGGCGGACGGTCGTCTGGATGGCGCGCTCATCGAGCGCATCCGCAAGGCGTTTCAAAGTTTTCCCGCGACCGAGGAAGGCAAGGCTTTCTTTGCCGCCTCCGGCTATGAGGGCTATGTGCCCATCTCTCAACAGGACATCACGACCATGCGTCCCTATGTGGAAATTCTCCGGCAGCAGCCCTTCTTCAAAGCGCCCGCGTCTGCCCAGGAACCATCATGAAACTGCGCTTTCCGGAACGTTTTCCCCGCCATTCCTTCCGTACCCAGCTTCTGTTGAGCAGCCTCTTCGTCAGCGTCCTGACCCTGTTCCTCCTTGTCGGCAACAACCTGTTGCTGACCAACCGCTACTTCCAGGATGAACAGAGCGAATACGTGCTTGAGCAGGGACGGACTTTCGGCAAGGTTTTTGCGCCCTATCTGCTGGCTCATGATTACGCCTCCTTGCGCGACATACTGGACGATCTGCGCCAGAGCCGGGAATTGCGTTACATTGTCGTCGTCAATGAAGCCGGCGAACGCGCCGCCTCCGCTGGCTGGCCGGAAGATCAGGCATTGCCGGAAGAAGGCATGGACAAGGACGGCATGCTCCACAGCATCTTCCCGATTGCCATCGAAGACGTGGTCTACGGACAACTGTACATGGGACGCAGCTCCAATCTCATCGCGGAAGCCCGGCAAGATCTGCTCGAACAAAGCACGCTGATCGGCGTGGGCGGCGTCTCCCTGCTGGCGCTCTTTCTCTATAGCGTCATCTACTACATGACCCAGGGACTGGTGCGTCTCTCGGAAGTCAGCCGGCGCATCAGCATGGGGGATTTTACCCAGCGCGCGCAGGTGAAGGGGCAAAACGAAATTTCCATGCTTGCCGCCAACTTCAACCGCATGATCGACGCCGTGCAAAACCGGGTGCGCGCGCTGGAAGACAGCGAACAGCGCTTTCGCGCCATTGCCGACTATACCTACGCCTGGGAAAACTGGTTCGACACGAACGGCAAATTGCGCTGGGTCAATCCCGCCGTGCAGCGCATTACCGGTTTTTCGCCGGAAGAGTGCATGCGCATGGAACCGTTTCCCCTGAATCTGGTGCATGCCGACGATCAGGATCTGATTCGCCATCAGATGCGCCAGGCGCGGGACGGACACAGCGGGCAGAACATGGAATTCCGCATCCTGCATCGTGACGGACACTGCGTCTGGTGCGCCATGTCCTGGCAATCCATCCGCGACAAACAAGGCGAGTCCCTGGGCTATCGTTCCAGCATCCGGGACATCACCCTGCAACACCATGTCACCGAGGAACTGGCCTATCAGTCCATTCACGATCCCCTGACCGGCCTCCACAATCGCCGCGCCTTCGAACGCCAGTTGCGCCAGGCCATCGAGCAATTCCAGCAGGATCGCCGTCCTGTTTCCGTGCTCTATCTCGACCTCGATCAGTTCAAGGTCATCAATGACACCTGCGGTCACATCGCCGGCGACCAATTGCTGATCGAACTGACCAAGATCCTGCAAAACCACGCCCAGCAAGGTTTTCTCGCGCGCCTGGGCGGCGACGAATTCAGCATCCTGCTGCGCGACTGTGACGAAATGGAAGCCATGCGTCACGCGGAAGTCCTGATTTCGGAGATTCGCGCCTACACCTTCACCTATGGCGGACGCAGCTTCTATATCGGCGCGTCGGCGGGCGTGGTGCGCGTCGCCTCCGGCATGGACAATTTCACCGACATCCTGATGGCGGCGGATACCGCCTGCTATGCCGCCAAGGAACAAGGGCGCAACCGCGTGGAACTGTACGATGAGAACAACGAATACATCCGGATGCGGCACGAGGAATTCCGCTCCATCGGCCATGTCACCGCCGCGCTTTCCGAGGGACGCTTCCTGCTGTACTTCCAGAATCTCGAACCCCTGTGCGCGGAAAAGCCCAGGCATGTCGAAATTCTCCTTCGCCTGCGTGATTTTCTCGGCAATATCCAGACGCCCGCCCGTTTCATCGCCGCCGCCGAACGCTTCAATCTCATGCGCAACATCGACCGTTGGGTGATCGAAAATGTCTGCCGCCAGCTTGCCGGATGGCAAAAAATGGGAATCATGCCGGACGTGGAACGCTTCGCCATCAATATTTCCGGCGCCAGCCTCTCGGACCGGGAATTCCCGGATTACGTGCACGAACAGATCGAACGCCACCAGGTTGACGCTTCGCGCCTGTGTTTTGAAATCACGGAAGGTTGCGCCATCAGTCAGCTTGCGAACGCGCTGAATTTCATCAAGCGCGTTCGCGGAATGAAGGCTTCACTGTCGCTTGATGATTTCGGCAGCGGCTTTTCCTCCTTTGCGTATCTGAAGCAGTTTCACGTCGATTACCTGAAAATTGACGGCCTGTTCATCGCCAACATCGACCACGACGCCTCGGACCGCGCCGTGGTGCAGTCCATCGTGCAACTGGCCAAGGCGCACGGCCTGAAGACCATCGCGGAATTCGTCAGCAGCGAATCCATCCTGAAGGTCGTTCGGGAACTGGGCATAGACTACGTGCAAGGCTACGTCCGCCACATTCCCGAGCCGCTGGAACACCTTGTTAACCCC